>CAIJXA010000103.1 GCA_903824515.1 uncultured bacterium
CGAGCATTCTGAGTGTAGCGCCCCAGCTTCGAGGCGGAGCGAAGAAGCGATTCTCCTTAGCGCTACAAATAAGAAATCTCCGCACTAAGTGGAGATTTTTGTTTGTCTAGCGATAAGAGAGAATCGGACGGGCGCGAGAAGGATGCGAGCAGGTGCGAGCATTCTGAGTCGGTTCAGTGTCTCTGACCTGAATCAAGATGGTTCTAAGAAAAATGCGGCTGAAGTTGGAGACATTGAACCGACAGGATCTTCTATGGCCAAAATAGAAAACAAGTTCGTAAAAATTCCGAGTTACTTTTGAATTATTCAAGACCATAAATTGCGCATAAGCTTGTTTTCATGGCCAAGAGGGCTGCACGGATCAGTTCAAACGCTTGACAAAAAAACATTTATACTTTATGATATTAAGTTAACTTTTTAAAGCTAAATTTAAAAAATATGAAAAAAATTATCTTTGCGATTATCTTGGTTAGTGTCTTTTCTGCCTTTGGTATGGCCTTAGCAAGCGATGGTCTGAGTAATAGTTCAATTGAAGATGTGCTATTGGTGGTGGCTGACTTGAAAAGCCAGGTCGCTTCTTTGAAAGCTGAGTTGAGCTTGAAAACAGCGCAAGATGCTCAAACAAATCAAATAGTTCCTGGAGTTTCTGAAAAGAATAGCAACACGCCTCAATCTGAACATTTTGTTATGAACAATTTGAGTTTCTAACCAAATGCTGGTTAGGTTAACTTTAGTAAAAAATCCTCATTCCTGAGGATTTTTTACTTGTGTATTTTTTCTGCTGTTTTATAATTCAGCCATATGGAACAACTTGGACAAACTACTCTTTATTTTCTCAGACAGTGCGGCTATTTCGCAATGCTGCCTTTGATGGTGGTGGAGGGAACTGGCGTGACCATTGCTTGCGGGATGATGGCATCTTTGGGAATTTTCTTCTGGCCAATGGTGCTGGTTATTTCAATTTTAGGAGATTTGATTAGTAATGTTATTTTATATGGGATTGGCTACAAGTGGGGTAGGGGCTTTATTCGCAGCTGGGGAAAGCATTTTGGAATCAATGAACGGCGCGTGCTCAGGATGGAGAAACATTTTCACAGACATAGTGGCAAAACCTTGATTGTAGTCAAATCGATGGCTGGTCTTTATTTGCTGGCCTTTATTACGGCTGGGATTTTGAAAATGGATTTTAAAAATTTTTTACGCTTCTCTTTGTTGGGCGCAATTGCGTGGAGCAGTTTTTTGGTGGCGATGGGTTATTTTTATGGTTATTTGTGGAAAAGTATTGGGCAATATGTCAGTTGGATTGGAATAGTCATTTTAATTTTTATGGTTGGCTCTTTTATTGTTGCTGGACATTATGAAAAAAAACATTCTGAGGAGCTGCTTAAATAATTTTGAAAACCCAATAGATTATTTGCTTGTTTATTTTTTAAACTGACTTATAATCAAGGATATGGATTCAGTAGTGAGAATTCAAAAGACCTATTTTATAATTAGATTATTATTGCTGGATAAGTTAATAAGTCAACTTTAAATATTAGAACTTTTTTGGGCATAGCCCATTTAAATTTCTACTCCTGGATGGAACAGACAGGCCAAATTATTTTTCAGTTTCTCAAACACTACGGCTATTTCGCGATGTTGCCCTTGATGATTATTGAAGGCCCGGTGGTGACCATTATTGCGGCGATGCTAGCCTCATTAGGGGCCTTTGCTTGGCCGGTGGTTCTTGTGTTTTCAATTCTTGGTGATATGCTTGGCGACGTGCTGCTTTATGGCGCTGGGCGAAAATGGGGCATGGGATTTGTGCGAGGCCCGGCAAAATACTTAGGCATTACGGAAAAATTAGTTTTAAGGATGGAAAAATATTTTCAAAAACATGGTGGCAAGACCATTTTTGCGGTCAAATCAACCACGGGACTTTGTTGGGCAACTTTCGTCACGGCCGGTATTGTGAAAATGGATTTCAAAAAATTTCTGCAATACTCTTTGTTTGGCGGAATTGTGTGGAGCGGCTTTTTGGTGGCGCTGGGCTATTTTTATGGTTATTTATGGAAGTCCATCAAGCAATACATCAGTTGGGTCGGTTGGATTGTTTTCGCGTTGGCAATTTTTTCTTTTGTCATTATTACGCTATACAAGAAAAAACAAGCTAAAGATTTTCTGAAAACTTAAGGGCGGTAGGTTTTGGTTTTTTAGGCTACCTAAACGGGTAGTTTTTTCTTGCAAGAAAGTTGTTTCAGGGATATCATAAGAGGGTAAATTATGGTAAAAAGACTTGTAAAATTTGCAGAAAAAACTGCGGGAGAGGTGAGAAATATTTTTTTTGCAAATCCGAAATTATTGTTTGAAGAAGAGCGGCACTTGATTAAGCAGCCTTTTTTTTGGCCTGGCCTGTCTACTGGAGAGAAAGAAAATGGAACAAAGGGTGTCCTGCTGGTGCATGGATGGACGTGCACACCATATGAACTCAGGAGATTGGGAAAATACTTGAACGAAAAAGGGTACACTGTTTCTGGCATCATGCTCGCAGGTCACGGAACGGTGCCAAGTGATTTGGAAAATGTTACGGCGCAAGATTGGATTGCTGATGTAGAGGTAGGGTATGCAAAATTGAAACAAACCTGTGACAAAATTTTTGTGGTTGGAACTTCAATCGGTGGAAGTTTAGCCTTGATTTTGGCGCAGCAGGAAAAAGATGTGGCCGGGCTTGTTTTGATGGCTACTCCATATCGAATGAGAATGGAAATGATGGGCGCAATTTTGATGAAAATATTTAGGCTGTTGGGGCAAAAGAATCGCAAGAAATTTTATCCGCCAACCTTTGGACTTTCCACAACTATCACACGACTCATTTCCTATCAATCTTATCCAGTGGTTAGTGTCTCGCAAGTTTTTGAGCTGGTTAAAAAAGCTCGAAAAAATTTGTCGGCAATAACTAAACCAGTTTTGCTGATGCAATCGACGCATGATCACATTGTTTCAAAAAAAAGCATGGAAGAAATTTATGCCAGACTTGGCTGCCAGAAAAAGAAAAAAATTTACATTCATAAGGCGTACCATACTTTCATTTCAGACATCAAGAATGAACACGTGTTCAGGGATATTCTTAATTTTCTTGAGGAAAATTAAGAAGTTGAAAGTTCATAAAGTTATAAAGTTCATAAAGTTGGTCGAATCGCTATGCGATAGTTTTTTGTAACTTTCAACTTTGCTACTTTATTACTTTAATATTTCGCTACTTTATAACTTTACAATTTTTAACTTTATAACTTTATGCATATAGCCATCTTCACAAACAATTATTTGCCAAATCCTTATGGCGTAAGTGGCTCTGTTGAAAGTTTTCGAAAAGAGCTTGAGAGAGCGGGCCACACTGTGTATGTTTTGGCACCGAGTTTTAACGGGTATCTTGACGAGAATAAATATGTTTTTCGTTATCCTTCAATTGATTTTAAATTCAAGAATGTTAGATTTCCAATTGCAATTCCATATTCCCACCAAATTAGTAGGCTCTTGGAAAAATTAGAAATTGACGTTATTCATTCTCAACACCCAAGCCTCTTGGGTTGGCAGGCAAAGCGCTGGGCAAAGAAAAAAAATGTTCCATTGATTTTCACTTGGCACACCCTCTATGATCAATATGCTCACTTTGTACCTTTGATTCCAAGTGCTTGGGCAGCTTGGTGGGCGATTGGAAATGCAAAAAAATATGCCAATAATTCTGATTGCGTGATTGTGCCAACTCCTTCAGTCAGGGAAATAATTTCTAATTGGGGAGTTTTCAGCAAAAAAATTGTTGCGATTCCAACTGGGGTTGATGAATCAATTTTTAGCGATGGCGACAGAGGAAGCCAGCGCAAGAAACTTGGCATTGCTGAGGATGAAATTGTTTTGCTTTTGGTTTCTCGGCTAACTGCTGAAAAAAATGTTACCTTCTTGGCTGAGGTTGTTGCAAAAATTCTTAGTCAGAGTATCCGTAGTGATGCCGGGAAGGTAAAATTTATTTTTGCTGGTGGCGGCGATAAGCTTGAAGTCATGAAACAAATATTTTCTCAAGCAGGGGTTGCTGAAAAAGTAAGTTACCTTGGGATTATTAATGAAGAAAAAAGAAAAGATATTTATGCTGCGGCGGACATTTTTGTCTATGCCTCAAAATCTGAAACTCAAGGCATGGTTATTTCTGAGGCGATGTATTGCGGTTTGCCCGTGGTGGCGGTTGTGGCGTCAGGCGTTAAGGATTTGGTAATTAATCAGGTCACGGGTTTGCTGGTCAAAGAAGATGAAAAAGCTTTTACAGAAGGTATAAAAAGGTTGGTAGACGACGAAAGACTTCGAAAAAAGTTTTCTGAAAATGCGAGAAAAATCTCTCGCCAATGGTATACTTCAAAAGTTTGCACTCAAAAATTGCTAAAAGTTTATCAAGCTTCAATTTCGGGCCGTAAAGAAAGAAAAGACCAAACCTTGTTGTAGTAAGATTTGGACAAGTTAATTATTTATCAAGTAAAGTGATATGAATGAAGATTTTTTGGGTGAAATTGAGGAATTTTATGAAAAACCGATTGTTGGAAAGAAACTTCCGAATTTTGAATTGGAAGTTTTCCACAAGGAGAGTACGAAAAAAATAAAGTTTTCAGATTATGTTGGAAAATGGATTGTGTTGGTTTTTTATCCGGCAGATTTCACTTTTATTTGTCCGACGGAACTTGCAGCAATTGGGGAATTGTATCCCGAATTTCAAAAAGTTGGAGCGGAAGTTTTCGGTGTCAGCACGGATACAGTTTTTTCACACAAGGCCTGGCATGACACCTCTGAGATGATTAAGAAAATTAACTTTCCAATGCTTGCTGATCCGACAGGAAAGCTTTGCAAGGCTCTCAGGACATATCTTTCACAAGAAGGATTGTCACTGCGAGCTACCGTTATTGCTGATCCGGAAGGTATTATTAAAGCAATGGATATTCATGATAATAGTATTGGCAGAAGTAGCGACGAAATTTTGCGTAAACTTCAGGCAGCAATTTTTGTCAGGCAGCATAAGACCCAAGTGTGTCCAGTTAATTGGCATCCTGGATCAAAAACGCTAAAACCTGGCTTAAAACTGGTTGGTAAGTTGTAAGTCATGGCCTCGGTAGTTAATTAATTTATTATTTTTTATATCTGTTTAGCGTGGATTTTTGTTCCATGTCCTATGATATATGCTATATGTTTTATGTATGAAATAAAAAAATTCGATCATTTGTTGGGGTTGGCGGGATTTTCTGACGAATTACTTAAAAATCACTTTACTTTGTATGAAGGTTATGTGAACAATATTAATAAACTAGTCAATTCAACAGCAGCAATGGTGGAGCAGGAGCAGGGCGCAACGGCCGAGTTTGCTGAGACAACCCGCCGGTTTGGTTGGGAATTCAATGGGATGAGGCTCCATGAACTTTATTTTGAAAATATGATGAAAGGTGGCTCAACGCTTGACGCCGCATCATCTTTGGGAAAAAAAATCACTGAAGAATTTGGTTCCTTTGTGCAATGGGAGAAGCATTTCAGGGCTATTGCAATGATGCGAGGAATTGGCTGGGTTATCTTATATCGAGATAATTTCACTGGAGCCCTGAACAATGTCTGGGTCAACGAACACGATGGTGGACACTTGGCAGGTTCAACTCCAATTCTTGTGCTAGATGTTTTTGAACATGCTTATATGATTCAGTATGGTTTGAAAAAAGTTGATTATGTGGAGGCTTTCATGAAAAATATTTGCTGGCACGTGGCCGGCGCTCGATTTGGCTTGGCATAATAACTTTGTTGAAAATTAGAAAAGACTACTCGGGTGGTCTTTTTTGATTTTCAAAAGTAAGGGAAATAAAAATGCCTGACTTTTTGGGTCAGGCATTAATGAAAGAAAGATATGTTTGTATTTTGAAATTTAAAACAAATTCAATTGCTTTGAAAAAAACTTCTTCCAAGGTTCCACTTGGAATGAGATAAATTGAGACCCCACTTTTTTTGAGGTCAGCTACTTCAAGATCCCATTTTGTTTCAAGTTCAATTCTATTATTTATTTCAACTTCATTCAGATCACTTTGGTTCAGCATCCTTTGACGCAGCTCATTTTTAATTGGGCTAAGAAGATGAATAAAAATTGTTTTTTCTCCAAAATAGCGGTGCCACTTGGGTATTTCAGCGGGCGTTGCTAAATAAATTGCAATCTTGTTGTCCCTGATTGCCTCGTCAGCGCTCCTAAAGGTTACGCCACAATAGTCAGCCAGGGTTTCGTTTTTCAAGCTAGTCTTTCGCCAGGAGGCCAATTCTTTGTTGTCGATTAATTTTTGAAATTCTTCTTGGGAAACAATTTTAGCTTCTGAGGAGTTGTTTGGTTTTTGAACGCATGTAGTGACAGTCTTAACAAAACCTGCTTGATCGAAAACATATTTCAGCAAATTCATGAGAGTCGTTTTTCCGCTGGCAGATTTTCCTGTGATAATGATTATCATGGCGGGCTGGTTTGTGCTGAAGTTGAGGAAGTTTAATTGACAATGAACAGTATATTGATTGTGAATATTATTGTAATAATTAGATTATGTCAAGGCAAATTGGTGGCCAAATTGGTGGCCAAGAAAAGTTGAAAAAAGTTACATAAATTTTGCTTAGTAAAAAACTCTCCTTCGGGGGAGAGTTTTTTTGAAGATGGCAGTCTTAGTGCCTGATTTTTCACAAGATCAAAATGTATTAAATTTTTTGATTTTGATCTCATTTTCTCAATTTCATGTGCGTTAAATACATTTTTTTAATCAGAGAAGAACGGCTTGGGTCAATTGAGATTCTAGCTGGAGCAAGTTTGATTTTTTCGATTGAAAATTTTCCTATGCCTCTTCTTAGCGAAAGGAAATGAGTTGCGAAATATGAATTGGTGGTGAATATTTCATGGAAAAAGAAAGCAAGCGTAAATATCGCAGTTAGTACATAAAGAAATGAAACAAAAGGTATCATTGATATTTTTTCTGAAGTCGTGGCTGAGATTTGTCCTATTGAATTAAGGATGGGGCTTGCACCACTGCGAAAATTTTCCCACAAGGAGCTGTTGCTCGCAAGCGCTTTCTTGTTGTCAGTGATTCCAGCTACAGATTTTGCAATTGGCAGCGAATTAGTTTTTGCACCGAACTCCTGAACAGTTATTATTGTTTCTTTTCCATTAATCTTACCGGTGATAACTGCAACTCCAATTTCTTGATATTTTTCGTTGAGGATATTTTTTTTATGCGTCACGCTATTCATGAAAGCGTCATGCTGCGTTTGGGGATCTGAAAAGTTTATCGCAAGATTTTCACCAGCAAAAGAATAGTCATAGCCGCTCTGGCCAATCCAATGCCAAGGGGTCACGCCGCTTGGGGAAACATGAGCAAAATAATTATGAACAATCATATCGTTGGCCTTTTCTTCGGCAGCTTGAGAAAGTTCGCTGTCAACTGTCAGTGGGGTGATGCCGCGGACTTGACGGTCTTTGTTGACCAGGTCGATGACTGACTGAACATTGAAAGTTGCTGCCACTGAATAGTGAAAAGGCGCTGCTATTGCTAGCGCTAGGATGGTTAAGAATATAGTATTTTTAAGCCATTTTGTACACATTTTGATAAAAGAAAAGGGGCGTTTCACCCGAGTGAAACGCCCCTTTTGAAGACATTTATACTCTAATTATACACCTTTTTAGGGAAAAGTCAATGTTTTAAGCCCCATCTTCAACAATCAATTGCAACACTATTGTATAATTAAGAAAATTAATTAGAAAATAGCTTATGCAAAAGAAAAGAGAATTTAGGCAATTAACCCTCAATGATAGGATTATGAAAGAAATAAATAAAAAGCAGCAAGCTATTAGTTTAAGGAAAAAAGGCTTCTCATATAATTTAATAACTGACAAAATAGGCACACTTAAGAGCACGTTGAGTGCTTGGCTAAAAGATGTTCCATTTTTAACAAACAAGGAAGTAAAAAACGTATCAAAGCTGGCCCACTAAGATCAGGCATGTTGCGAAACAAACAAAAGTTGGCGGACATGACTAGGATAAAAGAAAGTGCAATCAGGGAAATAGGTGTCATTACAAAAAGAGATCTCTGGATGCTGGGTTTGGGACTATACTTGGGCGAAGGCTCAAAAACCTATGAAATTACGAGAGTTATAAATTCTGATCCTGCGATTATCCGGTTGGCGATAAGATGGTTTAAAGATTTATGTGGACTTAGAAATAAAAATATAACCGTGGCAATTCAACTTTACCCTGACAGTGATGCAAAAAAATGCCTGGCTTTTTTGGAGCAAGGAGTTGAAGTTGCCATTGACTCAATTCAGGAAAACTCAAATTGATTATCGCAAGGATAAAACTGCCAAAAAACCAGGCTCTTGCCATACGGAACTGCTCATGTTACCATAGTTAGCAGTGGAAATGCTGAATTCGGAGTTAGCTTGCATCGAAGGATTATGGGGTGGATAGAAGTTTCCTTAAAATAGATTAAGTAAAAGC
Organism: uncultured bacterium; assembly: GCA_903824515.1. Lineage (GTDB taxonomy): Bacteria > Patescibacteriota > Minisyncoccia > Moranbacterales > GWC2-37-73 > CAIPMZ01. The sequence goes on from CAIJXA010000103.1 coordinate 8,520, forward strand.
GAGTATCGTATAGTGGCTATTATAACAGACTTCCAATCTGTGGAGGGGGGTTCGATTCCCCCTACTCGCTCAAATTTTTAAAATCCCTAGGTTTATCCTAGGGATTTTAAATTTGTTAGTGGTAGGAGGGAATCGAAGCGGGCAGAAGCTAAGCAAGTTTTTGTTTAGTAAAACAAAAACGCAGTGTGCGTCGACAAATGCGGATGAGCATTTGACGCTGCCCAGGGCAAGGAATGAACGAGCGACGGCGAGTGAATGACGCGGAATTCCAACCCTACTCGCTCAAATTTTTAAAATCCCTAGGTTTATCCTAGGGATTTTAAATTTGTTAGTGGTAGGAGGGAATCGAAGCGGGCAGAAATGAATATGAACTATGATGGAATTAAGAATGTTCCCATTTTGCTGTAGAAAAAAATAAAATTGTGATACAATAAAAACATAAAAATCAAAGTATTAACTCTGTGAAAACAAAAACAAACTTTGACTTAGTTGTAAGCAAGAAAAAAATATTTGCGCTGCTATTGGTTGCGTTCTTTTTCGGTATGAGGGTGCCTGAGGCAAAAGCGATCGCGGCGGACGCTCCTTCTGATGTAACCACGATACCCTCCGTTGCCGAAAAAGCCTTGGGTGAGGCTAATCTTCCTTTCGTCGCGAACGAGGGACAGATCGGAAACGACACCGTGAAATATTACGTGAACACGTTCGCGGGCAACGTGTTCGTTACGGATTCCGGCTTGCGGTATTCGATAACGAAGAAAACGGAGGACAAAACCAGTCGTGGTCCCAGGAAAACGGCTCCGCGTGCGGCCGCCAGCGATACAGCGGCGGCTCCTACCACAGAAGGCGTTGCATTCGATGAACAGTTCCTCGACCAAAACAACGATCCGATATCATATGATCCTCAAGGAGAAGACCCATCCGATATCCCCGTTTCATATTTCCAAGGATCAAATCCGGACAATTGGAAACAGAACGTCAAGAATTACGGCAGTCTTTCTTTGGGCGAGCCGTGGCAGGGAATCGAGGTCAGACTGAAAGCCCACGGAAAAAACATCGAGAAAATTTTCACCGTCGCGCCCGGTGCGAATCCGGGTGAAATAGCCGTCGGCTTTGAAGGGATAGACAATCTCGCCATTCAGGATGATGGCACACTGAAAATCATCACGTCGGTCGGTGATGTTTCCATGACTGCTCCGGTCGCCTATCAACTACGTGACGACGGCTCCAGGCAAACGGTTAAAATCTCCTATGACGTCCGCAGTGGCAATCGCTACGAATTCTCTGTCGGCGAGTATGACCACGCAAGACCGCTCATCATCGACCCCCTGCTTGGAGGGACGTTTCTTGGAACGGGCAGCGAAGAACTTTATTCCATATCGCTGGATTCAAACGGAAACGTATTCGTCGCAGGCACGACGGCCGCGCTTGATTTTCCGGTCACTGCTGGAGTACTCCAACCGACATACGGGACCGGGAGCGACGATTTCTACATTACGAAGTTCAAATCCGACCTCACCGGTCCGCTGTTGGCCTCCACGTATCTGGGAGGCAGCGGTAGATCATTTTTCGGGGTTCAAATCAAGGTAGCCTCAAGCGGTGACGTGTACATGGCGGGATCTTCTCGGCCCACGGCGGGATCTCCTATTCAGGATTATCCGACAACCAACGGATCGACCTGCGTCGTTCCGGCAGGACAATATTGCCCGGTCGTATCAAAGCTGAGTAATGACCTTACAAACCTCGAAGCGTCGACGTATGTGGGGTCTAACGCCCAATTATATGGAATGGATATCGATTCAAACGGGAAGGTTTTCATAACTGGTTATACAAGAAATACGACGTTTCCGACTACTGCAGGTACGTATAAGCCAGATTATGGTGATGACCCGGCGGTCGCTGGAGAAGCATTCGTTTCACGTCTTGATGCCGATCTAAACCTCGAAGCGTCGACGTTTGTCGGAGGCGGCGAAGCGTTTTCCATTAAGGTAGATCCCAATGATAATGTCTTTATCGCGGGATATCCGACGTATGCCCCTTCATATTCCGTAACATATCCCACGACATCCGGCGCATATGACACCGTCGATCCTTCGGATACCAAATACTTCATTTCGAAGCTCTCAAACGATTTGGCTCAGCTAAACGCCTCGACTTTCTTGGGAGGTTCTAACGGTGATCTGAATGTTTACGGCAGCCCGAATATGTTGCAACTTGATTCTTCGGGTAACGTGTATATAACCGATAGCACGAACGACTCCACTTACCCGACGACTCTGGGTGCCTATCAGCAGTCAATACAGACGGCGGGAGACTGGGATTTGGTAGTTTCAAAATTGGACAACGATCTTCATTCTCTGCTCGCGTCAACTTTTTTGGGAGGTACCGACTATGAAGAGAGCGAGGGCGCGCTGGCAATCGATTCTCTTGGAAACGTTTTCACGGCCGCTTACACCCTCTCGCTGGATTTCCCGACGACTCCGGGCGCTTACTCCCGACCGACGTGTACTCCTGCCGCTACTTGTTATAATAATTATACCGTCTCAAAATTAAGTAGCGACCTTTCTACGCTGGCAGCGTCAACGTATATCGAGACAAGCAGTGGCGATGGCATGGACGGCCCATATGCGCTGGCGTTCGATGCGGTCGGCTACGTGTATGTGGGAGGAACAGCTCTTACCAATGAATTCCCGACCCTTCCGGGTGACTATCAAATCGCCTTAGTGGGCAATACAAACGGAGCCATAGCCAAGTTCGACAACGATCTGAGATTGGGTGGAATAATCGCCCCGACCATCACCACTGGCGCCACTCCCACCAAGCTCACCGCCACCTCAGCTACCTTACACGCCACCCTCACCGACAGCGGAGGTGAGATTCCAACGGTCACCATCAAGTGGGGAACCCAAATAGGAAACTTACCCAACATCTGCAGCCCGGTGACTCATGTGGGCAATGTGTATTCCTGCGACCTGACCGGTCTTACCGCCAGCACTACCTATTATGTCCAAGCATCCGCCACCAACAATGGGGGTACGGGAGACGGAAGCGAAGAAAGTTTTCAAACCAATCTACCCGGATTCACTTCGATCTCGATTGCTGCAGGTGTCGTGCAAAATGGGACGGGGCTGGCCATCGGCTCCAATGGATTTTCTCGTCTCGTATTTGTGGAACCTACCGATCTTACTTATGTGAACAGTAATCTTACCTATGCACGATGCACCGATGCGGACTGTACGCACCCGGTCATGAATGTGATTGACATGGTGGGTACTGTTGTAAGTAGGGGTGTGAGGACGGGCAGCAGTATCCTCACCTTGGGATCGGACGGGTTCGCTCGCATCGTATATGCCAAATCAGACGGTTCTCTCTGGGTGTATACCTGTCACGATGACGACTGTTCCCCGACCGGACCGACCGCGACGACGTCGCATCAGATCGCCGTTGGGACAAGCGTTCCTGGCGGAGGAGGCATGGAGATAACCATGGGACCCGATGGATCTCCCCGTGTCGTGTATTTGGACGATGACAACGGAACAAATCCGTATCACTTCGTCCGATGTACCGACCCGGAATGCGCAAACCCCGTCGTCGATACGGTCATAGGTGGACCCACACCATGGGGATGGGGAATGGCCGGTATCAGCCTTACCATGGGAACCGACGGATTCGCACGGATCGTCTATCGGCAAGACCCTGATACGTTGGAATACGTCCGATGCAAAGAAGACAATTGTGATAGTAACGATCCTGAAACCTCTCCTGTTATCACTCCGATTGTAAACGACCCCGGGAGCTATAGTTATCCGGGAAAGTATGGTGTCGTCGTGCGCATGGGGAGTGACGGCTTTGCGCGGATTGCCTACGAGAAGGACGATCAAACGTTACATTATGTAACCTGTTTCAATGCGGATTGCACAACGCCGACGCCGAGTGACGTAACAGTCACGATCGATGCGTCTGTAACAGAAGTCGATGGTTTCGGCATGGCAATCCGTGCCGGAAATCTCGCAAGCATCGCGTATTTCAGTGAACCCGACTCTGACAATAAAGGGTATCTTCATCTCATAAGCTGCACCAGCCCCACGTGTTCGACGTCGGACAATATCACTGCAGACTCTATTCCCGTCGATGATTATTTGACGGGCAGCTCTCTCGTCGTTGACAGTAATAATTTTCCGAGAATGCTGTATTCCGATTTCGGTGTCCCCCCCTATGATTTTGGCGTGCGGTACACCAATTTCACATCGTCTGCTCCCGCCATCACCGCCCCTACCATCACCACCGACACTCCCACCAACCTCAATGCCACTTCCGCCACTCTCAAGGCAACTCTCACCAACAACGGCGGCGAAGCGCCAAGCGCTGTCGAACTGAAATGGGGAACTGTCTCTGGAAGTCTCAATACTTGCGCCCCAGTAACCAATGTTGGCAGCACCTATACCTGCAATCTGTCCGGCCTCACCGCCGCCGCCACCTACTATTTCCAAGCCTCGGCCACCAACAGCGCCGGCACTGGCACTAGCAGCGAAGTTAGTTTCCAAACTACTGCTACTGAAGTAATCATCCCACCTGCCAATCCTGTGACTGACCCAACCCCACTAGCAATCACAGACAAAGAGTGTAAACCCATGGATCTGTCAGTCAAACTTCAAACAAATGGCAAGATTAAACTTTCTTGGAAAAAACCTTGTGATGCTATTGATAAAATTGAAATTGAGCGCAAATTTGACAAGGGAACTTTTGAAAAAATTGATTCAGTCGATAAAAGCAAACATACCTATCTTGATGATGGAGCAACGCTAGCTAAGGGAAAATATACATATCGCATTAGTGGACATCGCAGAGCTAGTGGAAAAAATTCCGATCACTCTGATGAAGCCTCAGTAACTCTTAAAAAGCAAAAAAATCCAGCTACCGTTGCATCGGATAAAACTACTTCAACTGACACCGTAGTCCCAACCCCAACCTCAGTAGAAATCCCTCAACCTCAGCCCACCCCTGAACTACCTCCTAGTCCAACAACCTCAACTTTTTCAGATTCTTCCAGCCCCCAAAAATCAGTTCCAAAAACTAATCAAGTTGTTCAAAAGACTGCTGCAAAAATTACCAAACTCGTTTTTCCCGGCCTAGTAGCTGGAGCTTCGACGGCTAATGATCCCTCTGCCATCCCCTTGGTTGCAACCGGACTGGTCACTTTGGCCCTTGCTGGCTTGGCAACTGGCGCTGCTACTGCCAGTGCTTCAACGGCTATCCCTCTATTCGGAACTTCGCCTGCCCCTTTGAGTGAGGCAGCCTCAAGAATATTTGGCATCATTGGCTTTATCGGTAAAAAGAAAAGAGAAGATGATTGGGGAATTGTTTTTGATAGTCAAACAAAGCAGCCTTTGCGGGGAGTTACGATTTCAATCATCGATGAAGGCGGACATGTTGTTGACGTCTCAACGTCAGATTCGCAGGGACGCTACGGCTTTTTGCCTAAACCCGGAAACTATACCTTGGCCATAGTTAAAAAAACTTACGAACTTGAAACAACCAAGATGGAAGACATTCTTTATGGTCAGCTCTACACGGGGCAGGCAATCAAAATTGAGGGAAGCGACATGAAAAAAATCAATATCGAACTCAAGACAAAAGCGATTAATTGGCAAGATTTTGCTCAAAGAAAAATCGCTGCCTATACTTCCGTTTTCTCAATTGTCAAAAGAGACTTCTTCCTGATTCTCTTTTATGCCGGCTTTGCGGTTAATCTAGGGATTGCCTTTTTGTATCCGACAACCTTAAACATCGTCTTTTTTGTTGCCTATCTAGCTATGCTCACATATTACAGCTTCTTTAAAAAGAAAAGCTATGGACTTGTTACAAATACTCAGACAAGCCAGCCGGTTCCGTTTGCGATGCTCTCAATTTATGACGCAAAAGATGCTCAAAGAAGAGTGGCATTTGCTGTCTCTGACGTGCTGGGTCGCTACTTTATGTTTGCCAAAAACGGCAGTTACCTGCTGAAAGCTTCCGGCAACTTTCTTGGTGGAAATCATTTTGAAAAAATGGTGCCCATAGAAATTAAAGATGGAATTGTTCGGAGTGATGTGAAGGTGTAGGGGAGGCGAAAAGTTTAATTACACAATTGTAGCATATATAAATTAAGCGTGAGGCTTAACGCTAAGCCTGCTTTCATTGAATTGACAGGAGCTGAATTTTAAGGGGCTCCAAATAATAAAAAAGAATCCAAAATTGAACTATACCTTCTAAAGTAAACAATGGAATAAATGGGTATTAATACCCATTTATTTTAGTAGTTGCGGGTTGAATGCAAACTTGTGGATAAGTCGTTGGATATCTCAAAAAAGTCATTGAAAAGCGGAAAAATTCCGGCAAGTTAAAAGGCTTGTCGGGTTTTTTGTCTTGTGGTATTATTACCAAATACTACACAACATGTAGTGTTAAAGTTCTGAAAAACACACATTAGGCTTCTTTTGTAAATAAATAACTTTAGATATATTAAAAAATAATCAAAAAAATATGAACATCAAACAAGTGAAATTACGTGGTGGAGAATTGGTGCCTTTTGAACGAGCCAAAATTGAAAGGGCCATTGAATTGGCTTGCGAAGCAGTGGGAGAGCTTAACAAGGATTTCATTGTTGGCATGTCGGACGACATCATTGTTGAACTGGCCACTTTTTGCGGCGACAGTTTGAATCCGATTATTCCAGGCGTGGAAATGATTCAGGACATCACCGAAAGGCATTTAATGAAAGCTGGAAAATATGAAATGGCCAAGGCTTTCATTTTGTATCGCAACAAGCAGAGCGAAAAGCGGGATGAAAAAAAAGAGAAACTGCTTGAGCAATTTGAAAAAAATTCTATGAAAGTAATTAAAGCTGATGGCAAGCAAGAACTTTTTGACCTCAAGAAAATCAAAGCGGTTTTTGATCGTGCGGTAGCTGGTTATGAGGAATTTTGCACCTTTGCAGATTTGCTTGAGGCTTTCAAGAAAAATATTGTCGATGAAATCAAGACATCCGACATCAACAAATTGTTAGTGAAAACTTGCATAGACTTGGTGAGTGTGGAAAACATCCATTGGCAAGAGGTTGCTGGACGCATTGCGCTTTTCAATTTGTACAAAGAAGCTATTCGCAATCGAGCAATCAAACACGACGATGTGTATTCTCCGCAGGCTGTGTTGGCACTTTTTCGAGAATATGTTGAGAAAGGTTTGTATGCCAAAGAACTACGCGAGATTTATAGCGACGAGGAAATTTTGTTGGCTGCCAAGAGCATCAATGCTCAGCTTGATTTGACCTATGGATACACAACAGTGCTTTCACTTCAGAAAAGGTATCTGCTTAATCCGAACAAAATCATTAAGGAATTACCTCAAGAAATGTATTTTTTTGTGGGTTTGTTTATGGCGATGCCTGAACCGAAAGAAACGCGAGTGGCCACTGCGATTCAGATGTATCTCGCTTGCGCTGAGCAGAAAATTTCTTTGGCAACCCCATCCTTGATGAACGCTCGCACAACTTTTCACCAGCTCGCAAGTTGTTTCAAATTGAATGTGGATGACGATCTTCGAGCAATTTATCACTCGATTGAAAACATTGCGCAAATTTCAAAGTTCGGTGGCGGAGTCGGAGTTTATTTGGGAAACATTCGGGCGCGCGGCAGTGCGATTCGAGGCGTGATGGGAATGTCTGGAGGCGTTAATCCCTGGGTAAAAGTGATCAATGACACAGCAATTGCAGTTAACCAACTTGGTTCGCGTTTGGGAGCTATTTCAGTGACGCTCGACATTTGGCACCATGACATCTACGATTTTCTTGATTTGCAAACTGAAACAGGCGACATCAGGTCAAAGGCTTTTGACATCTTTCCAGCAATTTCAATTCCTGATCTTTTCATGCGCAGGTTGCAGCGCAATGAAGAAATATGCCTTTTTGATCCACACGAGGTACATAAGCTCTATGGAAAATATCTGCAAGATTCTTTTGGGCAGGAGTTTGAAAAATTTTATGAACTATTGGAAAAAGATGAGCGAATCAAAATGAAAAAGATTGTGTCAGCCAAGGAGCTTTTCAAGAAATTTTTGAAAGTTGTGGTTGAGACTGGCATGCCATACGTGTTTTTCCGAGACACGGTCAATCGACTTAATCCCAACAAGCATGCGGGCAACATCTATTCTTCGCAGCTTTGCACTGAGATCTGTCAGAACACTTCCGCTTCAAAATTTGTGGAAGAAACTTTGGAGGATGGAAAAATTTTGATTAAATATGAACCGGGTGACACGGTGGTTTGCAACTTGGCGTCAATTAATATTGCCAAGGTTAGCACCCCCGAGGTGATTGAAAAAATCATTCCAATTGCCATGCGAATGCTTGATAATGTGATTACGCTCAATTACTATCCGATTGCTGAAGCCAAACGCACGGCAATGCGATATCGCAGTGTTGGTCTGGGTTACCTTGGTTTGGCGGAATACCTGGCCACACAAAAAATTGCCTATGACAGTGAGCAAGCCAGAATGGTGACGGATGAATTGTTTTCGCATTATGCGTTTGCGACCTATCGAGCTTCGGTTGATTTGGCCAAGGAGCGTGGGGCCTATCCACTCTACAAGGGAAGCGAGTATGACAATGGGAAAATTCTTGGCCAGGGTGAACAGTGGTTTGTGAAAAACACCAAAGACGGAGAAAAATGGAAAAAACTTTTTGCTGACATGAAAGTTTCTGGCGTGCGCTTTGCCTATAACACGGCGCCGGCGCCGAATACTTCAACGGCTGGCGTGGTTGGCACAACTGCGGCGCTGCTGCCTATTTACAAAAAGTTTTTTGTGGAAACAAATCTTTCTGCTCCGACCGTGCGCGTGGCGCCGAAGCTTAACAAAGAAAATTTCTGGTATTACAAGGAATATATCAACATGGACATGAATGAAGTTATCGAGATGATGGCCGTGCTTTACAAATGGATTGATCAATCGATTTCTTTTGAGTGGATGATTGACCCTTCCAAAGTCAGCCCAGCGCAGCTGTATGAATATTATTTGAAATCTTGGAATAGTGGGATTAAAACGGTGTATTATGTGCGAAGTCTTTCTGGAGAAGTGAAGGATAATTGTGTTAGTTGCAGCGGATAGGCTCATGTATCATGTAGTTTGTAGAATGTATAATGTATAAACGCAAAGAAAAAAATATGGAAGAAAAAATGAAAATGAATCCGATGTTTAATCCGGATGGTAACGATGACGTATCGGCAAGAAAAATCATCAAGGGCCAAACAACTGGGTTGTTTAATCTTAATGCAGTGAAATATTCCTGGGCAAAATCACTCTATCAGGTGATGATTGGGAATTTCTGGGTACCTGAAAAAGTTTCCGGACTCAAGGATGATGCCAGAATGTTTCATAGCGACCTGTCGCCGCAGGAGCAGCGAGCTTACAAGGGAATTTTGTCTTTCTTAATCTTTTTGGATTCGATTCAAACTGTTAATTTACCACATATTTCTGATTTCATTTCCTCTCCGGAGGTTAACTTGATTTTAGCTATTCAGACTTATCAAGAAGCAATCCACTCGCAATCATATGCGACAATTCTGGAGTCAGTGGTTGAAAGCAAAGAGCGCGACGAGATTTATTATTTCTGGCGTAGCGACAGTATTTTACTTGAGCGAAACAAGTATATCGGTCAGATATATGAAAACTTCATTAACAATCAGACTGATGAAAATTTTTTTCGGGCAGTGGTGGCAAACTTTCTTTTGGAATCGATTTATTTTTATAATGGCTTTGCCTTTTTTGACACTCTTGTTGACAAGATGAAGATGCTGGCAACCGGAAGGGTAATTGCGTATATTCGGCGCGACGAATTGACGCATATCACAATTTTTGCAAATATTATTAGAGAAATTCACAATGAATTTCCCGCTATTTATAGCGAAAAAATCATCATGGAGATGATGAATGAGGCAGTCAAGCAAGAAATAGCGTGGAGCAAGCACATTCTGGGGGATCGCATTCCAGGCATGAACGAACAAACAACGCGCCAGTACACGCAGTGGTTGGCAAACAATCGCTTGGCGATGCTCAATATTGGGCCGCTTTTTCCTGAGGCTGTGACAAATCCCTACAAGCATCTGGATCGTTTGCAAGACCCAAATTCTGACAAGAGTAACTTTTTTGAAAGCACGGTTGTGAACTACACTCAATCAAGTAGCATGAATGGCAGTTGGGATTTCTAAATTCTTGTATTAATGCTATAATAAATTTAGGTAATTATTTAAAGTGAAAAACAATGGAAGGAAAAAAAATACTAATTGTGCTCGTGATTGTGGCGGCAGCGGTAACTGGTTATGTTCTTGTTCAGGATGCTAAAACAAACATGGATAGTTCTCAAGAAATTGTGAAGGTTCCGGCAAAGGTTTCGCTGGAAACAAAAAGCTCAGCGCAAGCAACGAAAGCCAACATGGATTCAGCTTCACCGGAATCTGCAAATCCAGTTAGTTCTCAACCAGCCGAGGCTCAACCGGCTAGCTCAGAACCAGCAAGTGCTGCAAATCCAACTAATTCTAATGATAAAAAAATGAAACTAGAAATTAAAACAACTCAAGCAGGTAGCGGTGATCGCACGGTTAAGTCTGGCGACACCATTTCAGTTCAATACACTGGAAAGCTCACAGACGGAACAGTTTTTGATGCAACGTCAAAGCATGGTGGAACGCCATTTGATTTCACCATTGGACAAGGCCAGGTTATCAAAGGCTGGGATCAAGGTCTTTTGGGGATGAAAGTTGGCGAAAAAAGAACGATTACGATTCCATCTGATTTGGGCTATGGCGCCACAGGTGCTGGATCATCTATTCCCCCAAATTCAACTTTGATTTTCGATGTTGAATTGGTTTCAATCAAATAATTGCAGAGTGGTTTTTTGAAAAGTTAACAAAATGGAATTTGATATATGAAAAAGCTCTGGGGTTTATTTATGGTGACTGAAATTGATTGGTAAGTTTGTATTTTTAAATTTAATATCATCTAGCATTATTTAGAAAAGCAAATGTTTTTCCAAAAATATTAACGCCATTTGTTTAATTTTTAAAAGTTCAGTTTATCTATGTAAAAAAATTCATAAGTATGATATAATTTAAATATAAATA
>CAIJXA010000104.1 GCA_903824515.1 uncultured bacterium
ACATTGTACGAGCCGGTCGTATTGCTCGCGAGTGTTCCGCTATTGATATACGTGCCGAAAACGACATTGAACGAGCCGGTCGTATTCAAGAAAAGTGAACTATCGCCATACGCACTATTTTCATAGCCAGTCGTATTACGTGCAAGCGTCTCCCACCCGGTCGCGGTATTGTAACTTCCGGTGGTGTTAGATCGGAGGGCGCTGTAACCAAAAGCAGTACTACCTCCGCCGGTGGTATTCATAGCTCCCGCACCGACTCCGACAAAAGAATTATCAAGACCAGATCCCCCGCTCCGGATCTCCAGACCGATGGAATTGTCCGAATTGCGCACGATTTGAGTAGCATCCGCTTTGGTGACTTCACGCATGGAGATATTGTCAATCGAGCCTTCCCAGACGCCGTCAGGCATGAAGGTGAGTGCGGTATCATAACCGGAAGATGCACTAACGACGATAGTTTGTGTCTCACTGCCGACTTGTTGGCCGAAGGAATACTCCCAAGAATCACCAAGAGAAACAGACAGCGGGTTCGACCACTGTGCCGGATTTGGGGTCGTAGTGTTTATGGTAAAAGTGATCTGATAACTCTTGCCTCTGATTGGATGTCCGCCGGTATGAGCGCTGGCAAGTGTAAGCGGATTGGCTCCAGCCACATGGGTAGCCACGCCCGACCCGGCGCTCCAGCCAGTGCCGGTCCAATCACCGAGCGACGAGGCGAAGTCGCGGTTGTCTGTCCCGGTGATGAGTTCCGAACCCATAACCCCGGAGGTATGAGTACCCACGATATCGAGTCGCGCCTCGGGGGTCATGGTCCCGAGACCCACATTTCCGTACACCGGGATTTCGTGACTTGAAATGAAAATGTAACTACCTTCTGCGACGCCGGTCTGCCGGGAGCCGTCCGCAGACATGGCGACGCCTTCCCAATGGTGACCCGGATATGAGACAGTCCATGTGACGCCATAATCAGTAGACACATACATCGGCCCATAAAAATCGAGTACGGTCTGTTGGGAACCGTCCGCGGATATGGCGACGCCGTGCCAGTCACCGACCGTCCCGGTCGTGTTCCACGTAACGCCATAGTTCGACGAGCGATAGATATACCCATCACCGTGGTCAAGTGCGGTCTGATATTTACCAGTCGAATCCATGCCGATATTCCGCCAGTATCTATTTGATTCCTCCGGTGTCCAATTCACGCCGAAGTCGGAAGAAACATAGATCTGACCATTGGAAACGACCGCGGTCTGATAGTGGCCGTCCGAAGACATCACCACACTTTTCCAATTTCTGTTCGACTCAGTGGAATTCCAGGTGACGCCGGAGTCGGTCGAGATATAAATCTGTCCGCCATACTCCACCGCAGTCTGTCGCGAACCATCTGAAGACATGGCGATGTGCTGCCAATTCCTATTCGATTCGGTGGCGGTCCAGGTGACGCCGGAGTCGGTCGAGATATAAATCTGTCCGCCATACTCCACCGCCGTCTGTCGAGAACCATCTGAAGACATGGCGACACTTACCCAATCTCTCACCGAATCCTTGGGCGTCCAGGTCTCACCATAGTCAGAGGAAATATAGATCTGCTCGCCATACCCGACTGCGGTCTGATACTGGCCGGTCGAAGACATGGTAATCCCATTCCAATATCTGTCTGCATCGGTCATCCTCGCAGTCGAGAGATACGCGGTGGCGGGATCCAGGCTCGCCACGGCAAGCAACGTGTTCGAACCGCTCATGGTCCACGCGTTCTTGATCCACTCCGTCGCAGAACCGGTTGAAGAGAGGATCATACCGCTCGTCCCGACGGAATTTGTGGAATCATAAAGACCTCCAGTCAAACGCATGTTACCAGCAACATGCAAGATTTGAGTTGGAGCGGTAGTGCCGATGCCCAGCCTATTATTAGTATCGTCCCAAAAGAAACTTAAATTATTTTGGGTCAGCTTTGTACCATCCGAAAAAACAACTCCGCCAGCTGTAAAATCAGTGCTACCGGTGCCGCCACTGGCAAAAGGCAAAATTCCCAGCAAGGCAGCTGACAGATCAATAGTGCGCCAAGCTGGCAAACCGCCAGTCACAGAAAGCACTTGATTTTCTGAACCAATATTTAATTTAGCTAGTTGATTGCCACTTTGACCATAAAGTAAATCGCCAAGAGCAAAGGTGGAAAAACCAGTGCCGCCATTAATTGGGTTCAGAGCGTTGGTCAGATTTAAAGTGTTGAAAATTACGTTAGAAATAGTGGAAAGATTTTGATCAATAGTCGCATCAACTGAAACAGTCAGCGTATTGCTACCAGAAAGATTTACTCCGTTGTAAGTTTTGCCAGTCAGGGTGTTGGCAATATACTTGTCAGCCAACGCTTTACCCTGCCAAGTTCCAGCTGTGATAGTTCCGACTTGATTAATATTTTTTAGGATAGTTGAATCCAGGGTCCCAGTGGTTGAAATTAGAGGAATTTCTCCAACCTGATTACCAATAGTTTTGCCTTGCAGAAAATTAGAGTTGAAAGCTGTTGGAACCGAGGCAATTTTTTTGCGCGGAATCATTTCACTGTCATTGCCAATCATCACCCCAAGATAATAGTCGCCACTACTGAAAGTTAAAGTTGGTGGCAATGGGTTGTTGGCACCTAAATAGGCGTTGAGCAGTCCATTGTTAATGTCAACTGTTTGAGTTTCTTGCCAGACTTGAAAAGCTTGATCGGAATTGGAAGGATAAGGATCAAGGTTTTGGCGATCCGCCGTATAAATTGCAAAGCGAACATCATATTTTCCATTTGGTAAAGTATCACTATCACTAGAAAGGACAAACGCTGTAATTCCAAGCTGACCAGCTGTTTGACCAGGAGCAGAACTGACGCCAAAAGGCAACCCCAAAAACACAATGCTAAGGCTTGTGAAAAAAAATATTTTGATTTTATTTTTAATCTTCATCAACCAGAACAATTCTCACCCCAGTGATTTTTGGTAATAACTTATTCTGCTATCTCATCAGAAATGAAGATTTTTATCTTCATTGATAGACAAATTATATCACAATTTTTGATTTTTTTGTATAGTGAAAAAGTTGGCTTGAAAAAATTGCCAACATACAACTTTATGCTTATGGATTATCAATCTACCCAAGACGGATTCGGAAAGACGAAAAACAAAGCTATTTTTTGATTGCCCAACTGAAAATCTGATTGAACTGTTGCGTGATCAAGTCAAAAACTGAAGCATTTTTCTTGCCAGTATAAATGCTGAAATCTTCAGACTTTTTTTGATTGCTCCAGCGATCAGTGGCTAAAATTGAAAAAGTATATCGCTTAGATTGCTCTAAATCAGAAAGCACCAAAGCATGAGAATAACCAAAACCACCTTCAGAAAGTTTCTTGGAAATTCCCCCATTTTCATAGGTAACCTCCGAAGCAGCCATTTTATTGGTCTTCCAACGAATCAGCAAATTGGTTTGCGATCCATCCTTCGATGAAAGCATCTCACTGCGGACATCGGTCACATTAAGCGGCATTGTTTCTGTTTCGCTCGTCAAAAGCTGCGTGTTACTGCCAAAGGATATTTCCTTGATTTGATATTTTTCGCTTTTTGAAACAGCTATTAGATTTTTTTGATTGCCAGTAGAGGTGTCGATTGCTGGAGAAACACCACTAACATCATTGGCAAAAGTATCCGCAGTGGTGTCTGGGGGAATTTGAGTGGCCACATCCGGCACCTGAGAAACACTTAGCAATGCTTTTAATCTTCGTTGCCAAAAAAAGACAAAGACCAGCAATGCAAGTACTAATAAAATTACCAAAATTCTGAAAAACTTTTTTCTTTTTCGAAAATAAAGATTTACTTTCATTCGCCAGTTGTCTTCAGGCGGAACATAGAAGGAATCCTTTGTTGGACCAGTATTTTTTTTCATTTTTTTATTGATTTTATTAATGTTTTCTGAAACTATACGACACTGCAAAACCAAACAAAGATGCCTGTCAGAGGGTTAAATTCAAAAAATTAATTCATAGTCTGGCAAATTTATTTTGCTTATTTTGCCAGCTAACAAAAAATGCGTATAATTTTACAAATAAATTATATCACATTTTTCATTTTTTTACACAGCACATTTTTAAAATTGTCGAAAAATAATATTCTTGACTATTTTTTTACGCCAAGTTCTTCCTTTAATCTTCGCAAAATTAGGGCAGCTTCTTCTCGACCGCCAAGTCCGAAGGCCAGTCCAACCGCCAAAGAAACTGAAGCTATCAAACCAGTGAAAATAGTGTTGACCAAGGAAGTTGCAATTCCCAATTGAATCAAGGCTGCCAAAATTCCAAAAACCATTATGGCCCATTTTGAAATGACAGCCAACAAAGTTGCACTCATCACTCCTGCAACTTGCACGCTTCCTCTGACAACTGCATAGGCCATGTTTCCCATCACAAAAGCAATAGTCAAAATAACAATAGCAACCACCACGTTTGGCAAATACAAAATAATGCTATTGAGAAAATTGGTCACTTCAATTAATCCCAAAATATCCGTGGCTGCCATCAAAAAAACCAGCACTAAAAACCATTTGACTAAATCGCCAAGAAACTGCGAAACAGAAAAACCGAAACCGACATGTTTGAGTTGTTTGGAAACATCAAAGCGTTCAATTTTCATTGTGTGCACAATTTTCGCAACAATTTTTCCAAAAATAGTTGCGATCACAACTCCAATCAGAAAAACTAACAGCGCGCCTACTAGCGCCGGCAAAAAATTAGCAAATCTTTCCCACAATTGAAAAAGTGAAGCAGTTATCGCCTCTCCCCAAGTTTGAATATGATTCATGTAAATGATTTTTGAAACTATAAGTCAAAAAATGTTCTTATAATTTCAATTAAAAAAATTATTATCTGCCGAGTGAGCGACTGTCACGGCTTACTGATGCTGGCTATTAATTTTACGTTTTACTGTTTTCTTTTCTGATTTTTATTAATTTTTTAATAAAAATTCCAAACACCAAAAGCGCAATCAGCAAAAGAATTGGAAACAATTTTCCCACGACATAACCAGTTTTTTCCAGGAGCTGACCATTGCCATCCTTGAAAGAATATCTTATTTCATAAAAGCCAAAAACTGAAAGTCCGGATAAATTTTTTGTAAAGGTAACTTTTTTTCCCGGAAAAACAAAATGATTTTCGAAAGAAATTTCTCTTCTCTCGGTTGTAAAGGGATTAGCAATGGACAGCTTACTCTGAGGAACAAATTGCACATTTCCGCCATTAGCATAAACCACACTCACGTCCGCTGTTTTGTCAACGAATTTCAAATATGCCAACTTTTCAACTTTTCCAGCAGCATTTTGCGCATCACTGCTTGAAAGAATCAAATAAACTCCGATATTTCCACTGACTTTTGGACCCTGCGGCACAGAAGCATCCTCGGGAGCAAAAGAAACCATTGTCATCATCTGAGCATTGCTAATTTTCTCATTTTTCGGAAATTTTATATCAGCCTTCACGACTTGCAATTGTCCAGGCTTGAGCACAAAATCATTTTGTTCGAAAGCCACCCAGCTGCTTGGACCTTGGGTAACATCCACAAAAGTCAATTCATTTTCATTGCCAATCAGAATGTCTTTTTCTTCGAGGTGAACGACTTGCTCAACCGCTGTTTGATTTTTTATATTAAAAGAAAATTGAAGATCCTTTCCAGGCTCAGTTCTGAGCATGATTAAAGAGGTATCCACACTAAGGCCGGCATTGTCAGCTAAAACTTTTTCGCTGGAGAAAAAAAATCCCAAGAGAACAATCAGTAGACAAAAAAATTTTAATTTTCTTTTTTCCATGGACATAGGCTCATCATACCAAAATATATAACTTCAACCAAAGATTAACTTTGAATTTTTATAAATTTGCTTGCTTTTTGAACCACAGCGACGGATCATGCGCAATTTATGGTCTTGAATGATTCAAAAGTAACTCGGAATTTTTACGAACTCACGTTCTTTTTTGGCCATAGAAGCGACAGCAACTCCGAGCGCTTAGCTACAGTCTTGGGCTAAGCGTGTGCTCAAAAAAGGATGCAAGTTCATAAAAATATTTTCAGGGACAAATGCTATTTTTCAAAACCATGATTTGTGGATGACCCACAACGACCGATGGAAAGCCCAAGCCATTAGTCACAATCCTTGACCAATGTGCGTGATCTAAAAAGTAAAGGAGTGAAGTAAAAATTTCTAAGCTTGTTTCTAAAACTTTACATTAAAAAGGAGTCACGAAAAACTTTTGGCAAAAGTCATCAAGCATTAGAAAGTAAAGGAGCAGCCCAAAAGCTAAATAACCCGCCTATTTTTTTGAACCACTTCTGCGCTTTCACTGGTTATGTTTGGTCTACCCTTTTTGATTATCGGGGGTTTTTCAACTCTTTCTTTTTTTTCAATTTTCTGCCTGCCACTTGAAACTCCAATGTTGAAAATTATCAAAAGAACAACTACAATAAAAAAGACTATAGCTACAATTTTCCAAGGAATAATCCAAAAGGAAGTCGTGCCATCAATAACCACACTGCCGTCCTCAGAAATTAAATTTAATTTAACGTCATATTTTCCAATATCAAAAAAGGAAGCATCCCAGGTTGGAATTTGAATGTTTTTTGTTCTTTCCGGATAAAACAACCTTGGGTCAATTTCCAAAGTGGTCACTTTTTTTCCAGCTTTATAAATTTTCGCCGAGCCAGTAAGTTTGTAGGGAAAATTTCCACCATTGGTAACTTGGAGATTAAGACTAATTGGATTGTCAATAAAAACTTTTTTGGCAGGTGAGAATAATTTTAATGAACCCTGTTCATTGATAGGTTGACTACCATGAACCCCAAAAGTCAGCAACATTCCAAGTCTGGTCAAGATGCCCACTTGCGCAGGAGCATCGACCTGTTTATCCTCAATTGGTTTCCTAGTGAAAAAAACTACCCCATAATAACCCCCGGTAGGCGTTCCCAATGGAATATGCACGTTGAAATCAACTTCTTTCGACTCTCCCGCTTCAAGCTTAAAGGAGTTTTTGTCAATGTTTATCCAATTAATAACATCATAAGCCCTTAAAGGATGATTCTCATTGGGCACAAAAAAATTCGTGCTGTTGTCAAAATCCTGATTAACGGAAAAATCTTGCACTTCAACTTCAACATTAATAGCTTCTTTGGCATTATTTTTCAAATAGATGACACCTCTTTCTTTATCATCCGGAGCAACAACCCAATCATGTCGCAAGGGGGAAATCTGAAAAGTTCCGTCAACCGAAGGATCATTCGTTTGAGCTTCGACTCCGTTGATCATAAAAATAAAAAACAACAACAGAGTTAACAATAAAAAAAACTTCAATCTTGCGGAAAATCCAATCATAGAATTTTTCTTTTATAAATATATTAATTCAATACAATTATAAATGATTAAACAAAAACAAACCAGCCCATAAGCGGATTTGCTTCGCCAGCCAAAACTTTCAATAATAAAATGGGATTAACACCCCAGGGGGCAAGCCCCGTACCCTACGGACTCACGCAGCAAGCTGCGTAGGCAAATCACCTTTTACTGCCTCCATTGAATCGGTCCCGATACTCATCGGGACGCTCACTTCGCCAGATAACAAAAACAATCAAATTAATTCGTAGTTGCGGTATACAAAACAGTACCAGTATAGCTTCCAGCTTTTTGCGTAGTCGGCACATCAAGTTTGTATTGAATAACAACCGTTGAAGATGTGGCTGAATAAGAACCATAGTTGTAAATGCTTTGAGCAGTGACAGGGAAACCAGCAAATTTTTCTGCACTAACGTCAGTTCCCCAATAAGCCAAGGTGTTGGTGTTTGTAGTGCCAGTTGTAACAACCCTAAAACCAAGACCCTTAAAGGTACCAGTCCAAGCAGCCGGAGTTCCTGACGTTCCATCATAGGTCGCTAAAACAGTATTAGTAATCCAGGTTGTGCCGCTAACTAAGGTTTGACTGGCAGTAGCTCCAGCAGTAGTTGCATTGGCTTTCAAACTAAAACCAGCTGCTCCATTAGTTAGGGCCGAACAATTGGATGTCGCAGTCTGAGGAGTGCTAGCTATCACGGCCGGAATGGCAACATTGGCATCGCAAGTCAAAGCCATGGTTTCTGAAACAGTGGCATTGATAGTTGTAGTTTTTGTATCTGAGGTTCCTGCTGCTTTTATACTAATTATAGCCAAAGAAATTCCAGCAAACGCCACGAAGGCAATCACTAGTAAAATTCTCTTGTCTCTTGTTTGCATATTTTTGTTTTTATTTTTTTCCACTCTAATGAAGAAAAAATATTTTAAATATAACTTTAAAAAATCATTAATTTAAGTTTAGCACATCCTAGGAATGTTAACAATATTTCTTCCAAAGTTATCCACAGCTACTTTTTCTCTCCATCAAGCTCCCTGACCAAGTCTCTCATCATCAAAACTCCGCCCAAAAAAAGTGCCACAAACAAAACCTTAACAATGCTAATATAAAGCTCCATAACTGCTGCATCTATCACATTAAACATCTCTAAAATTAAACTAACAGCATAAACTAAAATAGCGCTCAAAAAAAGCTTATAAGCCAAATCTAATTTCTTTTCAACTCTCCAAACAATTCCTGCCACATAAACAATTGAAAAAAACGTGAGCACTATCCCCAACATATTCAAAACTAGTATTATTTTTGATTCACTCATGACGTCACCCCCTTTCTGCGTGGAACCATTCCACGTTTAGCCAAATCATATTCGTCAACCGTAAACAGCGCTTTCTTAAAAAGATAATATTCCAACACAAACATAAAACCCAGCAGCAGCAACAAAAACAACAAAATAAGCGCCAACCAACCCACATAACTTACCAGCTGCGTATATGAAGCGGTGATGCCGCCGCCAAAATTCACTATTGGCATCTCAACAAAGATAAAACTAGTCTCACCGCTCAGCAAATTGCGATTGTCCAGCAACGAAACTCTAAGCGTATAGTTGCCATCCGGCAGACTCTCCGGAACATGAATGACTCTGGCCAGTTGATTTGCAATTATTCTTTCCGCAATTTGACTGACAAAAACCACCCCATTTTTTTTATCCAAAATTTCATACTTCAAATTGAAAATATTATCCGCCTGATTGACTAGCAGTTTCTCCTTATTAATAAAAAGAATTCTTATTTGCGCATCCTGACCCCTATAAATCCTGGCGCCGCTGTTTTCAAGATTCACCGTCATACTGGCAATTTCTTCAGTTGCAGCTTGCTGGGGCTGTGTTTGAGACTGAGTAGCTTGGTCATTCGTCAAATCAGTTGAGCCAGTTTGCGAAACCACCTTTGCCGGCGGCTCAGAAAAATTATCCGAGCCTTGATTGGAAGCTTGGTGATGATTGTGGTGATTGTCGCCACTATTTTCATTAGACGATGGAGTTGGATTGGGCGGCGACGGCGGCGACGTTGGTGGTGGAGGCGGAGGAAGCTGCTCAGCAACTACTTGAAAACTATAATTTTTAGTTATGTTTCGAAGAAAATCGCCGGGATCCACAGCTGTTATCTGAAAATCATAAGCGCCGACACTGAGTTCACTCGGGAGATAATATTCCCAATATCCGGTTTCATTGGCTTGTAAGGTTGAAACAAAAATTGGACCAGGGAGAGTTTTTATTTGAATGTTGGCATTTAGCAAATTTGTGGTGCCGGTTATTTTGAAGATTTTTTTCGTAGTTGAAAAACTTTCTCCGGATAAATATTCTTTTCCCCCAAGTGAAATCAACTCCAGTGAAGGCTGCGGGACAATGATTAAACAATCCCTAGCAGTCACAACCAATGGATCGGAAATTGAATCACCCCCGGCACCCGAGGCTGTTACAACGTAGGTATAATCAGTTCCGCCAACCACGTTACTATCCACATATGACATTGCTTGAAAACCAGATGCCAATTCAGCGCCATCTCGGGTGATTGAATTAGAGGTTGCGCCGGTTGATCCGGTCCAAGCCAAATGCACCGCTGAAACATTGTTGGCACAAGTTTTTGCTGCAGTTACAATCGGCTTGCCTGGCAGCCCATCAATAAAAACACTGATGCTAGCAGCCCAGGCGTATTTGGCCCTCAAATCATTTCCCAACATGCCAAATCCCCCAAATGTTCCCAGAGTTACGTAAAACAGCAACAGAAAAATAGTGCACATTGCATGCAACTTCATCCAGAAACTCATTTTCAATTTTGTTTTTTTCTTATTTTTCATTTTTTCTCCTGAATAATTGCAAACTATTCTTATTTTTCTTAATCTCAGCGGCGTCAAACCAACAACAAAATATTTCCGTAAATCCAATTTATCTAACTTTAACCTATCAACCAAATTCTTGCCAGTGCGGCTACCCCGCATTGCAGCCAGCCTTATTCTCACACACTAGCCCAATGAAAAATTTCCTGAAAATTATTAATAATGATTTGAATTATATTTTCTTTCTTTTTGGGAGTAAGCAGTGCAAAATCACTTGAAACAGCTTCATTTCCCGCTTCATCGACAGACTTTACTTTGAAATAATATACTGCGCCCGGCTTAAAGACAGTCATAACCGCCAAATGATTTGCCACATAGGCCTCCCCGATGTGCGCCTCTTTTTCTTCACTATTTTTACCTTCCCGATACATAATGGATGTTGTAGAACCCTCATCCGTTGTCCAAGAAATGATTGACTGAACTTTGTCGTTTTGAGTTAGGGCGCTATCGGTGTGAATCTTATCAATGTTTGGCGGAGTTGTGTCTTTCCCAATTGTGAAATTCGGGCCAGCTAGCTCGGCAGAGTTTCCGCTTTCATCTTTGGCCTGAACCTTAAGGGAATATTCCGTTCCGGGAGAAAGATTTTTCAGCGCAACAGAATGAGCAAGCACCAAACTTGTTTGACCTTGCGAACCTGAATTTTTTGAATCATTGGTTGCAACATAGGCAGCCACTGCATCAGAAGGAACATTGGTTGAGAATGTCACCGTAGCGCCACTTTCAGTCACCTCAGTAACAGCCACATTTGTAATGACCGGTGGCGACTTGGGCTGGAAAGCATAATCTCCAGAAACAAAAATATTACCAACTGAATCAACACTTCTAACTCTAAAATGATAAGGCTGACCAACAACCAACTTAGTCAAACTAACTTCATGTAATTTAGCTTGGGAGCTACTTTCAACCTTACTTCCGTAATTATTTGTCAGACCATATTCGACACCTGAAGTCATGCTTTGAACCGTGGTCCAAGTAACTGTTGCCTCGCCCAAAACTTTTGAAACAATACTAATTGAATCAAGCGTCGATTGGGTAGCGGTCGTAAATGTACCTGCAGCACTTTCAGCAATATTTCCACTGCCATCAATAGAAACAACGCTATAATAATACCTAGTAGCCGGTATCAGCGAATCAAGAGTCACGGTGTGAGTAACATCATATTTAGTTTGATCGAAATTTACCAAATCATTTCCCACCATAAATCCGAAAGTTGATTTTGTTCCGTAGCGAACATAGCTGCTGGCTTTTTTGTCTGTTTTCCAAGTTATGACAACTCCTTCGCCAGTGGCTTTTCCAACACTAATTCCGCTTATGATGGGCAAAATTTTGTCTACGCCTACTCCGGCGCCACTTCCAATACCAGCCCCTGTTCCAGTTCCACCTGCGCCGCCAACCTCAACAGTTGTAAATGAAAAATCATTCGAAGTTACTGGGGTACTATCAATGTTGTCCTGACAATTTATTCTGAAATAATATTTTGTCAGGCCAACAAGCGGAAGAATTTGCATGTGATGATTTTGATTAAAACTACTCTCACTTGTCAGTCCTCCTGGATAAGCTTGTCCGTCTAAGCGATATTCAATCACGCATTTAGCAAGTTGATCGGTGCTAAAGGTCACGCTAGCGCTGCTTGCGTCCGGAGTTGCCACCACATTATCAATAGTTTTAAGCGGGTCATGCAAATATTTTGGATCCTTGGCAGTTTTGAAACTTTTTTCACTGTTTATCGACGTAATTCCATTGGTTCCCCTGGTTGAAACTTTATATTTATAAGTGGTGTCCAAAGCCAAGTCGCTAATTACTATGCTATGCCCACTTGAAATCAAATCCGTTGGGTGATAAATGCTTTTATCAAATGAACCATCTTGACTAAAGGAAACCTTACTATCTCCAACCACGTCAGTGTCCCAAGTAATCGTAACTTGATTATAAGTTGCAGGTTGACTTACATCCGCAGCAACAGCAGCAACAACCTTGTCAATTTGGGGAGCATCTCCCAAGGAATTTGTCGTAAAACTTCCCATGGCGCCATAGGTGACATTGCCAGCACTGTCTTTTGAAACTATTTGATAAAAATAAGTAGTTGCGCTCGAAAGTCCGGCAACATCAACTGCGTGATTTAAAATCAAGTTACCACTATTTCCAAAAATTTTATCATAATTTGCAGTTTCGCCTATATATAAAATTGAATCGGCATTTTCACTTGTATCCCAGCTTATGGTGGCGCCGTTATCTGTAATCTTTGAAATCAAAATATTTGAAATCAGCGGCGCAGTAGTGTCAGGTCCAACACTGGTTACAAAAGAATATGATCCGGAAACCATTTCAAATTCCGCTGAGCTACGAACTCGATAAAAATAAGTTGTCGCCGGGGAAAGTGCCAGCAAACTTATTGCATGATTTTTAACACTATTATATTTTCCAAAAACTAGCGAATTGGAAAAGTCACTTGCCGTTGAAAGCTCAACAAAAGAAGTTGCGCTTTCATTGGTTGTCCAAGAAATAGTAAAAGCATCAAAGGAATCCTGTGTTGCCAAAGGCGCTCCTTGAAGCACTGGCGGTTGTCCGGAAGAAGTTGCAAAAGTAAAACCAGCGCCTGCGTTGTTTACAAGCAGCACGTTATTGGAAGCATCGGCAGATTTAATCTGATAGTAATAGAGCGTATCCGGAATCAGATTAACCAGCATCACTGAATGTGACTGCGCAAGCAAAGAAGAACCTTGCTCCAGCTGAAAGTTTCCAAGCGTGGGAGAATAATCAACAAAGGAGGTTGAATCTTCATCAGTAGTCCAAGTTATAGTTGCCGAAGTTGCCGAAGTTGCCGTAACTGTCGGCGCCGCTGTCAATGTCGGCGCAACAATATCGCGCGGATCAACATTGGTCGTAAATGAATAATCGTCAGAGAAAGCTTCATTATTGACTGCGTCAGTTGAATGAATTCTGAAATGATACAGTGTTTCTGGCACCAGGTCTTGCGGCAAAGAAATCGAATGACTAAAGGTTGGCCCACTCACCAAATTGCTGTTTCCGAAAGTTTTTCCATAGGAAGTCGTAGTTCCATATTCAACATATGAAGTTGAGGCTTCATCCGTGGTCCAATTAATGACAGCCGCATTATGGGTCTTTGAAAAAACCGAGACCGCACTGATAATCGGTGCCGTAGTATCACCTAAGGAAGCAGTTTTAAAACTTTGCTGCCCGGAAACAGCCTCATTCCCTGCTCCATCTTTTGAATGAATCTTAAAATAATAAGTCGTATCAGGACTCAAAATGCTTGGCAAGGTTACCGTGTGAGACAAATTCAAATCATAAGATCCAAAGGAATTTCCCACCGAAAAGCCAGCATTAGTTGAATATTCAACAAACGAGGTGGCGGCCTCCCCAGTTAACCACGCAATTGAAGCCGAAGTTGTCAGCGGCGTAGAAGTTATGCCAGAGATTGTTGGTGCAGTCACATCGGCAGCAGTCGTCTTGAAGAAATATCCTTCATGCTTACCAGTCATAGCAAAATTATCATTGACACTCACGCTATTATCAACGCCCATTGATTTAACTCTGAAATAATAAGTTTGGTTTTGATCAAGGCCTGTGATGGTAACACTATGCCCTGAGGTTACCAGCGTGGCGTTGCCAACTTCATTTGAAAAATCGCCGGCAGTTGTTGAAAAACCAACCGTGGAATTTGATTGAATGTCGCTGTCCCAAGTTATGATAGCGCTATTTGAATTTATGGAAACATTGGGCACGCTCACATTTGAAATTACGGCTGGAGTTATATTGGCGCCACCTTCTCCGTTTGGAATGTCGCTGACAATTGCTGAAAAAGCGGAAATGTTTCCATCAGCATCCTCCAGGGTCATCTTATAATAATAAGTCACCCCATCAGTCAAACCGGAATCAAGATAATAATTGACATTTTTATCTGTGATAGAATTTACCAAACTATAACTGCTTCCATCCATTGAACGCCAAATGTTATATTTCGCAAAACCGCCACTGCCCATTTCACCTTGGGCAGGCGCTTTCCAGGAAATCAATTCGCGATATTCTCCGATAGCCTTATTGGAAATATCATAAAAAACTGCATCACTAAGTTTAATTGGAGTTGTTTCCACTGCCTCCTTATAGTTTCCATAAGCATCTTTGATTTTCAAATGAACAAGTGCTGGGTCAGCTGCTAAGCTTGGATAATCAAAAATATTTTGAACACTTGGAAAACTTTGGTAGGTTGCATCGTGATAATCAGCAAAATTTGAAACAATCATTTGATAGGTTGAATCATCAATCGGGGAAGTCAAATGCAATTTGTTCGTCGTATGATCAATAAAGAAACCAACATTCACTGGGTCTTTCGTGTCAAAAACAAAAGCGTTTGATTTTCCATATCCAAAATTATTGGCACCTTCAGAGTCGTTAGCTACCACGCGCACCTTAAAACCACTGTTAAAGATACCAGGTTGATCAATATCCGTTTTTGCATTCCAAGTCAATTGATAAGATTTAAAAGCAACATCTTCAACCACGATTCCTGGTCCTACACTTCCCCCAATGGTTGCAGCATTGACCCACTCTTCCGATCCAGCCAAGGTGCAATTTGACTTGCAATATTGCAAGCCGATAATCACACTCAGTGGCGTCACGTTCTGCGGAACACTTGAGTCAGGATCGCGAACTTGATAATTCACCGTGACAATTCCATCGCTTCCCTGTGAAGCTGAAACACTGCTCACCTCTGGCGGTGCATTAACTACATATTGGACGCCAACATCTGACAAAGTTGGTGAATTAACCCCATCGGAAATCAAAAAGGCTTGATATTGAATCCATTGGTCGCCGCTTCCATCAGTTACCAAGCTTGGCATAACTTGCCCCCCAATATTATCGGTAAAATAACTATTTGAAGTTCCATCAGTACCAACCCAAGCAGTCCAAGTGCCTGGCAAACCTCCTTGATCATGGGCTGTTCGCACTTGAAAATGCACGCTGCTGCTAGCTGCTACAGTTTGTGACCATGCTATTTTTGAAAGAATGTTTGAAGCATCAGAAGTATCATAAGGAGATGAAATCAAACGCCCCGGTGAAGGAAAATAATTATAATTTAATGTTATATCATTAAAAGAAGGTGTGGTATCCAAATTCGTAGTCATCATATTTACCGAATATTGATAATATCTTTTTTGACCCAAGGCAGAAATATCGCCACCACTTGAAACATTGGTCAAGGAAACCCAACTACTTTCGCCAATATTAGTTGTGTTTCCAGCTCTAATGTCAACAGTTACGGTAGTGTTGGCTGGGGTTGTAATTGAATAGTTAGCCGTGGTGAAAGTTTTAATACTGCCAGAATCAATAATGGCTGAGTTGAAAATTCCACCCGAAAAATATGAAGTGTGTCCAGCATTAATTGCACCACTTGCTGGCCCCCAAACTTGCACCGGCGAAAATCTTGTTTTATTGTTGTTTTGCCCCAATTGACCTTTGTCATTCC
This sequence comes from uncultured bacterium, assembly GCA_903824515.1. Classification (GTDB taxonomy): domain Bacteria; phylum Patescibacteriota; class Minisyncoccia; order Moranbacterales; family GWC2-37-73; genus CAIPMZ01. Next base: position 15,768 of record CAIJXA010000104.1, read on the forward strand.
CTCCCCAAGTCCAAACTGTGCCACCATCCGATGCAAGCGATGTAAGCGCAGTTGAATAAGAATCCCCACAAGAAATTGCTGAAATAGTTGCAGTACCAACGCCACCCCCAACTTGAACAGGAGAAATACTACTAATAGTATTTCCATTGCCTAATTGCCCATAAGCATTCCAGCCCCAGCTCCAAACCGTGCCATCATCTTTAAGGACAATTGTATGACTGTGTCCTGCTTTTACCATGCTGACATTAGATGCTCCGGCACCTGACACCGGCAAAGCAATAGCTGTGGAATTTATGTTGCTAGTTCCTAGCTGTCCATAATCGTTCCAACCCCAAGCCAACAAAGAAGCATCATTCAAAAGCGCAAAAGCATGTGCATAACCAGCATTCACTTTGGCAACATTAGTTATACCTAAAAGACTTGCATCAACTATCTGCACTGGCAAAGATTTATTAGTCTTAGAAAAATCTCCATTTCCAAGCTGACCTTGATCATTGATTCCCCAGCTCCAGGCCGTGCCATCATCTAAAGATACCAAAGAGTAATAACCGCCGCCTGAAATCGAATGCACATTTGTCAAAAATTCGCTGCCCGTAGAGTCTTTAACTTGTTGTGGGTAAAGTTGAGGAGAATCAGTGCTACCGATACCCAATTGCCCTGAGCCATTTCCTCCCCAAGCCCACACATTTCCATTGCTATCAAGCGCCAGCGAATGAGTGTCTCCCAAAGAAATCGCCGTAATATTTTGCAGATAATCATCTGGCATTGCCGAAGCTTTCACTTTCACTGGCAGACTTTGGTTATCTTGAGTGCCATCACCCAATTGACCATAAGCATTCCAGCCCCAGCTCCAAACCGTTCCATCTGATTTTAAAGCCAAGGAATGATTATACCCAGCCACGATTGCTATTATACCTGACAAGCCAACCACTTGAACCGGCGTCAATCTGTTGCTGCTAGTGCCATCACCAAGTTGCCCAAGGCCATTTTTACCCCAGGCCCAAACAGTTCCATCATTTTTCAAACCTATATTATGAGCAGATCCCGAAGATATAGCTGAAAAGCCGCTACTTGTTCCTTGTGCAGAATTCCAAACTTGCACCGGGGTATTTCTATCTACCGCATCATTGACGCCAAGTTTTCCATTGAAATTTGCTCCCCAGGCCCAAACAGTTCCATCTAATTTCAGAGCCACTGAAAAACCCTCACCCCCTGAAATCATCACTGTAGCTCCGCTGCCGAAGCTTGTCACTGAAACCGGGGTTGATTTGTTTGAAACTGTTCCATCGCCAAGTTGACCATTATTATTTCCTCCCCAAGCCCACACACTACCGTCCGACTTAATAGCCAAGGAATGATTACTTCCGCCTCCAATTGATGTCACATCTGTCAAATTAAGCACTTGAACTGGAACAGACGAAGAGTTGTTTGTACCATTTCCAAGTTCACCACTAGCATTGCTTCCCCAGGCCCAAACAGTTTTATCAGCTTTGATGGCGACAGATCTGTTTTTTCCACCATTAATTGCTGTAACATTGGAGATTCCTAATACTTGCAGCGGAACATTACTATCAGCTAAACTTCCATTTCCAAGTTGGTCTAAACTGCCATCTCCCCAAGCCCAAACATTTCCATCAGAAGTCGAAGCTAAGGTTGTCTGACTATTTGCTCCAGAAGCAATCATGGAAACTTGAGCCAAATTCAAAACCTGCACCGGCAAATTTGCACTAGTGTTTGTTGCATTTCCCAATTGACCTTTGCCATTTGCGCCCCAGGCCCAAACAGTTCCATCTTTTTTCAAGGCAACTGAGTAACCATTGCCAGCAGCAATCGCAATAACATCTGAAAGGGTTCCGACTCCATTAAAATTTTTCACTTTTGCTGGAAGCAAAATTGAATTTCCGGAACCATTTCCGAGCTGACCAGAGGAGCCATCTCCCCAAGCCCAAACCGTTCCATCCCCATCAAGAGCCAAGGAATGATTATTTCCAGCAGCCACTGCCTCAATATTTGAAAGATAATCACTGTCAGTTGAATTTCTTATTTGCACCGGAGTCAAGCGGGCTGTCTGGGTAGCGTCACCCAATTGTCCGCTTTCATTTTGCCCCCAGGCCCAAACCTTGTTGTTATCGCTAATCAGCAAAGTATGTCCCAGACCTGAAGAAATTGCCGCAATTCCACCATAACCCAAATCAACCCTGGCGCTGCTTCCGGCTCCGCGTCCTTTTGTTCGAAGGTGTTGACCAGCATTGAAGCCTCCACCGTTTGGCGTATCTTGGGCTCCTGTATCAGAAGTTTGCACCGAAGAACCAGGCGTCCAACTGAGTTCGACGTCATTGCCAGAGTTAACCGTTTTGACAAAGGAATCCTTGCTTGAATATTCGTCCCAACCTCCAACTTTTCCCGGATGCACATCCGTATTGCTTGTTTGCCCACCAGACCATTTTGTTTGCTGCCAAGCATATGTGGCTCCTTGAGCATCATGAGAGCTTTGGAAAAATGCCATTGCAACTATAATCAAAATCAAAAATGAGGAGATGGCTCTTTTTGCAAAAATTGGATTAAAAGCAAACATTTTTCTGGATTTTCCGAAAAATTTCGAAACATTTTCAAGCGCAATAATTTTTTTATATTTCTTGTAAGTAAAATTTGGGACAACTATTTTCCCAGCACCATTTTCATCGCTTTTGATTTTTCTTTGAAGCGTCAACGGTCGAGACAAATCAAAAACTTTTCTTTTTTGATTTTTCAATTTTTGTATCGAAGCATACGTAAAAATCCCATCCACTCTTCTTGGATGTTGCACTATTTGATTTGAATTTTGTATTTTTTTTCTAAAATTCATTAAGCTCTGAAATTACTTTCTTGATTTATTGTCCAACAATCTTTATTCTTCTAACTTATATTTTTTACTAACCTAATTTCTAAAAAACATCTTTTTGCACATCAACAGTTAATTCTGTGCGGTTTATTATCTAGCGAAGTGAGCGTCCCGATGTGTATCGGGACCGATTCAATGGACGCAGCAAAAAGTATTTTGCCTACAAGGCTTGACATGTCGCTCACGAGTGACATGTCTTGCCTCGTGAGCCCGCAGGGTACGGGGCTTGCCTCCGGGGGTATTAATACCCCTTTTATTATTCTTTCGCTTCAACAACCCACCAATCAACATTGACATCTTCCTTGACTGACTGATCAACCATAATTTTGAATCCATTGTAGTTTCCGCTATTTGTATCAGCTGTTTTTTCAACCCAACTTGAGGAACCAGGATTTTTCACGAAGCTGGTGAATATTTTTGCATTCGAAGCGACCGCTCCAGTCTTGACCTGCACGCCCTTACCATCATTGATTGGATTGCCAGTTGCGTCATCGAGGCCATCATTGTTGGCATCAACTTGAATAATGGTACATTTGTTGCTCTTATCTTTTTCAGTCATTTTTGGACAAATC
>CAIJXA010000105.1 GCA_903824515.1 uncultured bacterium
CAGAGCTGACGAAGGTACTCCTTTTAAGGTTTGCAAGGGCACAAACATTCAAGATGCCGTTATTATGCATGGTCTTCTTAATGAATTTGTTGAAGACGAACATGGTAATAAATTTTCTATTTTAATTGGTTCACATACAACCATTGGGCATGCTGCATTGGTTCATGGGCCCGCTAAAATAGGAAAAAAGACTTTCATTGGGTTTAAATCGGTTGTGCACCGCTCTACTGTAGGGAGAAATTGCTATGTGGGAATTGGGGCTATCATTGAGGGAGTTGATATTGGTGATTTCCGCTATGTTCGCTCTGGCATGGTTGTCGATTGTCAGACTATTGCAGATAGCTTACCTATGGTGACTGATGAGCAAAAAGAGTTTAATAAAAAAGTCGTGGATAAAAATAAAAATCTTATTAAAGTTTATCAGAAAAGGAGAGTTAATCATGATCATGCTACCTGATTAAGTAGTATTTCTTGAAAGCACTGTTGTGTAATTTAACAACGGTGCTTTTTCCTTTTCCAAAAAAGTGGTATAATATTCTTAGCTAAAACTTTTTTAAAAAAAATAAAATGAACACAAAAGAAAATATCGCCAAGGGCGAAAAAAAGATTGAGACAAAAAGCGATTTGATTCACACTAAAAGAAAGAAAACAATTTTACTTTTTTTGCTTTTAGCTGCAGTGCTTTTTGCGGTGCTTATCATTGTTGCCAAATTTTCTCAGCAGAAATCAAACGTAAGCAGTTCGGTGACGGTTGGCAGCTATGGCACAGGGGTTTCCGCAGGATCTGCGGGTGTTGCTTATCCGACTCCAGCTTTGCCAGTTGATAATTCAGATCAGTTTTATGCTCCTGGGGATGCAGCTGAAAATGGTGAGCTTTCCTTGGCAGTTTCGGATTTGAGTCAGGCGCAAAAAAGTGTCAGTGCTATTGCTCAAAAAAATGGTGGCAGTGTTTATTCGACTCATATAACCTATGGTTCAAACAGTCCTAAGAAATGCGTTATCGTTGTGCAGGTTCCAGCTCAACAATTTGAAAAAACTTTTGAAGCACTCAAATTGCTCGCAACTAAAATTTTTCAAGAATCAACTCAAAAAATTGAATTGAGAAGTAATATTATTTATCCGATGGCAGCAACTCAGGGAGCCTCAGTCGAAATTCCAAAGGCAACCACTGACATTGCGAATACTGACAATGTTGATAGTAAATCAGTTGCAAATAACGAAACCACTTCAACTTCAGCTGCAGCGCCATCGATTGCTATTGCGCCGGCTTATTATCCGCAGACAGTCCAAGATAAAGGTTATATCAAGGTAACTTTTGTTGATGATAACCGAAGTGTGTCAACAGTTCAACGAGATATTAGTGGTAAATTATGGATTGCCTTCTTCATTAAAACTTTTTTTGTGATGCTGCTGTTGGCGTGCTTGATTTTATTGGTTGCAAAAAGTTTTAAGATTTTACGTCACGCCAGAGCAGAAAGAAAAAACAAAATTGTCCAGACCACCATCACTCGTCAATTTTCAAAAAACCGAAAAGCAGTAGTGAAAATAAAGAAGAAATAATTTCCCTTTTGAATAAAAACAAAAAACCTCAGCAATGAGGTTTTTTATATGGCTACGCCCCGTGATGAGCGTAGCGAATTTTACGGGGTGCCCAAGGGGAGACTCGAACTCCCATGGCTTGCGCCACACGATTTTGAGTCGTGCGTGTATACCAATTCCACCACTTGGGCCTGATAGTTATAAAGTTGAAAGTTTGTAAAGTTTAAAAGTGAGGTCTGGAAAAACTTAAATCTTTATAACTTTATGAACGTTATAAATGTTACGAACATTACGAACATTACAACTTTTATAACTCCCTTATAGTAGCCATTTGAAAGTCATTTGTCAATGTGCTATTATTACATTGTTGCACTGTTTCATTGTCACATTGTTTTGTTACTGTTTGTGGCTTTGCATTCTGTAGAATTTTTAGCAATGTAACAATATAACAATTTAGCAATGTAAAAGATGGCTAAAATAATCTCACTGATAAATCAAAAGGGCGGAGTTGGAAAAACAACCACGGCTATTAATCTGGCAACCTATTTGGCGGATTTTGGCAAGAGGGTTTTGTTGGTTGATCTTGATCCGCAAGGAAATGCTTCATCTGGGCTAGGAATTGATATCCGTAGTCTCCAGCAGGGCTTGTATCACACTTTAGTTGGCGGCGTTCATCCGCGCAATGTTATTATGAAACTTGAAAGCGCCAAACACGACCTAATGCCATCCTCGCAAGACTTGGCTGGGGCGGGAGTTGAGATGGTGCATTTAGACAATCGCGAGTTTAAACTTTATGACGTCCTGCGTCAAGTTCGAGGTGATTATGACTATATTATTATTGATAGTCCGCCAAGTTTAGGTTTATTGACAATTAACGGCTTGGTAGCTAGTGACGAAGTACTGATTCCTGTTCAGACTGAATATTATGCTCTGGAGGGCCTGAGTCAACTTTTGCAGACCATAGAACTGGTGCAAACTCATCTGCAGCCAAATTTGAAGATTATGGGGGCAATCCTGACAATGTATGATCGACGCAACCGGCTCGCGCGCCAAGTTGTCAAAGAAATGCGTAATCATTTCCCCGGACACGTCTTTGATAGCGTCATCCCGCGCAGTGTCCGGCTAGCCGAAGCGCCAAGTTATGGTAAATCAATTTTAAGTTTCGATGGACTTTCCAAGGGCGCTCGTTCTTACAGATCATTGGCCCGAGAAATTATCGCAAAGGACGAAATTAAAAAATAAAATATAGATATTTTATAAATTTTAAATTAGAAATTTGAAATTTTAAATCAATTTTAAACGTTAAAATGCAAAATGATTTATTGAAAATTTATTCATTTTTCATTCATTTTAAATTAAAAATTTAAAATTTAAAATTAATTGTGTTATGTCACAACAATTCGGACTTGGCAGGGGACTGTCATCGCTTATTCCCAATAAACAAGGTGCGCCAGAACCACTTCAGGGAAGTGATGATTTTTCGCAAAAAATAATTGCCACCTCCAACGAAGAGGCGATTCGGGGCGACAAGTATATCATCGAAGTTGATGTTAATCATATTGTAGCTAATCCGCATCAACCCCGACATTTTTTTGATGAGGAAAAATTGCAAAATTTGGCAGATTCAATCAAGAATCATGGCATTATCCAACCGTTGGTGGTCAGTAAAAATGGCAATCAATATGAACTGATTGCTGGTGAGCGCAGATTTCAAGCCGCCAAGCTGGCGGGACTCAAAAAAGTTCCCGTGATTGTCAAAGACGTCAGTGAACTTGAAAAATTGGAGTTGGCAATCATTGAAAACATTCAGCGGCATGATCTTAATCCGATTGAAGAGGGTAGGGCTTATCAAACTTTGGCTGAGCAGCATCAAATGAGTCAGGAAGAAATTGCAGCCAAGATGGGTAAAAGTCGAAGTCTGGTGGCCAACAAAATGAGGCTTTTGAATTTGCCGATTGAAGTGCAAAAAGGACTTATTGATGGAAAAATAACCGAAGGTCATGCTAAGACTATTTTGTCACTGGATAATCCTGAAAAGCAACGCGCCCTTTATGAGCTGATTCTGAAGAGCAATCTGACAGTCAGGCAAGCAGAAGACAAGACCAAGGAAGTCTCTGTTCGTTCATATCATCGCAGTGCAAGCATTGATCCTGAGCTTAAGAGAGTTGAAGATGAATTAATAAACCTGCTCGGCACCAAAGTCAAAGTTTCTAAATCCGGCGACGGCGGAAAAATCTTGATTGAATATTACTGCCATGAAGACTTGGAGTCATTGATTGAGAAAATATCCAACAAGATATGAAAAATAATAAGCAATTTTAAATTACAAATTCCAACCGCAGCCAGAGCCCTCCAGGGCTCTTTTTTGTTGGTTAAAATTAGTCCGAAATAAAATATTTATTTGCAAAAAGGAGACTCAAGAAACAAAGCATTGGCTAAGAATGCTGAAGGCTTGCGCTCCTGAAAAAGAAACAGAGGTTAGAGTTTTTTCACAAGAATGTCATGAGCTGTTGCTGATTTTTCAAAAAATAATCAGCACATTGATTGCCAATCAGAAAAATGAGTAACTTAAATAGTTTTCAGTGATCAGTTTTTGTATAATTTCCAATGAAAATTGAAGCATTGAAAATTAAATGAAAATTGTAAATTGTAAATTGAAAATTAATCAAGATCTGCTCGTGCGAAGGTAGTTTAATTAGCAGCAAGAAGGTGTTGGAGGTCGAGCCTCCATTAGGTAGGCTCGACCTCCTTGTAGTCACCAGTGATTTATTTGATTCAATATAATCCTTGCTTACTTAATTAGCCCTTCTTTCCTCAATTCTCTTTTGATGTGAGATTTGGCAGCGGAGGTTTTGACAAATTTCAGCCAATCTTGGTTGGGACTTTTGCGATCCTTGGAGGTCATGATTTCAACTACCTCACCATTTTTGATGTGATGATCAAGTGGCACTATCTTGTTGTCAATTTTTGCTCCTACTGTGTGATTGCCAATCTCGCCATGAATTGCATAGGCAAAATCAACCGGAGTGGCTTCTTCTGGAAGATCAATGATATCACCAAGTGGAGTGAAGGCGAAGATGTGATTTTTGAAAAAATCAATGTTGAGACTCTCGATGAACTCTTCATCATCTCTGCCAATTTCAGTTTGCCACTCTCGCAGTTGCTTGACCCATTCAATTTCCTTGACTGGCTCGCTTTTTTTAGTTGTTCTAAAAATGTAGTCTTTCCATTTCTTCTTTTTGCTTTCGCTATAGATCCAATGAGCAGCTATTCCGAATTCTGCTTCCGAGTGCATTTTTTTGGTTCTAATTTGAACTTCGATAATTCTTCCGTCCGGTCCGAAAACGGTGGTGTGAATTGATTGATATCCATTTGGTTTCGGAAGGGAAACATAATCTTTGATGCGGCCAATCATGGGACGATATTTTTTGTGAACGATTCCAAGGGTTTCATAGCAGTCAGCAATTTCAGAGACTATAATTCGTACAGCCGCAAGATCATAGACACGATTGATATCCATATCATGTTTTTTCATTTTAAGAAAAAGGCTGTAAATGCTTTTCGCTCGGCCACTAGTTTCAATAATGGTGACGCCAGCTTTTTTCATCTCTGTTTCAAGCTCTGCTATTGCTTGAATGACATATTTTTCTTTTTCTTCATAGTGTTTCTCCTCTAAGTCTTTGACCAGCTCATAATTTTTGGGATCAAGATATTTAAATGACAAATCCTGAAGTTGGGATTTCATCTCTCCCATTCCGAGTCTATTGGCAATTGGTGCAAAAACTTCCATAGTTTCGTGAGCGATGCGAATTTGTTTGTCTGGGGGATTGTACTCAAGCGTACGCATGTTGTGAAGGCGATCGGCAAGCTTGATGATGACAACTCGGATGTCAGTTGCCATGGCCAAGAGCATTTTGCGGAGATTCTCTAAAAAATATTCCTCATGAGAGCCACGTAGCTTTATTTTCCCGAGTTTCGTTACTCCATCGACTAAGCTGGCAATTTCGTTGCCAAATTCTTTTTCAATTTCTGCAAGTGGCACTGGCGTGTCTTCTGGAACATCATGCAAGAGTCCAGCTGAAATTGTTTTTCCGCCCATCCCAAGTCCAGCCAGAATTATTGCAACTGCAATTGGATGCTGGACATAGTCCTGTCCACTGCGTCTTTTTTGACCTTTATGAGCTTTTATTGCAAGTTCATAAGCCTTCGTAATAACTTTTTTTCTTTCATCCGAAGGCGGTGTTTGAAAGGCGCTGAAAATGTCTTGAAGGGTTAAATCGTTCATATTATTTTAATACAATCTAAATAACGATATTACTTTCTTTAGTATAGATTAGCACGTGAGATGAGGCAAGAAACATGAATCAGCAATCAGTAACTAGTAAGTAGCAATCAGGAATTGACAATTATATAGTTTCGGTATAATCTTTTAAATTTTTCATAAAAAAAATTACGTAACAAATTACGTAATTTTTTTAATTAGTATTTTCCTAAAAAGCTAAGGAGCTAGTCTTTCATTTCTCCCTCTTTCTCGAATCATTCAAGATTATAAATTGTGCATGAAGCAAGAATAGCTTAAAAACTCCTAAGCACTTAAATTATTGCTTAGGAATTGTAGTGTTGGTATTTTTGATTTCTCAATCTAAATAGACAAAAGAAAAACTTCTGTCTCATCTTTAACCCAAACCAAGGCGCTATTCTTTAATCCTAAAGCATTGAATGGGTTTAGCTTATCTACATAGCTGAGGAACAATGGATTTTTAGCTTGCGCTGCCTTGTAATACTCTTCGTCAAGCTTTTGATATACAAATATGCCATCTTCACCATCAACAAGTGAGCAAGCATAAACAAATTTCTGACCCGGTTCCAATTGACTAAAAATCATAAAGCCCTACCTTTTTTGAAGTTTTTGAAAATAACTATTAACCAACTCAAGGTACTACAAGCAAAATAAGGACATCTTTCATTGTTAAGGCATAAACAGGGTCATCCGCAAATCATGTTTTTGAAAAATAGCATTTGTCCCTGAAAACATTTTTACGAACTTGCATCCTTTTCCTATGTCGGTTCAATGGCCAAAAAGAACGCAAGTTCGTAAAAATTCCGAGTTACTTTTGAATCATTCAAGACCATGAATTGCGCATGATCCGTTAGTTATGTAATTTTTTTGTCTAATATTAAATCAACAAAACACTGCGAATTTCAAGAAGCCTCAACCTCCATAATGGAGGTTGAGGCTCTAACGTCTATCTATCAATCCCGTATGAATTCCTTTAGTGGCAAACACTTTGATACTTTCGAGTATCAAAGTGTTTGCCAGGTGGGGGTATGTATTTTCTAAAAGCAATAAGTTAAAAAGTTTACTCCGTGGCGGACACTATTCGGGGCTAATGCCTAATAAGCTAGTCTTTCATTTCTTCCTCTTTCTCGAATCCGCAATCCTTGTTGCCACATTTGACTTTGCCTTTGGCGGCAAAGGCCAAGGGTTGACTGCATTTAGGGCAAGGCTCACCAGTTGGCTTGTTCCACATTACGAAATCGCAAGCGGGATATTTATTGCAGCCGTAAAACATTTTACCTTTCTTGGATTTTCTGGCAATCACGTCGCCGACTTGGCACTTGGGACATTTGACCCCAGTTTTCTGTTCAATGTTTAGGATGTTTTTGCATTCTGGATATTTGCTGCAACCCAGGAAAGCCCCAAAGCGTCCACGTTTGACAACCATCGGAGCGCCGCATTTCTCGCAAACGATGCCAGAATTTTCTTCGTCTTCTTTTTTCTCCGTCTCAGTTTTTTCAGTGTATTTGCAAGTTGGATAATTTGAGCAAGCAATGAATTTGCCAAAACGCCCATGTTTCATGATAAGTTCACCGTCGTCTAAGGGACACTTACGATCAAGTTTTTCTTCTTCTTTTTTGACGGTTTCTGTCTTTGACTCAAGGTTTTTGTGAAAAGGTCCATAAAAAGCTCGGATTACCGGCACCCAGCCTTTCTGACCCTCGGCTATTTCATCAAAGTCTTTTTCTATGGTAGCAGTAAATTCAATTCCAACAATTTCAGGAAAATGCTCAACTAGCAAATCGTTGACTAGCATGCCTATTTCGAGTGGATAGAGTCTTTTCTCTTCATTTTTGTCGATATACTTTCTTTCGATTACGGTTGAGATTGTTGGCGCATAGGTCGATGGTCGTCCAATGCCATTTTCTTCCAGGACTTTTACGAGAGTTGCTTCATTGTAGCGAGGAGGGGACTGCGTGAACTTTTGCAGACCAATAACATCAACAAGCTTGAGCGCATCGCCAATGTTTAAGTCTGGCAAAAATGTTTCAGCTGTTTTTGATTTTTCTTCATAAACCTTCAAGAATCCGTCAAACACAATGGTTGATCCATTGGCGCGAAGCAGATATTCATTTTTTGCAGCTTTGGCAGTGATATCAACTTTAACTGAATTAAGACGGGCATTTTGCATTTGGCAAGCCAAGGTGCGATTCCAAATCAAGCGATAAAGTTTGTGCTGACCTGGGTCAAGTGAAGCTTTAAGTTCTTCAGGCAGGATGTTGGGAAAAGTTGGTCTGATTGCCTCATGAGCTTCTTGAGCTGATTTGGATTTGTTTTTGAAATAGCGCGGACTTTCTAGTGCATATTCTTTTCCAAATTCTTTGGTGATGGTTTTTTGGCAAGCCATCAAGGATTCCAGGGAAAGATTCAGACTGTCAGTTCGCATATAGGTGATGTGTCCAAGCTCATAAAGTTTTTGAGCGGTCATCATTGTTTGTTTGGCGCTCCAGCCAAGGGAAGAAATTGCAGCTTGTTGCAAAGTCGAGGTTGTCAATGGAGCTGGCGGCGTGCGCAGGGTCTCCTTTTTAACCAGATCCACAACGGTATAATCAGCCTTTTTTAAATCACTAGTGATAATATCAGCAGCTTTTTTTGAAAGGATAGTTGTTTTTTTGGTTTTGTAATCTCCAGCAAAAAGTTGCAGGGTGATTGATTGGTCTATTTTTTCGCCTCCACATTCAAGCAAATTTGAATCAAATTCTATTTTGTCTCCTTCTTTTTTTAGGCGCGCCCCAACGGTCCAAAACTCTTCTTTGGCAAATTTTTCAATTTCTCTTTCTCTTTCCACAATTAAGCGCAGGGCTACGGATTGCACGCGTCCGGCGCTCAAACCTCGGCGAATTTTTTTCCAAAGAAAAGGTGAGAGTTCATAGCCAACCAAGCGATCAAGAACCCTTCTGGCTTGTTGCGCATCAACCAAATTCAAATCGATAGTTCTTGGATTTGCCAGGGCATGTTCAATCGCAGTTTTGGTGATTTCATGAAAAACGATTCGGCTGTAGGGTTTTTTGTTTTTCTTTTCAAGACCAAGAGCCTCAACCAGGTGCCAAGAAATTGCCTCTCCTTCGCGGTCTTCGTCAGATGCAAGAATGACCTCGGTGGCTTTTTCGGCGGCCAATTTCAATTCTGCAACCTTCGGTCTGGCTTTTAGTGGGGTAATGTAATGTGGGGCAAAATCTTTTTCAATATCGATGCCCATGTCGCTTTTTGGCAAATCGCGCACATGACCAAAAGAAGACTTCACAGAAAAGCCTTTACCTAAAAATTTTGAAATCGTTTTTGCCTTAGTTGGACTTTCTACGATGATTAGTTTCATTAAAATTATATTTTATGGTTTATTATGTTTTATTTACCTACGAAAGTACAAATAAAATACAAAATTACGAAAATACAAAAGGAATGCATTGAAACTTTTCGTACTTTTGTATTTTTGTAATAATTTTGTAATTATGTAGGAGCTATAACTTGATGTAATTCTGCCCCCCGATGTTTTTGATAGCGCCTTTTATTTCAAGCATTACCAAAATTCCTGAGATGGCCGATGTTTCCAGTTTAGTCAGTTTGCGTATTATGTCAATGTGAGTAGGCTCAGGTGACAGTACGTGCATGATTTTTTCCTCTTCCGCGTTTAGTTCAATTGAGACTGCGCTTGGAAATTGTTGCGGTTGGGTTTGTGGTTTGATTTCTTCCAGAATATCACTGAGGCTAGTTGTCATTTTGGCGCCTTTTTTGATTAAGTTGTTTGTGCCTTCTGATTGAAGTGAGGAAATGTTTCCAGGCACGGCAAACACTTCGCGATTAAATTCTACCGCAAAACTGGCGGTAATCAGGCTGCCACTTTCCTGGGCTGCTTCAGTGACGAGCGTGCCATATGAAAGTCCGGCTACAATGCGATTGCGCATCGGAAAAGTTCCTACATTAGCATGGGTTGGCACTGGAAATTCGCTCAGCAATAATCCGCCTTTGGCGATAATCTCCTTGGCTAGAGCAAAATTATTGCGCGGATAGATGTTGATATCATCCAAACTGTTGCCCATGACGGCGATAGTTTTTCCATTGGAATCTAACGCACCACAGTGAGCAATGCCATCGATGCCGAGGGCTAGGCCGCTTACGATGCAAAAACCTGCCTGGGAAAGTTGCTGAGAAAATTTCGTAGTCATTTGTTGGCCATAGGTTGTGAACTTTCGCGATCCTACAATGGAAATCATCGGCAACTTAAGACAATCCAAATTACCCTTGGCATACAGCAGGTAAGGTGGGGAAGGAATCTGTCTTAGTAGCTCGGGATAGTTCTCATCTTGAATAGTGATGAGCTCGATATTTTCTTTTTCCAATACCCGCCATCGTTCATCAGGATCAATTGAGGTTCTTTTCTCTACGATAATTCTGGCTAGATTTTCAGAAATTCCTGCCGCTATCAATTCTGATGTGCCAGCCTCCCAGGCTTGTTGGGCAGTTTCGAAATGATTAAGCAGCAGCGAAATTTTTTGATTGCCGACACCATCGATGGTGAAGAGGGCATTGAGATACTTCATAAATAGATTATTAGCTTTTTTAGGCTTTAGCTTATTAGGTGAACCCACAAATATACAAATCTGCTACAAATCTACAAATGGGAGCTTGTCACTGCGAACTTGTTTCAGAATCTACTTTCTTTGTTTTACAACACTACCTGTAACCAAGATGCTGAAACCCTCCAAAGGCGGACAGGCAAGTTCAGCATGACATATTTTTTTATTGTGACAATTTTTTTCGAATCCCTTCCTTTATCTGTGGCTTTCTTGAGCCATAAACAGAGCCAGAATTTCGATAGCCCGCCCGCCATGATATTCCATTTCGGGTGGGTGCTTGACAAAATGGGGATTTGGGAGTATAATTTAATATTGGTGAATTTTGATTTTTTTATTATAGTAAACTTGAAAACATATAAACGGAGATAAGCAATGCGGAAAGCTGTCGTAATAGCACCAAAAATGTTACGGGATTTGATGAATGGTGATTTTTTTATTTTCACGGCAGACTCTGTCGACAAGAAAAAAAAGAAAGTTCCTCTTTACCGAATGGTGTGGATTTGTAATCCACAATCTGGATTTATACAAAATGTCAAATCCGGAGGCACGGTGGAAATCAACGCACTGGAAGTAAAAATTGGTAAGAAGTGCCCTGTTATACTCATTGATGCTTGACATGCAAATGTATGAGCTTATAATTCAGTTTTCTACATAATTACAAAATTACAAAAAGAATTAATTCTTTTCATCCTCTCCCTTTGGGAGAGGATGTCAGGTAATCCTGACAGGTGAGGGCACGCGTTGCAAGGCATTGCTCCCTGCGCCCTCATCCGCCCTACGGGCACCTTCTCCCAGAGGGAGAAGGGGATAGGAAGTGTTCTCTATAACTCTCCAACTATTTTCTCTGCCAACTTTTTAATAATCTCCAATTCTTCCTTCGAAAAATCCTGCAGCACAAAAACCTCGCCGGGAATGATTCGGTCTTTTTTCTTTTCACTTCCTTCAATTCCGAGGCGGATTC
>CAIJXA010000106.1 GCA_903824515.1 uncultured bacterium
AATGTGGAAATAAATGTTCCTCCTAAGAAGCTAAAGCCTAAAAAGTTTACCTCGTGGCGAATGCTATTCGGGGCTAATGCCTGCCCTACATTCCCACTTCCCCCTAAAATACGCTCGCTCGCGAAGGAATTGGCGATAACGCTGAAGTTTTTTGGAATTAAACCCGCTGCTTTTGATGTTAAATTGTTTAAATGTTTGAATGATTAGATGATTAAATGCCTACATTCTATTGACGCTGAAGAGACTGCATTGTATAATTTAGTTATAAAAAAATTACTTAAAAAACATTATGGAAACAAAAAAAGAAATAACCCTCGAAGATGTAGCTAGAATCCTACAGGATGGTCTCTTGAAAATGGACGCTGGATTCAAAGAAGTCAGAACAGACATTAAGGAAATCAAAACCGATGTAGCTGAGCTCAAGACAGATGTTGCTGGGCTTAAGACAGATGTTGCTGGGCTCAAGACAGATGTTGCAAGAATTGACGCAACTGTGAACAACATCGAAGCAAATCTCAACAAGAAAGTTGACAAAGTTGAACACAACACCCTTGACTATCGCGTGGAAAAACTGGAAGAAAAATTCGCCTAGAAAAAATTTAACGCAACCTAAAAAATCGGAGCTTAGCTCCGATTTTTCTATTCTTAAATCTAAAATCTATTCCTTTGTTATTAGACATTAGACATTTTTATCCCCTCCCCATTTCTGGGAAAAATACGCCCACTCGTTCAGGAATTGGCGGTAACGCTGAAGACCATATTTTCATTGTTTTTTTTCAAAAAATACCAAATAATGCCATATTTTGATAAATTGACTTATCAAAATATGGCATTATCCAAACTTTAAAGGGGCTAAAATTTTAAAAGACTAATTCCAGGACTGTTCTTAAATGAATAAAGAAAATAAAAAAATCCTTGCGTGATTATTCAAAAACATGACTTTTTGCCGAGGACAGTCCAGTTAAGCTAAAAAAATCGGAGCCAGGCTCCGATTTTTGTTTACAATTTTTTTGAATCCTTATTGAGTTGCAAAAGCTGCTTTTTCCAATTTAAAAATCCGTTTTTCGTGATTATCAGAAACTTTTTTCTCAGTTTTATTACTAAGTTTTTCTTTGATATCCTTAATATCTATTTTCATATCTACCACGTTCGCCTTTACTTCATCCATATCCTCAATAAGAAAATCAACCTTCTCTTCAACACTTCCAAGTCTATTCTCAACACTTCCAATTCCATTCTCAACGCTTCCAAGTCTATTCTCAACGCTTCCAAGTCTATTTTCAACGCTTCCAAGTCTAATATCCATTTTATCAACTTTTACCGTCAAGTCATCTACCTTAACTTCCAAATCTTTCACACCTCTTCGAACATCGTCCAAGCCTTCACCAAAAACCTTAAAATCTCCTCGAATTTCTTCAAGGATTGCGACTACCTGATCCTTTGGCATCATATCTTTTTTTTCTTTTTCTTTCTTCATGTTTTTATTATATCACCCAACATAAAATCGTCAACTTAACTTTTTAAAAAATATTTCCCTGCCGAAGACTGCCCTGGGTGGAGTTCCCCTAAAATCCAAAATCTACCATCTAAAATCTATTCCTTTGTTATTAGACATTAGACATTAGAAATTAGGCATTTTTATCCCCTCCCCATTTCTGGGAAAAGTATGCCCGCTCTTTGAGAAACTGACGGTGCCGCTGAAGTTTTTTGGAATTAAACCCGCTGCTTTGGATATTTAATTGTTTAAATGCTTGAATGATTAGATGATTAAATGACTCCATGACTTTATAACTATTTTTAATATCCAATCCCCTGCTGACTGATTCAAAGTGAAACAATTTTGCATGTGGGGTGCAAATTATTTTATAACCAGGTTTTCGAAGCTTGAAACAATAATCAATATCATTATAGGCGATTGGCAAATTCACCGCATCAAACCCGCCGGATTCCAAAAATAATCTTCTTCGCGTCATCAAACAAGCTCCTGTCACCGCCACACACTCACGCGGAGCGTAAAAATCAACTTCATTTTCAGCTTTCATCAGACTAATTTCAAAAAAGCAATGAAGCTGGCGTGAAATTAAATTTAAAGGTAAAATATAAATAAATACATGGATAAAGAAAAAATAGAAAAGGAAATAGATATTGCCATAAAAGCAAACTCGGAAACGGATTTGGTTGAATTTAAAGATGGTCGTGGTGGATTTCCAACAGCTAATGCAAGAACGAGTCTTTCTTCTTTTGGCAATAAAAAAGGTGGCGGAGTCATTGTGTTCGGTGTTATAGAAAACAAAGACACAAGAAAAATTACAGCTGTTGGCATTGAAGATGTTGCAATTTTTCAAGAAAAGATGAGTGCTATTTCTGCCAATGACATGAACACTATTTTGAGATTGGGTTACCATATCTTATCATTCAATGGAAAACAAATTTTAGCCGTGTATGTTCCAGAATGTCAGAACCAATTTAAACCATATCATATCAAGCAACTCGGATTACCTAATGGCGCATACATTAGAGAGGGCAACACTGACAGAAAAATGACAGAGGTTGAAATGCGAGATTACGTGCGTAATGCCCAAGGTGATGATTTCGATTCTGGATGCACAAATAATGCAACTGTGGATGATTTATCATATGAAAAACTGATTTCCTTTTTGAAAAAAAGTGCTGAAAAAACCGCCAGAGATTTTGATTCAAATGATAAATATGTCGAAGTTCTTGAAAACATTGGGATTTTAAAATCCTTCAACAACCTCATGATGTCGACTATAGCCGGGTATTTAATATTCGCAAAAGAGAAGCCTCAAAAGAAACTGCAATTCGAGCGATATATAATTCGTTGCGTGAGATACAAAGGATCCGGAGTTCATTCTGACATCCTCGATTCTCTTGATGTAGATGGAACTCTTGATGAGCAAATAGATAGCATGCAGGCTTTCATTCTAAGGAATATCAAGAAGAGCGCTAAAATCATAGGAACAAAAAGAGTTGAACGGTATGAATATCCAGAGAAAGCTATTCGTGAAATAATTGCCAATGCCGTTATTCATCGTGATTACAGGATCACTGAGACTTACACGCAAGTAAATATATTCGAGGATAGAATTGAAGTTTTTAATCCAGGCAATTTACCGATCGGGGTGACCATAGAAAATATCAAAAGTTCTCAAATGAGTAGGAACAAAATCATTGCAGCACGCTTGAAAGATTTAGACTACCTCGAGGAGTATGGTCGTGGTATAGATATTGTTTTTACAGAAATGAGCAAATGGAATCTTTTAAATCCAATATTTAAAAACACCTCAAATAGTTTTAAGGTTATTTTACCTGGAGAAAAATTAAGCCAACTCAATGAGAGGCAGTTAAAAATTTGGGAGCATTTGGCAGAAAATGGAAAGATAACCAGAAAGGGCGCTGAGAAATTAATAGTTGATACGCCACAGCCAACAATCAGCAGTGATTTGCGAAAAATGAAGGAAATCGGCTTAATTCAGCAGACTGGTAGCTCCAAGGAAACCTTCTATGAGCCAAGTTTCTAAAATATAAGCAAATATAAGCAAGTTGATAAAATGGCTTAAATTAGCCATTAAATTAGCAAAAATATTTAAGGATTTCGTATAAAGAAATAACAGCAAGAATTTAATAACTGAAATTTTGTTTTTCAGTGGATGATTCAAAAACCGCCACTTATTCTCAAAAAGTTATAACTTAACAATTTTCTTTTCTTTCCCTTCCCCATTTTTGGGAAAAATATGCCCGCTCTTTGAGAAACTGACGGTGCCGCTGAAGTTTTTTGGAATTAAACCCGCTGCTTTTGATATTTAATTGTTTAAATGTTTGAATGATTAGATGATTAAATGCTTCTATGACTTTATAACTATTTTTGATATCTGATTTACGGCTGGCGGATTCAAAATGAAACAATTTTGCATTTGGGGTGCAACCAATTTTAAAACCAGCCCTTTTCAGTTTTTTTCTTCTTCTTTTTCTGAGCTTCTAGAACTTTTTTAATTTCACGATCAAAGTCAGAGATATAATTTCTATCCTGCTTAACTGCGAATTTTTCATATTCGCCTAATGCTAACGCTTCAGCAACTTCATGACTGATTTTGCCAGAATTCATTAAAATTTCATACTCACTGAATTTTAGAAAAGCATTAAGCTTTTCTATCCAATTTTTCATAGTCATGACATTACCTCGTGCTGCTTGCATCTCAGCATAATCTAAATACATATTTCCAATGCGATTCAAGTGTTCAAGTTCTTTTTTATCCAAATAATTTTTAGCAATAACAGTGTCACTAGGCATAATTTTTCCCTCTGGAGAACGCCTCCAAGAGGTCAAGCCCATCTTTTCCTTTTTACTGTTCACGCGATTTGTAATAATTTCTGCTGCGGTATTTCCAGTGATAGCAAAATGGAGCTTATTTTGAACGGTAGCAAAAAATTGCCTACTCTCATGAGTTTTTGAAGAATAATCAATACTAGTTGCATAAATATCGGTAATTTTTTGATAAATCATCCGCTCGCTTGTGCGGATATCCTTTATTTCTTCATATAATTCATCAAAATATCTAGTGCTGAAACGAGAGCCATATTTCATTCTATTAACATCAAGAGCATATCCCTTGTGAATATAATTTTTCAGAATTCCTGTTGCCCACTGACGAAATTGGGTACCTCTTTCAGAGTTCACACGATAACCAACGGCAACAATAATTTCCAAAGAATACATTTTAGCTTTTCTTTCGACATCCCGTCCTCCTTCATTTTGAACCTGTAAGAAATCCTTACATGTTGTAATTTTGTCAGCTTCATTTTCTGCATAGATATTTTTAAGATGTTGGGTGATGTTTTGTGGTGTTGTATCAAAAAGCTCCGCCATTCTCTTTTGTGTCAGCCAAATATTCT
>CAIJXA010000107.1 GCA_903824515.1 uncultured bacterium
GACTGACCGAATCGGAACTGCCAATCGAGATATTTTTGATGTTTGGTTTTTCTTGAAAAATGGTTGGGATTTTAACGCGGAAATTGTCAAAGCGCGCTCGGGTCTTTCAGTTGCTGGATTTCTCGAAAAATCAATCGCAGCATTGGAAACCATTGAAGAAAATGACATTCTGGCTGGCTTAGGAGAGCTTTTGGATGCCAAACAGAAAGACTGGGTCAAGGCGCATCTCAAAGAAGACGCTCTCTTTTTGCTTCGCTTGCGTTTGGACAATGAGAAGCGAAATTTGAAAGTTAATCAAAATCAGCAGTAAAATTATTTTTATATTTAGAACAGTGCGGTTCAAGTCAGAGACATTGAACCGACGATGAGCCTGGATAAAAGGTTCACCGCAAAATATTTTAAATTAGAAAACTTATGAAACTATGCAGCGCTTGTTTGCTTGGTGTCAACTGTCGTTATGATGGGAAGGCTAAGTCAAATGAAAAAGTTTTGAAATTAGCCAAAGAGGAAGTCTTGATTCCAATTTGTCCAGAACAATTAGGCGGTTTGTCAACCCCGCGAAAACCTGCCGAACAGCAAGGTGAAAGAGTTGTCTGTAAAAACGGTGAAGATGTGACCGAGAATTTTAATAGGGGGGGGGCAACAAGTTTTGGAGCTTGCAAAACTGCTCAACATTAAAACGGCAATTTTAAAACAAAAAAGTCCTTCTTGCGGTTGTGGTCAAATTTATGACGGAACTTTTTCTGGAACTATCATCAAGGGCGATGGCGTGACTGCAAAATTGCTCAAAGAAAATGGGATTAAAGTTTTAACAGAAGAAGATTTATAATTCACACCTATATATTAATTTATAGGTGTGGAAAAAATAATTTTGGACAAAACAATGAAAAAGGCGATTATTTTTGATTTTAGTGAAAAAAGAAGTTGGAGTTGAAGTTATTGCAGTTGATTTTGGTTTTCACGGGCGAGACCGACTCGAAAAAGGTGAGCCGTTTAAAATAGTTTCGAGTTTTGAGGATGTTTTGGAGGTGGCTGATAATGTTGACTAATTTATTAAAATAATTGAATTGAATAATTTTTCATAAAGATATGTCAATTTTGATCAATTTTAAAATCTGTGATAATGCTAAGGAGTGCAATGGTGTAGCGGTCTGCCCCACTGGGGCACTGTATTGGAACGCAGAGAAAAAAAGCTTATCAATTGATAATAAAAAATGTATAAGTTGTAGAAAATGTGAAAAGAATTGCCAAGTTTCAGCTATCCATGTAGTAAGGGATGAAAAGGAATATGCCAAGATTGAAAAAGAGTTAAAGGAGGATCCAAGAAAAATGTCAGATTTATTTGTTGACCGATACGGCGCTCAACCCATTCATCCTGCTTTTCTTATTTCGGACGACAAATTTCAATTAGAGGTTTTAGAGTCTGACAAGTTAGTAGCGGTGGAGTGTTTTAACGATGATTCCATTGCGTGTCTCTTAAAATCAATCTCAATAAAAAGACTTTTGGGCGATTATCCTATTAAATATCGTAAAATGATGATTAGTGGTGAATTGATAACAAAATTGAAAATTAAAAAACTGCCATCCTTATTATTTTTTAAAAGAGGAAAACTTTTGGGAAAAATAGAAGGATATTATGCCAGCGATAAAAAAGATATTTTGGTTGAAAAAATAAAGAAGATAATTGGATAGTTTGTGGCCTATTATAATATTATCGTTATTGCCATAATGGGCTTAACTTGGTAAGATTGGGTTATAAGAAGAGTCAGCATTAATGAATGTCATCTCGAACTCCATAGCGACGCCGCATGGCTGTCGTGTTTCAGGATTGAGGATTTATTAAACTAGTTGAGATAAAAGAGGTAGATTCTGAAATAAATTCAGAATGACACTCTAGCGAAGAATATGTTAAAAGAAAAAATTATTAAAATCAAAGAAGATGCACAGGCTGCAGCTGAAAACGCCAAAACCGTGGAAGATGTTTTGCAATTGGAAATCCAATTTTTGGGACGCAAAAGTGAATTCGTGGGAATCTTGAGGCAACTTAAAGATGTTTCAGTGCAGGAGAAGAAAGAGGTTGGACAATTGGCTAATAGTGTTAAAGTTGAAATTCAAAATTTGCTAGATCAAAAGAAAAAAAACCTTTCTTCAACTTTTGATGCGCAGGTGGAAAAAATTGATGTCACAATTCCAGCTTTGAAAATGCGTCGCGGTCATTTGCATCCCCTGACTCAAATTCAAAATGAAATTGAAGATATCTTTACGTCGATGGGTTTTGAAATTGCTGACGGACCAGAAGTCGAAGATGAATTTCATAACTTTGATGCCCTGAATATGCCGAAGGACCACCCAGCTCGCGATATGCAAGACACTTTCTGGTTAAAAGCGCAGAGGAACACAGATAAAAGACAGAACGACACGTATGAAAACATAAATGAAAGAATGGTTCTTCGCACGCATACTTCGAATGTGCAAATTAGATATATGGAAAAACATCAGCCACCTTTTCGCATTATTGCGCCAGGGAGAATTTATCGTAACGAAGCAGGCGACTCAACGCATGAGCATACCTTTCATCAGTTCGAAGCCTTAGTGGTTGGCGATGAGATTAATGTTGGAAATTTTAAATTTATCGCCCAAGAGTTTTTTTCGAAATTTTTTAAAAAAGAAATTCAGATTCGGATCCGCCCAAGCTTCTTCCCGTTTACCGAACCAAGTTTTGAATTTGATATCAGTTGTACAGTTTGTGGTGGCAAGGGTTGCAGCGCTTGTAAGCAAGCTGGCTGGCTCGAAATTGGAGGGGCTGGGATGGTGAATCAAAATGTTTTTGTCGCTTCCGGTTATCCAAGAGGAAAATACCAAGGATTTGCTTGGGGATTTGGACTTGAACGCTTGGCGATGATGAAATATAAAATCAGCGACATCCGCCTTTTCCACAGTGGGGATTTGCGGTTTATTAAACAGTTTTAAAATAGCTTATAGCTTTTAGCTGCGTTAGCTTATAGGATTTTTCTAAAAGCTAATGAAGCTAATGAAGCTAATTACTATAAATGAAATATTCTTACAATTGGCTCAGGGAAATCTCGGGCACAAAATTATCGTTGGAAGAGTTGACCCAATGCATCACGATGCATGCGTTGGAAATTGAAGGCGTGGAAAAAATCGGCAGTGATTTTGAAAACTTTGTGGTGGGTGAAATTTTGGAAATTACGCCTCATCCTAACGCTGATAAATTGCAACTAACCAAAGTCAGTGTCGGACCCTCACTCCCAGCCTCTCTCCCAGAGGGCGAGAGGGGAAATGGTAACGATCTTACCCTAGTCATTGTTTGTGGGGCGAAAAATATTGCGGTGGGTGATAAAGTTCCCGTGGCTTTAGTGGGAGCTAAAATGGTGAATGGCTTAGAAATTAAAGCAGCGGAAATTCGAGGCGAAAAATCTTTTGGGATGCTTTGTGCGCTCGATGAACTCGGCCTAGGTAGTGATCATGCGGGGATTTTACTGCTGGAGAAAAATTTAAAAAATGGCACGCCACTGAAAGAAATTCTGGGCCAAGACGATTATATTTTAGAAATTAAAGTTTTGCCAGATCGCGCTCATGATGCCGTTAGTCATGTCGGCCTGGCGCGCGAAATTTCAGCGCTGACTGGGTCAGAAATTGAATTTGATTATGAAGGCTTAAAACTAGCTAAGAAAAAAACGACTCGCCTAAAAATTGCCTTGGAAAATAAGGATTTATGTAGTCGCTATCTGGCGGCTAAATTAGATAACGTGAAGATTGAAAAATCTCCGCAGTGGATTTCCGCTCGCCTAGAAAGCTGTGGGATCCGCTCAATTAATAACGTGGTGGACGTAACTAATTATGTAATGTTAGAACTCGGTCAGCCGCTACACGCTTTTGATTTTGCGGAAATTGAAACTGGCGGGGTAGCGGAAATAATCGTGAGAAGCGCTAAGGCAAATGAGGAAATTATAATTTTAGATGGCAGCGTGAAAAAATTGTCTAGCGATGATATTGTGATTGCCAGTAAAAAAGGCGCGTTGGCTTTGGCTGGGGTAATGGGCGGTAAAGGCTCCGGGGTGAGCGAAAAAACGACTAGCATCGTTTTAGAAGCGGCCACTTTTGCGCCAGCGCTGATTCGCAAAACAAAAAATAAATTTGGCTTGCAAACGGATGCGGCACTTCGCTTTGAAAAGGGACTCGATCCAAACATTGCCGAAAAAGCCATGGTGCGCGTCATTGAAATTTTGACGCACATCACGGACGCTAAACTTGATGGCATTGTGGAGCAGTATCCAGCTCCAGTGAAACCTTGGACTGTCAGGCTTGATTTAAATTACGTAAATTCTTTGCTAGGCGAAGATGTCCCAGTTAGCGTTAGTAAAAAAATTCTGCTTTCCCTTGGCTTTGGTGTAAAAAATGCTGGCAAGAGTTTCCTGGTGAGCGTACCAACTTTTCGCTTGGACGTTTTGACGCCAGAAGATTTGATTGAGGAAATTGGTCGAATTTATGGCTATGAAAAAATTACGCCAACTGCGCAACTTGTTTCCATCAAACCGCCAGCCATCAACGAACAAAGAGTTTTTGTCAGAAAAGTGAAAAATGTCTTGGTTGGTCAGGGATTTTCTGAGGTTTACAATTATGCTTTTTATAGTCAGAAAGATAGTGAAAATGCCAGACTGCAAACTTTTAAGCATTTGGAACTTGAAGCTCCAGGAAATTTGGAGCAAACAATTTTGCGCGTGAGTTTGATTCCGAATTTGCTTAAAAATGTTCGGGAAAATTTAAAACACACAAAGGAAATGCATCTTTTTGAAATTGGCAAGATTTTTTTGCCAAATGATGATAGCGCGCTGCCAAACGAAAAGAATATGCTTTGCGGAATTGTGGTGCTTGAAAAAAAATCAAGCAAGAGTGGTGGACAAAATGAAATTCAGCAATCTTCATTTTTTCAGGCAAAATCTTTGGTGAATGATTTAATGTTGCAATTGGGAATCACTGACCAATATTACGCAATTTTGCAAGATGGATTTCAGCAGATTTCAAAATCCTTTTGTCACGATGGTCGATCTAGTGAGATTAAAATCATCGGAAAAGATGAAGCGATTGGCTGTATCGGGGAGATAAATCCACTAGTCTTGAATGATTTTGATATCGCTAGTCGAGTGGTTTTCTTTGAATTTGATCTTGAACTTCTGCAAAATGTCTCAACTGCCGAAAGAGAGTTTAGGGCGATTCCAAAATATCCAAACGTGATGAGGGACATTGCAATGGTTGTTTCTGGCGGAGAAAAAGTGGATGATATTTTGAAAATAATTCAGCAGAGTGGCGGAGCGTTGGTCGTTGACGTTGATTTGTTTGATATTTTTGATTTTGCCGACGGGACTTCGAGTTATGCTTTTCATATTATGCTGAATTCTCAAAACAAAACACTGACCAGCGAAGAAGTTGATGTTATTATGGAAAAAATAACTGCAAAACTAGAGGCAGCTTTAAAGGTGCAAATCAGAAAATAGAAAGTCTTTTTTCGAGACTCATTTCAAGAATTTCCTAGAAAAGCATGTTTAAATTTTTTTATCAAAAAGGATTAGTCAGCATTTTTTGAATTTGAATCTAAAACAAAAGGTCATTGGCCAACGCTGGTGATTTTTTGTTGAAAAATGAAGAAAATATGAAAATTTGTGATAAATATTGACAAAAATTCATAATGTGTTAATATAATTTGAAACCTAACATATTAACATATTTCAAGCTAACCAATATGAAAAACTTGATTGATGAGCCAAAAAAGCTGCAGAGAGAGCAAGGACCTTTCTCTAGGGCATTAAATGCAATTATTGGCGATTTATCGACCAGATCGCAGGAAATAATCTTCAGTCGCTATGGCATCAATGGAGATGGTGCCCTCACATTGGAGGAAATAGGCGGTAAATATACCATAACCAGGGAAAGAGTCAGACAGGTAATTAGAGAGGCTTTGAAAAAAGTGCGAGAAAAAAATGACCATCCGGAGTTTGTAAAAGTTAGAGAAACGGTTATTTTGGCTATTACCAAAAATAGTGGTATAATTGGCAGGAAGAAACTTCTGAAAGTTCTTGGCCGTGAAAATGTTGCTGAGCAAGCTGCTGTTCGTTTTTTTCTTGAATGCATCAATCAAATCAAGAGTCACGAAGTGAAAGGTGAATTGTCACTGGCATATTCACTTTCAGATTTTGATATTGAAAAATGGCGCAAGACAAAAAATGCAACGCTAGAAGTTCTGAAGAAAGAAAAGCGGCCGCTCACTGGTGATGAACTTTTTCGTTTTGCAGTTGGAGAATTGGAAAATGATTTAAGCAAAGATCACTTTGTTTATCATCTTGAAATTTCTCAGGAAATTAAACAAAATAATTTTGGAAAATGGGGTGCCATTAATTGGAAAGAAATTTCACCCAAAGGAACTCGCGAAAAAGCTTATCTTGTTTTGAAAGAATCAGGCAATCCACTTCATTTCAAGGAGATTGCTGCAAAAATTGACAAACATCATCTCAACAAGAAAAAAACTCACCCCCAAACAGTTCACAATGAACTCATCAAAGACAAAAATTTTGTGTTGGTGGGAAGAGGAATTTATGCTCTTTCTGAATGGGGTTATCAAAAAGGAACTGTCAAGGATGTGATTAAGGAAATTATCGTAAAAAATTTGAAACCTTTGAACCGAGATGAGATTCTAAAAAAGGTGCTTGAAATCAGACAGGTAAAAAAATCAACAATCGTAATAAATCTTAACAACTTTTTCTCCAAGTCAAAAGAGGGAACTTATTCAATCAAGAAGTAAATAAAAAAACTAGCAAACATAAATACTCATGGACATTTTTGCAGGCTCAATTGGCGAAATTATCGCATCCACGAAATTAGTAGGGCAAGCTTTTGCCTACACTTGGTTTTTGTTTTTGCCGCCAATATTTTATTTTCTCTTCAAACTGCTTTGGCTTGCTCATGTCCAGGATGCATTTTGGTCTTCAGCTAGCTGGACCTTGCTTGAAATAATTGCTCCAAAAAATATTGAAAAAAGCCCTAAGCCTATGGAATCTATTTTCGTAGGTTTTGCTGGTGTGGAAAAATCTTTCACCACTTTTGAATCAAATGTTGACGGTCAGTTTGTCGACTATATGAGTTTGGAAATTGTCTCCAATGAGGGAGCTGTTCATTTCTATATTCGAACAATGAAAAAACATCGTCATTTGATTGAAGCAAATATGTATGCCCAATATCCGGATGTGGAGATTGTCGAAGTTCCTGATTATGTGGATAATTTTCCCAAGTTTATTCCGAATGCAAGGTGGAATTTGTGGGGTGCTGATGTGGCAGCCACCAAACATGATGCCTATCCTATCCGAACCTATCCAAGTTATGAAGAAACGATTACTGGAACCATGATTGATCCCTTGGCTGGCGTGATTGAAGTTATGGGAAAACTTGGACCAGGCCAACACATTTGGTTGCAGTGGGTGATTGCACCGAATCCTCCGGCTTGGAGCGGCACGGTTGGCAAGGCGCTGGCTGAAAAACTCAAAGGCCGAGAAAAGAAAGTTGAAGGAATTCTGGAAATGATAGGCAAAGATTTGATGGATGTCTTTGGTGGCGTCTTGAAATACTTGAGCGGCCCAGTTGAATTTGAAGCTGAGAAAAAAAAGGATGAGCTTCCTTTGGACACTCGTCTTTCTCCAATGGAGCGCGATGTGCTCAAGGCTGTTGAAACAAATTTGGGCAAAGTTCAGTTTTCCACAAAGGGTAGATGTATTTATCTTAGTAAGCGTGAAAATTTCGATATGTCAATTGGTGTTTCTGCTGTCTGGGGCGCATTGAAGCAGTTCGGAGATGACAACCTAAACGGCTTCAAGCCAGATGGAGACTCGAAAACTTCCAAGCACTATGATTTTTTCAAAAAACAGCGCCTGCAGTATAGCCAACATAAACTTTATCGTCGCTATAAAAGCAGAAGCAGGGATGGTATTAAGATTGTATTAAGTAGCGAAGAGCTGGCGACTATATTTCATTTGCCAGATATCAATGTGATGGCTCCTTCAATGACTCGGGTTGAAGCAAAGCGTGGTGGTGCTCCTTCGAATTTACCAATAGAATAGGATAGCCCCTTGGCTTTTTAACTTTTAAAAATAATAATATTTTTTCAATAATTTCTAAACGACAACGCTCGTATGAATAATAATGAAATTGCCTTTTTTGCAAAAACAAATTTCAGAAACCAAGAAAGGGTTTTTGGGATCAAGACAGATGACAGACGAAGGCATATGTACATCATTGGAAAAACCGGTATGGGAAAAACAAACCTGCTGGAAAATTTGGTGGTGCAAGACATTCGCAATGGACACGGCGTTTGCTATATTGATCCGCATGGTGACACAGCCGAAAAACTTCTCAAGGCGGTTCCTGCCAATCGCATCAACGATGTCATTTATTTGAATCCCGCTGATCAGAATTTCCCATTGGCATTTAACGTCATGGAATCAGTTGACCCTGATTATCGACACCTTGTTTCATCTGGGCTCATCGGCGTTTTCAAAAAGATTTGGGCGGATTCCTGGGGACCTCGCTTGGAATATATTTTGCGTAATGCTATTTTAGCCCTTTTGGAATATCCAGGCAGCACCCTTTTGGGCGTGACTCGTATTTTGGTGGACAAGAAATATCGCGAAAGAGTAGTCGATAAAGTCACAGATCCCGTGATTAGACAATTTTGGGTGGATGAATTTCCAAAATGGAGCGACAAAGTTTTGCAAGAAGTTGTGTCACCGATTCAAAACAAGGTCGGGCAATTTCTTTCAAGTTCACTGATTCGAAACATTGTTGGTCAAACCCAGTCATCTTTTAATATCAGGGAAATTATGGATTCTCAAAAAATCCTTATTTTGAATTTGTCCAAGGGTCGTATTGGGGAAGACAATAGTGCACTTTTGGGAGCCATGATGATTACCAAAATTCAGTTGGCAGCTATGGGCCGAGTGGACATTGAAGAGGACACTCGAAAAGATTTTTATCTCTATGTTGATGAGTTTCAAAACTTTGCAACCGAGTCCTTTGCCAACATTTTGTCAGAAGCTAGAAAATATCATCTGAATTTAATTTTAGCAAATCAATATATCACACAAATTGATGAGAAGGTTCGCGATGCAATTTTTGGAAATGCTGGAACAATTGTTTCTTTTCGAGTTGGTGCAATGGACGCTGAATTTTTGGAAAAAGAATTCGAGCCTGTTTTCATGCAAAATGACATCGTCAATTTGCCGAAATATAACGTGTATTTGAAATTGATGATTGATGGCATCGCAGGCGACGCTTTTTCTGCCAAGGTTTTGCCACCTGTTTTTATTGATGACACTGCAGAAAATGAACAAACAATTATTGAGTCTTCTCGAGAACGATATGCTTCAAGCAAAGATGAAGTTGAGGACAAAATTTCCAGATGGGCCGGCATCATGCCAGCTTCTGGTTTTCAAACTGTCAACAAGCCGCCAGTAGCTTCCTACGGCCCTAATCCAGTGGTTATTCAGCCGCAAGTGCGCCCTCAACAGACTTTTGCCCCTCAAGCTCAGCCTGTTGCATTTTCAAGGCCTGTGACGCAACCAGCCTCCAATTCAGCGCCTCGGCAGCCTTATCAAGCCCCAATTTCTCAGCCATCGCCGCAGACTCCGCAGCCACAACAAGTTCAACAAATTCCAGCTCCAACTCCAGCTCCTCGAGCTCAGCAAGCTACTCAATCACAGCAGCCTTTGCCATCGGCAACTGCTCAGCATGCGCAGTTTCAGCAAGTTGCTCCTGCGCCAACCCAACAAAAGATTCATCCTCAGCAAGTGCAAGAACCTGGTCTTGATCAAGAAAATCAAGATTATTATGTTAAGCCAGTAGATACTCGTCCCAAATTCGAAGCTATTTGTGATATGTGTGGTGATCACATTCAAGTTCCATTTCAGCCGGATGGTTCACGTCCAACATTTTGCAAGGATTGCTTGAAAGAATATCAGCGCATGACAGCCAAGGAAAAACTTGCGCAAGAGCAGAAAAGACAACGTCAAAATGAGGATCAACAAGGGCAAGTTTCTCAGACGCAAACAATTGAGAAAATCGAATCTTTGCAAAATGCAGCACCGCAAACTTTCAAGCAAAATGACCAAGCATACGAACCGGCTGAAAGAAAGGTGCAACAAAAAAGCTATTCATCACAGGAAAAGCCAATGACACTTTCGCAAATGCAATATATCGCCCCAAAGAAATTTAATTCTCAACGTCAGCGGCCGACTGTGAATCTAGACGAAGTTCGAAACTTAATAAACTCTTCTAAGCAAAAAAACACGAACTCTGCTTAATCAAAGAAAATTAAATTGAATTAGTAAAACCCAAATTTCAGCCCTGACTTTGGATTATTTGAGCAATTTATCAGCTGGATAATATCCAGCTGGGTGAATGTTCTGATTTGTATCGAGACCGATTTGATGGAGGCAATAAAGGGTTGATTTGCCTACGCAGCTTGACACGTCGCTGTGAGTGACATGGCTTAGGGTTTAGGGCATGCTCGGGGTATTAATACCGTTTATTTTTGAAAGAATAAGGTAAATGATGCGTAGAATTACATGAGTCTAGATAATTCTAAGTTAATTAATAAATATGAAGAATAAATTTTTTACGTTTATTTTTATAGTCGTTTTGCCTATTTTGGTTGGGATTGCAATTTATGTAAATATTTTTAAAAATGCAAACCAGGCCAACGTTTCTGCGGATTCTTCAATAACAAGCACTAGAAATGCTAGCCAAAAAAGCTACACTGTAACTGCTCAGGCCAAGACAGCTGCTGCTCGCCCAGCCAAGAGTACAAAGGTATCATAATTTTTTATGATTGATTTTTTTGCAAGCACCACATTTGGAAATTAATATTTCCAAATGTGGTGCTTTTTGATTTGACGGTTATGCTAAAATGCTAAATCTGATATACTGAAAATATATTTATATGTGAAAAAATATGAATCGAAAAAAAATTGAATTAATTTTAGGCTCACTCACAATTGTTTGTGCATTTTTTTCATGGTGGTCTGTTGCTCAAATTTTGAAGGTTGCAGGCGCCAGTAGTTGGACAACTTCGATAATATTTTTTATGCTGCTGTGGGTGTTTATTTGTCTGGATATTGCATTGTTTGAGGATATTGTTTTTTTAGAGCTACTACTGTTTGGCTCGCTACTTTTGGGTATTATTTTTACGGGTAGTTTTTGGCATATCGCAGGAGTGTTTATTAGTGGATATTTTTTGTTTCTGGCTTCACGCAAAATACGTCGTGATTTTGAATTGAATGTGAAAATTGATTTTTTAAAGTCATTGCGAAGCGGAAAAGTGCTGATGATACTAGCGATATCCTTGGCAATTTCGGCTCAATATTTTTCATATGTCAGTCAGCTCAATGGTCAAATTTTGATTCCGCGAATTGAAACGAGCGGAATTTCCGGCAAAATTGTGCCTAAGATCCTTTCTTTAATTGAGCCAAATTTCAAAGTGCTTGAAAATGAAAACCTAACCATAGATGATCTGATTTTGCAAATTCAAAAGAGCCAGTCATTAAATCAAGATTCGCAAGTTACAAACTCGAGTATCGCTCAAATCGTTCAACAAGAAATGGAAAATCAAAACATCTCTCCCAATAGTCGTGAACAATTTACTGCGCAAGTAGGCAATCAACTTAATACTTTGAACGCTCGAATTAAAAATGACGAACAAGCCGTTATCATGAAAGAAAGCAGGCAGCAGTTGTCAACACTGGTTGGCAGGGAAGTTCAGGGTTCAGAAAAGGCATCAGATGTCATTTCGCAACTTATTGCAAAAAAAATTGAGAATATCTTTACCCCAAACATTATTGGAAAACAACGATCATCATCAATCGCAATTGTTTTGGCTGGCATTCTTTTTTTCACAGTTTTTTCAATTGGATCATTACTGAGCGTTGTTTCGTTCCTTTTGAGTTGGATGATATTTTCTAACTTGGTACGTTTCGGTTTGGTTGTAATCAAAACTGTAACTGTAGAAAAAGAAGTTATTTTCTAGCTAGATGGCGTAAATAATTAGCACTCATCACTTGGGATTGCTAATTTTTTGTTTTTGGTTTAGAATGAGCGAAGTAACATTGGTCTCTGGCTGTAAGCTTAGTTGTAGGAAACTAGTAATTAAACTTTCGTTTTCAGTTAACAGCACAGCGTGTTGGAAATAAGCTAAAGAAAAAAGTAACAAGAAAAGGAATTTCTAATTTCGTTTTCCAAATTCCTGTTGCTATTCCCATGAGCTTTAGTTAACTTTTTCTGAGTTATTTTTAGAGAAAAAAGGGGGATTAGTTGTTTTTGTTAAAATTAATTATATTAACTATATGGCAAAAGATTTATATGAAACATTGGGCGTCAGTAAAGGTGCCTCAGATGATGAAATAAAGAAGGCTTATCGAAAACTTGCCCACAAGCATCATCCTGATAAAGCAGGAGGAAACACTGAAAAATTCAAGGAAATTAACGCAGCCTATCAGGTTCTCTCAGACAAGGAAAAGCGTGGTCAATATGATCAATATGGCCAAACTTTTGAACAAGGACAACGGGGCGGTGGCGGCCAAGGTTTCGGTGGTTTTGACTTTAGTGGTTTTCAGCAAGGTGGCCAAGGGTTTGGTGGAGATTTTGGGGGTGGATTTGAAGATATATTTTCAGATATTTTTGGAGGCGCAAGTGGAGGCAGACAAAATTCTCAAAAAGCAGGTCGCGATATTCAGGTTGATGCGGAAATAAGTTTTGAGGAAATGGTTAAAGGCGCCCATCGTGAGGTTTCCTTGTTGCGCAGAGTCGTTTGCGACCAATGTCGGGGCAGTGGCGGCGAGCCTGGCACTAAAGAAGAAACTTGTCACACTTGCAAAGGCTCTGGCCAAATCAAGCAAACTATGCGAAGTTTTTTTGGAACTTTTGTTCAAGCTTCAACTTGTTCTACTTGCTCGGGCATTGGAAAAACCTATGCCAAAAAATGTCACAAATGTGGAGGTGATGGTCGAGTTAGGGAGCAGCAAAAAATTGCATTTGACATTCCAGCTGGAATTTCCAATGGTCAAACCATTTCCTTGCAGGGTCAGGGTGAAGCTGGCGAGCGAGGATCTTCTAATGGAGACTTGTTTGTCAACATTCACGTCAAGCCGCACAACTATTTTGAGCGAAAGGGCGACGATATTTTGTCGACCCAACACATTTCTTTTTCGCAAGCTGTCTTGGGTGATAAAATTAGCGTGCGCACAATTGATGACAAAATTAGCATAAAGATTCCTTCCGGAACGCAAAGCGGCGAAACTTTTCGCATCAAAGAACAAGGCATTCCGCAGCTCGGTCGTAATTCAATTCGCGGTCATCAGTTGGTGAAAATTATCGTAGATGTGCCAAAAAATTTGAGTCGCGATCAGCGTAAACTTTTGGAGGAACTCAAGAAAGCGGGACTCTAAAATTGTTATATTGTTATATTGCTAAAAACACACGAATTCGCAAATCAGCTACGAATCTACAAATATATAAAACATGTGTATTTGTGAAAAAAATAAATTTGGACAAAAAAAGAAACGGGCAATTTGTGCTCGTTTTTTTGGTGGGAAAAATTTTAGGAATAAAAAAGCCCAGTGCTTGCAAGAAAAAAGATGTTCATCTTTTCTGCAATACACTGGGTGTTGGGCTACGCTGAAAGCCTCTTTTGTACCGCTTCCACTGCGAGGGCGCCAATTGCCAGGGCCACTCCAATGGCCAGCAATTCAATTGACCTGCAGTAGATTGCTGCAGGAGCCATCGAAATGGCCAAGGTTGCCAGTATGGTCGGAATATTTTTCATCTTTTTTCCTTATTTAATTTTAAAAAAACTATA
>CAIJXA010000108.1 GCA_903824515.1 uncultured bacterium
TGGGAAGGTCACTAATTGACTTAAGTGGGAAAATCCTTTAAGATGGATATTAGTTAGCAATCAGCCTCGGGGCGTGGTGTCAACGGCTAGCACGAGTGGTTTGGGACCATTTAGACAGGGTTCGAATCCCTGCGCCCCGACATAAAACTAAAAACAGAGAAGACCTTTAAAGTCTTCTCTGTTTTTAGTTTTATATTGAGGCAGGGATTCGAACCGGCAGAAGTGAGCGCCGAGAGCAGACGAGGCAAGCGAACGTAGATGAATGCGACCATAGGAGCATTCAGCTCTGCCGCGGGCAACGAGCAATCAGTAGATTGCGAGGCGGAAATCCCTGCCTACCATAAGTTATTTTGAGAATGTAAGAGGGATTCGAAGGGTATTTCAAAAAAGCAAACGATTTTGCTTTTTTGAAAACCCAGGCTCTGGAGGAGAGTTTTCTCTAAATGTAAGAGAGAATCAGAAAAAATTAAAAAGCTCTTTTATTAATCTTTGGGAATTGCACTTGCCCATATTGAAAATCAGTCATAACTTTTCTTGAGTAATTATCAACTTAATGATACCATAAGAACAGCAAAAAATCCCCTTAAAAGTGACATTTTTAGAATAATTCTGAATCATTAATTTTATGCAAAAAGAAGCAAGCGCAAGAATCAAAATAAACAAACTACTTGAAGAATCAGGTTGGCGTTTTGAAGATGATAAAAAAGGAAAAGCAAATATCTCGCTTGAGGCTGGCGTGAAATTTAATGAGCTTGATGAGGATTTGGAAAATGCAACCACTTCAGATGGTCGTCGTGGTGCAGTTGATTTTCTTCTGCTTGACAAGGATGGTCGTGCTTTAGTTGTCGTAGAAGCAAAACGCGAATCTATTGACCCACTTTCAGCCAAAGAGCAGGCAAGAAATTATGCTCGCAATTGCGGTGCTCGTTTTGTTATTCTTTCAAATGGCAACATTCACTATTTTTGGGACACTAAGCATGGCAACCCCGACACAATTTCGCGTTTTCCAACTCAAGATTCGATTACACAATATGAAAAATACACCCCAAATCCAGTGGAACTCGCTCAAACTAAAGTTGATGAAAACTATATTATTTCAACTCAAATTCCAACTTTTGCGACAGATCCAGCTTTTCAAAATGAAGCTACTCGAGGGGACTTTCTAAAAAACAATAAGCTTAAACAACTCAGACCGTATCAAGTCCAAGCTATTGAAGCACTCCAACAAGAAGCAATCAGGAAAGGAAGTAAACGATTTTTATTTGAAATGGCAACGGGTACAGGGAAAACCCTTATTTCCGCTGCGGTGATTAAGCTTTTTCTCAAATCAGGAAATGCTCGTCGAGTTTTATTTTTGGTTGATCGTCTTGAGCTTGAAGACCAAGCCCAGACAGCCTTTGAAAAATATCTTGGCAAAGATTATCGAAGCGTAATTTATAAGGAAAACAAAGATTCTTGGGCAAATGCCAGCATTGTTGTTTCCACAATCCAAACATTTTTGGCTGGTGATCGCTACAAAAAAGAGTTTTCTCCGACTGATTTTGAATTAGTAATTTCCGATGAAGCTCATCGTTCAATTGGTGGCAATAGTAGAGCTGTTTTTGAATATTTTGTTGGCTATAAATTAGGACTTACTGCTACCCCAAAAAATTATTTGAAAGGATTTGATGCCGAGAGTACGGACAGTCAAAGAGAATATGAACGCCGGCTTTTGATTGATACTTATAAAACATTTGGTTGCGATTCTGGCAATCCAACTTTTTCTTATGATTTGGAAAAAGGTTCGGAAGAGGGCTACCTCATAAAGCCGACACTTGTTGATGCTCGCACAAATGTCACAACTGAACTTCTTTCGGAAAAAGGTTACGCCGTGCATACACTCACGGAAAAAGGTGAAATTGTTGATGAATTTTTCAATGAGCGACATTTTGAACGCAAAATTTTTAATGAAGAAACCAATGTCGCAATGTGCAAGGCTTTGATTGACAATGGACTTTTTGATCCAATTGCTGAAGCTTTGGGAATAAAACTTTTTGGAAAAACGATTGTGTTTGCAGTTTCTCAAAAACATGCTGGAAACCTTACGAATATTCTAAATAAACTTGCTTTTGAAAAATGGCCGGAACAATACAGTCAATCTAATTTTGCCATGCAAGTTTCTTCGCAGGTTGCAGGTGCGCAACAAATGACTATCAATTTTGCCAACAATTGCCTTGGCGGAAAAGTTGGCCAACCAGAGGGCTATGATTCAAGCAAAACTCGCGTAGCCGTGACTGTTGGCATGATGACGACAGGCTATGACTGTCAGGATTTGCTAAACATTGCTCTAATGCGACCAGTTTTTTCACCGACTGATTTTGTGCAGATCAAAGGACGAGGAACCAGAAAATGGCAGTTTGAATATGATGATTATGAGAACGAGCCACTTTTTGAAGAAAAAGAAAAGTTCAAATTTTTTGATTTTTTTGCTACTTGTGAATATTTTGAAAATGAATTTGCATATGATGAAAAAATAAAACTTCCATTGAGTCATATCGCCTCACCAAATGGACCAATTGGCTCAGGAGGTGATGGCCCAACAGATCCACCACTGCCACCAAACAGTCCAATCAACTTAAACTCTCCAGATGAATATCTCCCACCCAAAGAAACTGAGGGCATTATTATGCGGATTGATCGAGAGGGTTTTAAGCGTGCCGTTGAAGAGGATGTGCTTGGAAATATTACGCTCAAAAATATGTGGGAAAATGGTGAGATTGAAGAAGCTGAAGATTTTGCCAAAAAAGAAATTTTCGACAGACCAAAATATTTTCTTAATTTGGATAAAATTCGCAAAATTTTTAATGTTGATCGTCGAATTTCCGTCAAAGAATTTTTGCAGGTTGCTTTTGGTGACAAGGAATCATTTGAAATGAAAGATGATCTTTTGGAATCAGAATGGGAAAAGTTTATGGAAATAAATCCTGTGGATCAAGCTCATTATCAAAATGTGAAAAATTTTTTCAAAGCGTATACCACCGACAAAGAAATTCGCGAGATCATTGATGCTCCAAATGGAGAGTTATGGGGAAAATTAAACACAACACCCGCTTTTACTTTTGAGGAATTTAACGCTTGCAATGGTTTCAGACAGACAGTGCCTCAATATGTTCGAGACTATGCCTATCATTTAACGAATTTATAAAATTATGAATACAGAAACAAAAAGACACATTGACACTGCCCGTCAAATTCTTGTTGGCGTTGTGCCAAATCCTTCCACTCAAATTGATCAAATCACAAATGCTTTGATCTATAAGTTTATGGATGATATGGATCAAAGTGTAATTAAAATTGGTGGCAAGCCAACTTTTTTCACTGGCGAATTGGAAAAATATGCTTGGGTTCGAATTATGGATGGACGAATCGGTGCTCAAGAGAGAATGAATTTATATGGCGAAGCACTAGTGAAATTTTCACAGTCAAAACAACTTCCGGAATTATTCCGTGATATTTTTAAATCAGCTTTTTTGCCATATCGCTCACCAGAAGTGCTGGATATGTTTTTAAAAGAAATAAACTATTTCAGCTATTCTCATTCTGAAGATTTGGGGGATGCTTTTGAATATTTACTTTCAGTGATGAGTAGTCAAGGTGATGCTGGGATGTTCCGCACCCCACGCCATATCATTGAATTTATTGTGGATGTAGTCAACCCAACCAAAGATGACAAAATTCTTGACCCTGCTTGTGGCACGGCTGGCTTTTTGATTTCTGCCTACAAACATATTCTCGAGCAACACGATGGTTTGAATGATCCAGAAAAAAAAGAGATTCCACTCACGCCAGAGCAAAAAAAGAAATTGACGAATAGTTTTATTGGCTATGATATTTCACCAGAGATGGTGCGCCTTTCTCGGGTTAATATGTATTTGCATAATTTCAAAGATCCGCAAATTGTTGCCTACAATACTCTCGCTGATGAAGAACGCTGGAATGATAAATTTGATGTAATTCTGGCCAATCCGCCTTTTATGACCCCCAAAGGTGCAGGAAAACCGCACAGTAAATTCACCATTCAGGCAAGCAAGAGTGAAGTTTTGTTTGTGGATTATATTATGCATCATTTGCGTCCAAAAGGTCGGGCTGGAATCATTGTGCCAGAAGGAATTATTTTTTCCTCAGGAAATTCATACAAAGAATTGAGAAAAAATCTTATTGAAGATGGGCTTTATGGAGTAGTTTCTTTACCGAGTGGTGTTTTCAATCCCTATGCTGGCGTGAAAACAAGTATTCTACTTTTTGACAACGAAATTGCTAAACAACGAAGTGAAATTATATTTGTGAAAGTTGAAAATGATGGTTTTGATTTGGGCGCGCAAAGAAGAGAGAGTCAAAAGAATGATTTGCCAAGGGCTTTGGAGGTTCTCAATAAATTCAAAACCATGATTGGAAACGGATTATCGGATTGTCATGATGAATTGGACGAATGGATCAAAAATCATACCAATCCTTTAATCAGGGAAATCAAGGTGCAGACAGTCCAGAAAACAAAAATTGCCGAGAGCGGTGATTACAATCTGAGTGGTGATCGTTATCGCATTGCGACTGATTATTCAAATGCGAAATGGCCAATGGTTGAATTGGGTGCCATCGCCGAGATTAGAATGGGTGAAACTTTAATTAAGAGTGATCTCACTGGCACTGGGCGCCCGATTTTTAGTGCTGATACTTCTAATAGACCCTGGATGTATTCAAATAAAACTAAGTTATCTTTTGGTAAAAAAACAATAGTTATTGGGGCACGAGGAACAATTGGATCCATTAAGCTTCCTCAAGTAGAAGATTTCACATGTACTCAAACAACTATAGCGGTGACCGTAAACGAGAAAGTAAATGAAAAGTATGTTTATTTTCAATTAAGTAATTTTGATTTTTCTAGCATAAAAGAAGGTGTTGGAATCCCAATGATAACAGTGAAATCTGTTTCAAAAATAAAAATACCACTTCCTCCTCTTAAAATTCAAGAGCAAACTGTAGCAGAGTTAGATAACTATCAAAATATTATAACTGGTGCTAAGCAAATTATCTCAAACTGGAAGCCAAAAATTGAATTTGACCTAAGATGGGAAAAGGTAAAATTAAATGATGTTTGCGAGATAGTATCGAAGCTCGTTAATCCTCGTGATGATGAATTCAAGAATCTATTGCATGTAGGTGGAGCGAATATAATTTCAGCGAATGGAGAATTAATAAATATGCAGTCAGTAGAAAATGAAAAATTAATTTCTGGAAAGTTTATATTTGATGAAACAGTAGTATTATATAATAAAATTCGTCCATACTTAATGAAAGTTGCACGACCAAATTTTCGGGGACTATGCAGTGCTGACATATACCCATTGAAGCCATCAAATAACAGATTAATGAGAGATTTCCTATTTTCCTTACTTTTAACACCCGAGTTTACCGAATATGCAATTCAGGGATCAGGTAGGGTTGGTATGCCGAAAGTGAGTAGAGAGTATTTATTTGATTTTTCATTTGGTCTTCCACCTCTCACCATTCAAAAACAAATCGTCTCAAAAATCGAAGCCGAACGCTCAATTGTGGAAAGCAACAAAAAACTCATTGAAATTTACGAACAGAAAACCAAAGAAGCCATCGCCAAACTTTGGGCTGAATAAATATGTATGAAAATGCCCAAGAAATTTTTAACTATCTGCCTATTCGCAAAAATAAACTAGAGCAAGACTATATTGAACATCTCTGGAAGTCTTATGCTGTTTTAGATGAAGGCGATGAAATTTCCCGTCCATTTGCAGTAATGCCATTTCACTTGCTTTTTATGTTGGCGATTCAATATAGGGTTTTGCGAATTTACAAAGAGCAAAAAGAAAAATATGGGTTAGTGCTTACAACCAAAAACCCACGCGACGAAGAAAGAGATATTTTGGCGCCGGAATCACCGTTTGCTATTGCCTTTTTGGGAGAAAGTGAGATCGTGGATTTTTTGAAAATTGCGGGACTGTCATCAGACGACGCACGCAGTATTAAAAAATCGATTATTCGGTATCGTAACGATAAAATCGCACATGCTAAAGGTTTTATTGAGACTAATATCGAAAAGAAAATTACCGAATATTTTGAATGGCTGGAAACATTACAAACTGTCAATCGATTAATAAACCAATGTATTGCTAACGCGTGGCTCACTGAAATTCAAATTGATGACAATTTGGATGAATTCTTAGAAGCTCGTTTTTTAAATTCTTGTATTACGCCAAAGGATCTTCGGGATATTTTTGAAATATTTATCAAAGCAAGGAATTTAAATTTGTCTGTTTGGTTGCAGGTCGCAGAAAAGTGTGCAGAAACAAAACAGCCTTGGTTAATAAAGAATTTCGTGCACGTTTTAAAAAGCTAAGTGAAACATATCCTAATATGAAGCCATCTTTATTTTTTGATGAATTGCCCTTAATTCAAAGTGATCAAATGCTTGATATTGTAAAAGCACACTATCCAGCCATTGACCCATATTATATTGCAAGCGGTTGTATTCCTGAAAGAAAACAGAAATTTAATAGCTTGTGGAAAAAATATGCACCATATGCAGATAGACACTTTTTAAGTCAAATAAAAAATAATTTTCATCAGAGATCATGGGAAATGTATATTGGTAATGTGCTTTTGAAAAATGGTTTAGTAATCCAATCGCAAAATGAAGGACCGGATTTTGTAATTGATAGCATCGCCTATATTGAGTGCGTTGCACCAACAAAAGGCGACCCTATTAAAAACGATTCGGTCCCTGAGATGTTTGTTGCCACGAAGTCGGAAGAAATCTGTGTTCAAGAAGTGCCAGTGGACAAAATAATCTTGCGAATTACGCAAGCCATAAAAGATAAGGCTTTGGTTCAATATGAAAGCTGGAAAAGTAAAAAATGGTTTGATTCAAGAAAGCCTTTTATCATTGCTATAAATACAGGTGATTTGGGATATGGAGAGGATCCAAGCATGCCAAATGTGCTGAAGGCATTGTTTGGCTTTCAATTTATGCAGATCAATATGAAAACTGGTGCTAAAAATTTTTCACATAGAAACGAAATCTCAAAGACCAACAGTGAAACAGTGTCAGTTAATTATTTTATCGATGAACATTTTAGTTTCGTCAGTGGAATATTATTTTCAGATAAGTCAGTTTTAAATCACCCTGAAAATATCGGGGAAGATTGCGTTTTTGTGAATAATCCATTTGCTAACAATCCAGTTAATGAGTCGTTTGCCAAACTGTTTAAAAACTGGATTGCGAGCAAGGAGAATGATAAAATAAGTTTAAAGAAGAATCATTAAAAGTTCCACACAAGATAACGAACACACGGAGGACTGTCCTTGGGAAATTTTCATAGATATTTTTCCATATATAATAAATTTTCTCAGTTTTTGATTTAATTATTTGCAAAAAAATAACAAGAATGACAATGCAGCATTTTCATGATATAATTTAGAAAATTAAAGTAGATAATTTTTGCTTGAACCTGTATCGAATAACTAAGGCTGAACTAAGGCTTGACGCTTGACATTTTGCTTAAAATTTGATACATTCATATAACCCTTTTGTAGTATGTATAAAGGCAAAAAACATTATGCAACATTTATTTAATCAAATTTATAGAGTTTTCAATCCTGCCAAAAGTCCTGATGAAATAAGGTCTTTTTATGGTATTCCTGAAAAAATAGATTTTCATTTTGAGCTTCATCGTGATGGCTATATGGTTTTAACTTCTGATCAACTTCCTGGGCTTATAACTGAAGGTAAAGATCCAAAAGAGCTTTTGGAAATGTTTAATGATGCTGTGTTGGCATATTATGATGTTCCAAAGAAAGAGGCTGATGTTGTATTTCCGTCAATTGATCTTTCAGGAATTGGAACTGTTAGTTATAAAAATGTAGATGCACATGTTTGCGCCTAATAAATATGGGAGAATGCGACTTCAATTATAATCAGTGCGTCCGCGCTTTGAATAATCTCGGTTTTTCTTTATCTTCAAAAAGAAATGGCAACCATGATAAATTTGTATCGCCATTTCAAAATTCAAATCCTCCATTTATCATGGTTCCTCGTCATAGGCAACTGCATTGTCAAAGAGCTATCTTGAAAGAATTAAAACAAATGGGTGGAGATGAATTGGTGGAAAAATTTTTGAAATACATTTAAATTGGACGCTCAGGCGTCTTTTTTTTGGAAAAATTTTTTCTTCAACTGCTGCAAAATAAACACGAGGGGCGATTTGTTTTCGAGTTCGTCTATGACAAAACGCCAACAGCTCATCAGCGCCCGCACTCGATCAAGATTTGCTTTAACTGAGTCCCAATTCGTCAAGATTCCTTCAATCGTCAGAGCAAAATCGTTCACTGGTGCGTCCTTAACTCCCGACAATAAATCAAAAAAAAGAGACTCAGGTCTCTTTTTTTTGATGGTTTGTCGTTGAGGGAAACCTAGCTTGAAATAATTTAGTGGTATAATAAAGGCAAAAGAATAATTTTAAAAATCAATTGCATGCAAACAAAAAA
>CAIJXA010000109.1 GCA_903824515.1 uncultured bacterium
GGCGGTTGATGGGGGCTCGACCAATGCAGAAGAGATTGAACTGACAGCACTAAACAATGCTTATTATGATATTGACCGTTTCGGTCTTTCTTTTGTGGCATCTCCGCGGCATGCGGATATGCTTTTTGTGACTGGGCCAGTGACGCGCAATTTGGAAACAGCGGTGCGCACGACCTATGAAGCTGCTCCGCGTCCATGTATCGTAGTGGCGGTTGGGGATGGTGCTTGTGACGGTGGCATTTGGAAAGATTCATATGCGGTGGTTGGCGGTGTTGAGAAGGTGATTCCGGTTGATATCAAAATTCCTGGTGATCCTCCGACTCCGACGGAAATTTTACGCGGGGTCTTATCTGCCCTCAAGGGGAAAGTTTAAATCTCTAGAGTAAATATTTTCTAAAATTTTTTGTAGGTTTTAAATTTAATTAAATTATATGACGATTAATTTCATAGCATACGCAATATTTGCATATTTTCTCGGACTGATTTTTTCTGGTTTATTTGCACTGCTTGGCGGTCAATGGCGAAAATCTATCCAGCTTTTTGTGCTTTCAAATTTGGTTGGTTTTATTGCTGGGCTTTCTTTTTTGTTTAATTTTGCTTCAAAACAAATTGTTTTGGTTAACGTTGACTGGTTTTTTCAATTTTCGCCAACTCTTAATTTGCTTTCGGCAATTTTCTTAACATTTATTAGCTTGATATCAAGCTTGGTGGGCGTGTATAGCTTGAGATACTTGGAGCTATATGAAGAAATTTATAACCCGGCGATGACTCAATTTTTGATTGTGGTTTTTGTTTTCGGGATGCAGGGCGTCCTTTTTGCAAATAACACTTTTTCATTTTTACTTTTGTGGGAGGTGATGTCTGTTTCTTCGTTCTTTTTGGTTTTCGCAGATAGAAAAGAGCAATCCCTGAAAGCGGCTTTCTTTTATTTTGTGATGACGCATTTGGGAGCTTCGGCCATTTTGGGAGGATTTTTGATTCTGGGTAATGGTTCGCTGCTTTTTGATTTTTCCAATGTCAAAAGTGCTTCGCAAAATCTTTCACCAATGTTAGAAACCGCGGCTTTCTTGTTGTTTTTGTTCGGCTTTGGTAGTAAGGCTGGTCTGGTTCCATTTCATGTTTGGCTTCCAGAGGCACACCCAGGGGCTCCCAGCAATGTTTCTGCTCTGATGTCAGGCTTGATGTTAAAGGTTGCAGTTTTTGGTTTTGTAAAGATTGTTTTTGCCTTTGTCGGCCTCCCGGCCTGGACTGGACTGCTTGTGGTTGTGCTCGGACTTTTGTCTGGATTTGTTGGAGCCTTGCATGCTGCAGTTGAGCGAGACATGAAGAAAATTTTTGCTTTCAGCAGTATTGAAAATATTGGAATTATTTTTACAATGTTAGGCGTGTCGCTGTTTTTACTGGCTCAAGCTAATGGCAGGGAGGTGGCTGCAATTTCAAATATAATTTTAGCATTCGCAATTTTTCATGCTATTAATCATGCATTTTTTAAAACAGCCCTTTTTTTGAGTAGTGGCGTAGCGATTAGTCGCTTTCACAGTCGAAGTCTGGAGGTTATGGGTGGTCTTGCGAAAATTATGCCGCTCTTTTCATTTGCTTTTTTGCTTTCTATTTTGGGTTCATTGCCACTGCCTCCATTTGGAACTTTTTATGGGGAGTGGGGCTTTATTCAAAACATTGTGACAGTTTTGCACAGCTCAAAAATCGAAACAGGCGTGGCAATTGCCATGGTGGCCATACTTTCCTTGGTTGGCCTTATTAGCGGTCTGGCGACTTTTGCAATGGTGAAAGTTTTTGGCATTTCAATGTTAGGACTTGCTCGTGATAAACATCTTGATGCCAGTACCGATGAAAAGAAAGACTGGTTTCTCATCTTGCCAATCTTGGTG
Organism: uncultured bacterium; assembly: GCA_903824515.1. GTDB lineage: Bacteria > Patescibacteriota > Minisyncoccia > Moranbacterales > GWC2-37-73 > CAIPMZ01. Next base: position 1,890 of record CAIJXA010000109.1, read on the forward strand.
CTCGCCTTAGGCGTTGTATTTTTGGGAATTTTTGCGAAAAATGTCATTGGTTTTTTGAACTTTAATGCAAATATTTTAACTGGCAATCGCCTTGCTGGGAGTTATTTCGCGGGTAGTCAATTTTCTTCCTTAGCTGCATTTTTCTTTACATTTTTTGTTTTAGCAGTTGCATATTTGCTTTATTACTATTTTAGAAAAAATATTACTGAAAGAAAATATCAGACTTGGGATTGCGGGCAACCAATTGATGAAACTATGGAATATAGCGCAACTGCTTTTTCTGCCCCGATTCGTTTTTTCTTTTTGCAACTAATCAGGCGCGACAAGAAAATTCAATCAAGGCCAGTGGTTGAAACTAATCAATGGATACGTCAATATTCATTTTCGCTGGCTTTTGGCTCTGTTTGGAAGGAGCATTTCTATCAACCGGTTATTGATATATTGCATTTTTTTGCTGAAAGAATTAAGGTTCTGCAGGGCGGTCGTATTCAATATTATTTGCTTTTCGTGCTAGGCACGCTAATTGTGACGTTAATAATATTTTTATAATTTAAATGCCCCTCGCTTTTTAATGAATATTTAACGAATATTATATGAATCCAATCTTCGCAACTTTATTACAAGCCATTTTCATTCTCGCTGTCGCCCCCTTAGCGATGGGGACGGTTCGCTTTTGCAAGGCTCGCTTGCAAGGACGTTATGGCGCCTCACCGCTTTTGCCGTATTATACTTTGGCAACTTTGCTGAAAAAAGAGATGGTGATTTCAAATGCGACTTCTTGGATTTTTCGAGCAGTTCCATTTGTAGTGCTTTCAACTTCCGTTATTTTGGCTGCTGCGCTGCCACTGCTTTTTGTGGGCGGCAAGCTTGCTAGTCTTAGCGATTTTCTTTTTGTGGCTGGGATATTGATGCTTGGTTCGATATTCCTTGTATTGGGCGGCCTTGATACTGGCAGTGCTTTTGGCGGCATGGGCTCAAGTCGCGAGATGACAATTACAGCTCTTATTGAACCAATTATTATAATGGTTTTTGTGGCTATGGGTTTTGTTGCCGGCACTTTTGCTATTGATGGAATGGTCAGCCAGCCACTTGTTTTTGCTCATCCATATTTAGCGCTTTCTGTTTTTGCTTTTTTTCTGGTCTCGCTGGCTGAAAACGCTCGCTATCCTGTCGACAATCCGGCAACTCATCTTGAGCTGACAATGGTTCATGAGGCTATGATCTTGGAATATAGTGGTCCATATTTAGCTATGCTAGAGTATGCCAGTGCAATTAAATTGACAGTTTTTGCAATTTTACTGACAAATTTTATTTTTCCAGCTACTGTTTTTACAGTTGCCAGTACGGGTTTTTTTGGCGCAATCTTTGCAATTGCAATTGGGATTTTCAAGGTGGTGGCTGCGATGGGATTGTTGGCACTGTTAGAATCAACAGTTGTCAAAATGAGATTTTATCGCCTGCAGGAATATATGTCCATCGCTTTTTTCACAGCCTTATCCGGAATGTTGATTGCACTTTTTTCATCTTTTGTTAGTGTTAATATTGAGTATCACACATTTTTTGGAGCCTTAGCCGTCTTTTTTGTGGTGCTGCTTTTTGGTCGCGCTCGAAGTTATACAATGGTGAGATATTATGCTCTTTCTTCGCTTTCGATTGCAGGAATCGCATTTAGTTTGTCTTTTATTTTTCAAGCCGAGAAACAGCATTTGTGGATTTTTGCGGCGGTTACAATTTTAATCAAAACTATTATGGTTCCATATGTGATCAGATATGCACAAAAAAAGCACAAAGATTTGATTAGTGCGCCATCATTTTTGAAACCTGCCTCGAGCTACTTTGTGATTGTGGCTATTCTTGGCGTGACATTCTTTATTATGCAGCACACCCCAATTGTGGGAATTGTTGAGTTTGATACTTTGCTTTATGTCTCAATTGCATTGATTGGCATTGGGCTGGCGACGATGATTGTGCATCGCAACATTTTGTCGCAAGTTTTGGGCTTACTGACAATGGAAAATGGGGTAACTGTTTTCACTTTGGTTACGGTCAAATCTTTGCCATTAGTGATTGAGCTTGGCGTATTTGCGATTATTGTTGTGAGCGCCTTTATTTTGTCGATTTTGGGCTCAAGGATTAGGGAATTTTATGGTTCAACTGATACTGAAAAGCTTCGCATCCTAACTGAATAACAATTTTTTTAGATGTTATTCTGGACTTGATCTGGAATCTACGTAGATTCCAGAAATATATTCAGGACAGGCTCTGAAACAAGATCAGGATGACATGAAAATATATTTTGAAGAATTAATAAAAAATTTATGACTCCAATTATCACAATCATCTTTATTTTTGCAGGTTCTGCCGGTGCAATTTTTTCAAAAAAAGAAAAGCAAATTTTGCTGAGCACGGTCGTTTTTGCTTTGCTTGGGAGTCTTTCGGTTTTTGCAATTTCAATGCCGGTACTTTTTCAATTTTCAGAAAATTGGCACGATTCCATCTGGCTATTGGATGGCTTTTCTGCTCTGATGGCGTCGCTGGTGGCTTTTGTATATCTGATGGCAAGCATTGTCAGCGTTCGTTATATCGGTCATGAATACAAGGAAAAAATAATCACTTTTGCTGATTTGAAATTATATTTTTCACTGCTACATGTTTTTGCACTTTGCATGGTCTTAACTGTGCTGGCCAACAATTCCTTATTTTTGTGGATGGCGCTCGAGGGAACAACCCTCTCCTCGACTTTCTTGGTGGGCCTTTATCGCAAGAAAACTTCTGCTGAGGCAGCTTGGAAATATATCATTATTTGCTCAACCGGCATAAGTTTGGGACTTTTGGGAATTTTACTTTTTGGTTATGGAACTTCAATTGGTGGTCTTAAGGGCGATGGCATTTTCGCTTTAACTTCGCTTATTCAAAATGCACATTTGATTTCTCCTGACATTGTGAAGTGGGCTTTTGTCTTCTTGTTTATTGGTTTTGGGGCAAAACTTGGAATTGTTCCGATGCACATCTGGTTGGCCGATGCTCATAGCAATGCTCCTTCGCCAATCTCAGGTTTATTCTCAGGAATTTTGCTGAACATTGCGCTTTATGGAATCATTCGCTTCAGGTTTATTACTGACCTGGCTCTTGGTAGCAGTCAATGGACGGGGCGCTTATTTTTGTTTTTTGGTTTCATTTCAATTTTGGTGCCAGCCTTTATGCTGTTGGTACAAAAAAATTACAAAAGAATGTTGGCCTATTCAAGTGTTGAACATATGGGACTTATCAATTTCGCCCTAGCTCTTTCGCCGCTGGGTGCGCTCGCTGCCGTGATTCATATGATTGGGCACACCTTGACGAAATCAATGTTGTTTTTTGGCGCTGGAGAAATTTTGACCAAATATAAAACAACCCAAACCGAAAAAATAAAGGGTTTAATGAGGAGAGCGCCGTATACTGGCACCTTGTTTTTGTTGGCAATCTTAGCGATTATAGCGTTGCCGCCGTCAATCTTATTTGTGAGTGAATATACCATTTTTGCAATTGCTTTTGCAATGCATCCAATTCTTTCAATTTGCGTCTTTTTGGCGCTCAGTGTGATTGCTTATGCAATGCTCAAATCAACAATTGGGATGCTTTTTTCAATAGGTAGTGAAGGGGATAATCAGCAAAAAGAAAAATGGAATACTGTGCATTGGGTAATGACTTTGCAATTAATTTTAATAGTAAGTCTGACATTTTTTTTCTCCTCAAGCAGCGGACTGGTATTTATTGATTCAATTGCAAAAAATACGATTTATATAAGTAGGTAAATAATATGATTATGAACATTATTGATATTCTCAAAAATTTTTCGCAGATTCAAGTGATTGGTCAAAAAGGTGATACTGTTTTTGCATCCGTGGCTCGGGAAGAATTGGCCTATGTGACAACGATTTTGGTCAGTGAATATGGGCTTAGTCTGTCATCGCTTTTTGGCACGGATAATCGCCAGGAAAACCAAACATTTGGCGTGCATGTGATTTTCGGGAGTGATCAATCCCAGCAATGGCTCAAACTTTCAATTTCAGTTCCAGCCAGTGATCCGCAATATCCATCAATCACTAAAACCATCATGGCCGCTCATTGGTATGAGCGTTATTTGCAAGATATGTTTGGCGTGGTTGCAAAAGGTCATCCCGATTCGAGAAGGTTGGTGAATCATGAAAATATTCCAGAGGAAACTTTTCCTTTGCGTAAAGATTTTGCCTGGAATACAAAGCTTGAAAAAGCCAAGGTTGCCTATCCAATGCACCATATAAAAGGTGAGGGAATTTTTGAAATTCCTGTTGGACCTATTCATGCTGGAATTATTGAGCCAGGACATTTTCGTTTCAACGTGGCCGGCGAAAGAATTTTAACCCTGGAAGGAAAATTGTTTTTCACGCACAAAGGGGTGGAAAAATTGCTGGAAGGAAAAACTATTGAGCAAGCTTTGCCATTTGTGGAAAGACTTTCGGGTGACATGTCGGTAGCCCACGGCTTGGCCTTTGTTCAGGCAACTGAAAGAAATGCTGTTTGTAGGATTTCGCCCCGCGCCGAGCATCTGCGAGCTTTGGTTTGCGAATTGGAAAGAATCACCATGCATATTCACGACTTGGCTAATATTGGCGGGATGGGAACAGGCTATTCTTTCATTGCGGCCAATGGTTTTCGCATCAAAGAGCGAATGATGCGACTTTCTGGTATCATTTTTGGCAATCGATTTTGGCGAGGCTTTGTTGTCCCTGGCGGCGTGTCGTTTGATATTGATAATCACAAGTTAGAAAAAATTCTTTTGATTTCGAAAGATGCTTGCAACGAAATGCAAAAAATTGTCGCTCAAGCTTTGGCTTCGGATGGGTTCTTGGATCGTTTGCAAACCACGGGCGTGCTTCCCTTGGAAGCAGCCAGCGCTTTTGGCGCTCTTGGAATTGCTGCTCGCGGATCAGGACTCGATCGCGACGTTCGCCGAGATCATCCGCACGGCGCCTACAAAGAATATCCAGTTGAAATTGCCAAGGAAAAAAAGGGCGATGTGTATTGCCGCTATTTGATTAGGCTTGCGGAGCTCAAAACTTCAATTGAATTGATTGAGAAAATAATTAAAAATATTCCAGATGGTGAAATTAAAACTACTTTTGAAACTAAAGATGGATTTGCACTTGGTGCAGTTGAAAGCTGGCGCGGAGAAATCTTGTGCGCTTTAGAAATCAAAAACGGAGTGATAGAACGTTGCTTTCCGCGCGATCCATCCTTTTGCAATTGGGCCCTCTTTGGAATTATGGGTCCCGGCAATATCGTCCCAGATTTCCCACTCATCAACAAATCTTTGAATCTAAGTTACTCGGGAACAGACCTTTAGCAGCTTATTAGGCTTTAGCTTTTTAGCTTTTTAAGAAAGCAAAAGAGAATGGATTTTAAATTAGTGTTGCTTGGTAGTCATGGTTTGTATTTCCTAAAAAGCTAACGCCTAAGAAGCTAAAAAGCTGTCCTTAAGAGTTATCCACCTTCCACCCTTCAGACCCGCCGTCAGGCGGGTCTTTTTGTGTCAAAAAACTGCTCAACATAGCCAAAAAATACATTTTATCAGTTTTTAATATTTGGCAAAAAACGTATTGACAAAGATGGCCTAGGAGAGTAGCATTTATAGTTGTATATGAACACATAGACAATTTGGTTGACTTAAAAAATAAAAATTTTTTCAAATAGTAAAGAAAAAAGGAGTTTGAAATGGCCGAAGATCAAAGAAGAAATACGGGCATTGTTTTTTTTGATGATGAATTTTTTGGAAATCCAACCTATAACGATGAGCACTGTTATATTAGTCGCTCAGCTCGTATAACAGGCAATGTTGTTTTTGAGGACGGTGTTATTGTTTGTCCGCATGTTAC
>CAIJXA010000110.1 GCA_903824515.1 uncultured bacterium
GGCCAGTCACCTCCTGCAAAGCCAAGGATTTTCCGTCGGACTTTCAATTTCCCCGCACGTTTTTGACGTTCGAGAACGAATGCAAATCAACAATCAGTTGCCAAGTGAAAAACTGATTTTGAAATATTTCAATCAACTCTTGCCGACAATATTGCAGATGGAAAAATGCAAATATGGATCTCCGACATATTTTGAAATCATAGTTGGGCTAGCTTATTTCATTTTTGAAAAAGAAAAGATGGATTATGCTATCATCGAAACTGGCCTTGGCGGGAGGCTTGATGGCACCAATACTGTCACCAACAAAAACAAAATTTGCATCATCACGAAGATAGGATTGGACCATACTGAAATTCTTGGCAACACAATTGCAAAAATAACTGCTGAAAAAGCTGGGATTATCCAGAATCAAAATGCAGTAATCAGTCATCAGCAATCAGCAACCAGTAACCAGATAATTGCTGCCAAGTGCCAAGAAAAAAAAGCAGCCTTATATTTATTAAAGCCTCAAAAAAGTTATTCTCTCGTTTCGTCAAACCAAAAGGAAACAGTTTTTGATTTCAATTTTACCGGCCCAGAACTAAGCTCCGAAGTCTTACTCAAATTACAAAACATCAAAATAAGCCTATTGGGCACTCACCAAATTGAGAATTGCGCCTTGGCACTCACCTGTTTGACAGTTTTGTCTAAGCGCGACAAATTTATTCTTGACGAAATAAAGTTGCGAAGCGCACTGAAAAAAATCAATATCCCAGGCAGGATGGAAATACGAAAAAATGGAAAGGAATATGTTGTCATAGATGGCGCACATAATCCCCAAAAAATGGGCGCCTTAATCTCAAGTCTTAAGACTATTTTCCCCAATCAAAAATTTGATTTCATCATTGCCTTTAAAAAGGGAAAGGATTTCAAAAAAATATTGTCACATATTTTGCCAATAGCCAATCAAATATATTTAACTGATTTTTCAACTTCCAACCAAGATAATCGTGCAAGCTCCATTGAAAATATTGAAATTATTGCCTATTTAAAGCAAAATAAATTCGAAAATTATTCAATTATTAATAACAATGAAAAGGAAATTCTGTCAGTCATCAACGGATCTAGCAAATTTGTCATTTTGACTGGCTCTCTGTATTTTATTGGCTCAATATACGGATATCTTCAAAAAGTAAAACCAAAGTTGATCTCTTAAACTTCAACTTTTTTGCCAAAATAAAAAGACATTTCTGGGGAAATGTCTTTTTATTGCGGGCCCGGTTGGAATCAAACCAACTATTACTTTTCTCGAACTAGGAAAACGCTGACTAACCAATTTTAATAATAACAAATCAATGTTTTCCCGTATCACCCTGAGAAAAAATTTTATTAAAATCGGACCTCGCTTATACTACAACAAGAAATAAAAAATATTTCACTTTAAAATATTTTCTTTAAATTTAGCCACTGCATCGCCATTTTCAATAATTTCGCCACTATACAGTTTTTGCAAAAGCAAGGTCGCAGCGCAATTCTCGCACCTTCCCCAAGCGCAACCTGCTTTCTTTTTGAACATTTTCTGACACAAAGAAATCTCAATGTCAAAGGTTTCTTTTGAAATCATGATTTTATCATTTTAAAATTTAGTAAAATTTGTCATGTATGCTTTTTTGTCGTGTCTTTCCTGCGCTTGCACTTTGTCACTCCTTCGTAGGCAGACTGCCTCCACAGGAGCGACATAATTGGTTAACTTTTTATATGATTTTCAATTCTCCAGACAGAATAGTTGGTTGCATTGCAATCAACTCATCCTTAAAAAAAGAATTCGGCAAATCATTGAGCAAGAATATTTTCTTGCCAAGCACATGTGCAAATCCTATTTCCAAAAAAGAATTTCCGCCAACATATCCAGCCACGCCGTTCAAATCACAATTAACCACCAAGATAGCATCACTGGCTTTTATTTTTTCATAATAATCTCGAATCAAATCATTGTTGATTTTATTTTTCACCGATTCATTTTGGATATGGTCTGAAGTTTTCATCTCCGCATACTCCTGCGTATGTCTTGGCAAAATTATTTCATGACCAAGCTCTTGCAGTTCATTTCCAGCCTCAAGCATTTTCGCTGAAACTTTCATACTCCCACAAATTACAATTTTCATAGACTAACATTTTTTACAATAACCCCAAAAAATCTAACCCCAGATAACCAATTTCTACATCGCTCAACTTTCCAGAGCGAAGATGATCACGAAAATTATCGAGTGACATCAGCACGACCTCTAAACTTTCACCATTATCTTCCAATTTTGATTCAGCGACTTTTCGACAATTCATTGCCACGAAAGCATTTTTTGTATACATTGCGTAAGCATCTGGAATCACGCTCGTTACAAACGAGATGTCACCCTCATATCCAGTTTCTTCCAATAATTCTCTTGCCATCGCCACTTCAAGATTCTCTCCCTTCTCCAATCCACCTCCTGGCAATTCAAAGAGCACACTCTTCGGCCCTGGTCGGAATTGTTTCACCAGAATTACTTGCCTATCTTGAGTCAGTGCAACGCAAGCGATACATTCACACCTGCTATTTAGAAAAAAATCAGCTTCTTTCCCATTCGGTAATTTGAAAACGACTTTTTCCATCCCTCTCCCATACTTACTAAAAATTTCTTCCCGTGAAATTTCTTCCCACTCTTTTATTTCTTCTGGCATAATTTTATATCCTATATAGAAATCAACTAAATTAATTCCAAGCTGTCATTCCGGATTTAGTCCGGAATCCCGAGCTTAATCACGCCAACCTTACTGCAAAGAAGATGCTGAAACAAGTTCAGCATGACATCGATAACTAATTTAATCCTAATATTAGCTATTATATGTTGTATCTTGATTCTTGTTTGTTGCTTCTTGTCTATTATTCCTTCCCTTTCATCGGAGGGAAAATAACACATTCACGAATTGACCTGTTCATTAAGAAAGAAAAGAAGCGTTCGCTGAGCCCGAATCCAAAAGCTGGCGGCATGCCATATTCCAGAGCCGCAACAAAATCTTCATCTATCATTTGCGCCTCAGCGTCACCTGCTTCTCTCAGGGCCATCTGCGATTCAAAACGCTCCCTTTGGTCAATTGGGTCATTCAGTTCAGCAAAAGCATTACAGAGCTCGGCTGTTCCGGCTACAATCTGGAAGCGAAGAACCTTGCTTGGATTAGCTGGATCCATTTTGGCCAACGGCGAAACCTCAATTGGATGACCGACCAAGAAACAAGGCTGAATCATCTTAAGGCGCACAGTTTTTTTGTAAACCGTGTCAATCATGCGACCCTTGCCATATGTTTTTTCATATTTAATGCCAAGCTCATCGGCCTTCGCGCGAAGCGCTTCGAGGGACACGACTGCCAAATCTAAACCAGTTTCAGCCTTGAATGCGTCAAAATAGTCAACCACTGGAAATTCCTTTTCCCAATCGATAGTTGCACCTTCATATTCCGTAACAAAGCCACCTGTCACATTCTTCACAACCTGTCTGCTCATTTTTTCTGAAAATTCCATTCCTTTTTTCAAGTCCCAATAAGCAGCATAAAATTCCATATGATCAAACTCCTGCAGATGATGCCTGTCAATTCCTTCGTTTCGGAAAACCCTCCCAATTTCAAAAACTTTTTCATATCCTCCAACCAAGAGACGCTTGAGTGAAAGTTCCAGCGAAATTCGCATAAAGAAATCCTGATCAAGAGCCTTGTGATGCGTGACGAATGGCTCAGCATCTGCTCCTCCAGGTGTGTGCTCAAAAACCGGATTTTGAACTTCTAAAAATCCATCAGCTGCCAAAAAATTTCGAATAGTTTGCCAAAAAATATTTTTTTTGCGAAAAAGTTCTCTCGTGTCAGGATTAATCATCAAATCCAAATAGCGCTGGCGCAAAAGTTGCTCCTCATCCTTGATTCCGAAATGCTCCGTTGGAATTGGACGAATATTTTTGCTTAGCATCTTCCAATCAGTCACCTTAAGCGATCGCTCCGATGTCTTGGTCAAAAAAAGTTGTCCAGTCACTTGCACAAAATCTCCCAACTCAACGTTCTTGACAAAAAGCTTGAACAATTCTTCTGGCATATTTCCCTTGTTCAAAAAAAGCTGCATTTTTCCTGATTCATCTTCAATATTGGCGAAGGCACTGCCACCCATCGGACGAAGCGAACGCACGCGACCAACCAAGAAAATCTCTTTCTCGGCGATTTCATCGAATTTTGCCAACGCCTCTCCATTGCTAAAATCTCTCCGAGTCTTTTCTGGATAGGCCTCCATTCCAAATTCTCTAATATTTTTCAATTTCTCAAGTTTAACTTGCAAAATATCTTCTCTGATCATTTTTTTCTTTGCTAATTTTTATGCATGAATAATAGCTTATTTTAAGTTTTTTGGCAAACAAAAAATCCCACCGAGGCGGGATTTTTCAAAAAGTATAATTATTTTACCTCGATAATTTTATAGGCAATCGTAATGCCTTTCGGTGTTAAAACGTTCACCTTGTCTCCACCGCTGTGACCCATGAAGGCTTTTCCAAGGGGTGACTCATTTGAAATTTTGAAATTTGCAGGATCCGCCTCGTTTGAACCAACAATCGTAAAAATAAGTTCAGCTCCATTATCAGCCTTCACCTTCACAATTGATCCAATTTGAGCACCCTTGAGACTCTCATCCTTCTCAACTACTTGAGAATTTTTCACAATCATCTCCAGCTCACCAATGCGAGATTCATTTTCATTTTGCTGCGATTTAGCTTCGGCATATTCGGCATTTTCACTCAAATCTCCCTGTTCTTTTGCCTCTTTGATAGCCTGAGCAATTTCTTGACGAAGTTTAGTTTTACGATTTTCCAATTCTTCATTAAGTTTCCTTAACCCATCCTTAGTGATAAATCTTACCATAATTGTAATTCAAATTTTTAGTGATTATCAAGCATCGCGCATTTTGCGATATTTATACATATTTTAACAGCCTCAAAATGATACACAAAAATAACTAGACTGTCAATAACACCCAAATATGCCATTTCTACTGATCAAGATATGCCATCAAAATACCTCGGAGCAAACAAGCCATGGGATACTAAAAGCTTGACAGTATTTAAATACTTTCTAAAAAATTCCCTTAATTTTATCTAAAATATGAATCCTTACAAGATCAAAGTATGTTACCACAATCATCAGTGTTACAAGTGCAAAGAAACCAGCCGTGTGAAAAAATTGTTCAATTTTTTGACTCACTGGACGACCTTTGATTTTCTCAATCAGAACAAAAAGAATGCGACCACCGTCTAAAGCCGGGAAAGGCAGGATATTGACGATTCCGAGATTAACACTCAAAATCGCTGCAAAACGTAGCAAGAAAGAAAATCCAAGCGGAATAATTTGTCCAGTATATGATGCAATGCCAACAATTCCAGTTACTGCCAACCCGGCCTTATTCCCAGTAAAAAGCTTTCTAAGCACATCTAACATCATAAGCATAATTGTTCCAATCTCAACCAGGCCTTTCCATAATGATTCAAGAAAAGAAAATTTCGAAGTAATAACTTCATTTAAACCTGAAATTCCAAGTGCGCCTTGGCCAGTTTCTATTTGCTCACGAGGAATTCCCCTTAATTTAATTTCCTTTCCTCCTCTTTGAACATACAAAGATATTTCCACACCCTTATTGGCCCTCACGTATGCCTGCACGTCTTCCACGGTCACAAATTTGCCACTATCGCCAGCAAGAACCATGTCACCAATCTGCAAACCCATTTTTTGAGCTGGAGAATCATTTTCAATTCCCTGAATCAAAATTTTAGCCCCGGCCACATACTCACCCGTAACGTCCTGGAAAGTTCCAAGCATAAAAGTGGTCGAAAGTAAGATCCAAGCAAACAAAAAATTCATCAAAACGCCAGCAACTAAAACTGCGATTCGCACCCAGGCTGGTTTTGAAGCAAAACTGTCAGCATCTTTTGTTTCGCCGCCATCTTCTCCTTTGATTTTCACAAATCCCCCAATCGGAAACCAATTAAGAGAATAAATTGTATTTTTTGAGACAATTTCCTTGTTTCCTGAGAAAAATTTCCACTTACCATTTTTGTCATCTCTAACCAAGCCAAGTGCTCTTGGCGGGAAACCAAGTCCAAATTCATCTGCCTTGATTCCGTTCATCCTAGCCACCATAAAATGCCCCAATTCATGAACAAAAACGAGAACACCCAAGATTATGATAAAGACTATTACTGTAAACATAATTTATGTAAAATAAAAACCACACCCATAAATTATGGTTTATAATTTTAAATTTTTAATTTTTAATTTTGAATGAATTTTTTAATTTTCAATGTTTGAATTTTTAAAAATTTTATCATTCTGATTTCAATAGAAATTCGAAATTCAAAATTCAAAATTTATGACTCCTAGACTGTCATTATTTCCTTCTCTTTAGTAACTCTAATTTCTTCGATTTTTCGATTAAATTCATCCACAACCTCTTGCAATTTTTCTTTGCCCTTAAATTTGTCATCCTCGCTCATTCCTCCATCGGCCTCAATTTTCTGGAGCTCCTTCCAGGCATCTTCTCGAATTGAACGCAGAGCAATGCGACCTTCTTCAGTTTTTTGATTCAAAATTTTAACCATTTCTCGACGACGATCTTCTGTCAACATTGGAACATTGATTCGCACAAGAATTCCATCATTCATCGGATTGAGATTAAGGTCAGACTCCCTGATTGCTCCTTCAATCGCCCCAATCGCTCCTCTGTCCCACGGCTGAATCACAAGGCTTCGAGGTTCTGGCGTTGAAATGCTAGCAATCTGCTTTAAAGGTGTTTTTGTGCCATAATAATTGACCATAACATTTTCAACCAAGGCTGGAGTTGCTCGTCCTGTCCTAACTTTGCTGGCTTCACCTTTCAAATATTCAATCGCCTTTTCAAATTCCACTTTTTTTTGCTTGATAATTTCGTTGTACATTTACCCTGTTAAATAAGATTTGGTCTTTTTAAAAAGACGCAACTTACTTGAAATAATTGTTATCTTAATTTTTAGGATGTTCTTAATTATAAACCCGGATCTTAATTTCAAAAAATTACTATTTTTTAAAATTACTATTTTTTAAAATTATTTAACTGGGTGAATATTTTAATTACTTAGCATATTACGCCTCGCCGGCTCTAATATTTCCGCAAACCGGCATAAATTTTGAGCGGATCAGACCTATCATATCTCAAAACGCTGATATCTTTGGCTGCATCAAGCTGAAATGTTGCCCAAGTTGTGCCGCCATCAACTGATTTATAGATGGCTTGCGCAGCAGAATACATAATCTCTTGCGGGTTCAAAGGATTAACCGCAATTGCCCGAATTGGAAAGGCCTTTGAACTTTCAATAATGTTGATTGGTTTCCAAAGATCACTAGTGCCGATTTTTTCGAAAATTCCACTACCAGTTCCAACATAAATAGCACCTCCCGCTGCTTGATCGTTAGCAATGCTGAAAAAACTTGTGCTGTGCTTTTCAGCGTCCACTTTTTGAGTCACATCCTCAATGGTTTTTCCGCCATCTTTGGTTTCAAGGACTCCAATTTGAAAAACCAAGAAAAACAAATGCCAATCGTTCGAACTGTCAAAAACAATTCCCGCAACAGGACCAGCGGCTTTTTTGATGTTTGCCCAAGTGAGTCCGCCATCGGTTGTTTTGACAATCACACCACCAGTGGTGCCTGCAAAAATAACTTGCGAATTAACACTGTTGATTGCCAATGAGGTTATCACTGTTCCATCTGCCGGTTCAGTGTAAATTTCTTTCCAGTTTTCCCCCTCCTTTAAGCGTTTGAAAATCTTGGCCCGACCATTCAAAACAGCCGTTGCATACATCACGCTGTGATCAAGTGGATCGAAAACCACGTTATAAATTTTCTCTGCGAGTTGCAGCTGTGACCAAGTTTCGGCGCCATCTTTTGAAACAAACAGACCATTTGCTTGAGTTCCGATATAGATTATTCTGGAATCAACAGGATCAATAGCCATAGAAAGGACATCCACACTTGCAATTGTTTTTTTGTCATCAATTTTGATTTTTGACTGCCAAGCAATTCCACCATCAATCGATTTAATCACGGTGGCATTTGACAGCGGGCCACTCAAAGGCTTGGAAGTAGAAGGCAAACTGCACCCCGAAAAAAGAAAAGCACCTAGCATTAACAATGAAATTGAGATTATTTTTTTCATATACATTCAGTGTAGCAAAGAAATTAGAAAAAATCCAGATGTTTTTGAAATTTACGCTGCTAACTTTAAAATATCATCCAAATTTCTCACAGCAGTGCAAATAACCGAATCACTGGCTCCATAAAAAATACGCAATTTATCATTAACCACTGTAGCGCCACAGCAAAAAATTATTTCTGGCATTGTGCCACTATTATCGTGTTTTGTGAGAAAATTTTTCAACTCTTCCTCGGACATTTTTTGCATAGCCTCTTTGCCTCCAGGTAAAACATCAGCCATACCACTTTTTTCATAATCTGCGTCTGGCCAAAAAATTGGTTTTTCTGACCTAAACAAAATGCTTCTTGGATTTTCCAAATCTAGCAACAAAAAACCTAGGCTATAACAATGCTTATCGTTGATGCCATGATACAAAACCAGCCAACCCTTTTCAATTTTAATTGGTGGCGGGCCCATCTCCACAAAAGTGTTATCAAAATAATCCCCTTGGCGCGGTTGCAAAAATGGAATTTGATCGCCTTCCCAGTTGATTCCATTTTCGGAGGTGGCAAACCAAATTCGGTGTTCGCCAAAAAGCATCCAAAAATTTCCGTTTATTTTCTCAGGAAATATTCCGCCTGATTTTGACAAATTCTCAGTGCTTCTTTCTTTTGTGAAAGGTTTGCCATTTTCATCAAACCTAGTATACACGCCGCCTGATTTTTCATAACTCCAATCAGAAAAGGCAAAGCCACGCCTATTCCATTATTTCAAATCTTCAGAGATAGCGATACTTAAACTCGGAGTTGTGCCATCGTAAGCCGCATAGGCCATGTAGAATAAATCTCCTATTTTCGTGATTCGCGGATCTTCAAGGCCCTTTTTTTCGGCTTCGTTTTCACTCACCAACAAAGGCTGATTGAATCTTTCAAAATTTTCTCCGTCTTTGGAAATCGCATAACCAATTGAAGATTTCCAATCCTCACCACCACCCATCGCCCGATAAAACAAATGATATTCTCCGTCATGAAAAACCGCACCTGGGTTATATAGTTTTTTAGCCTCCCACCAATTTTCCGGATTGGGTTTTAGAATCGGATTATGTTTTGAGCGAGTAAATAGGGATTTCATTTTTTTTAATTAATTTTTTTTATTATATTCATGCTTTCATTTAGTTGCTTGTTTAACTCAGTATAAAATGAAATTGATAAATTTGAAAATACACTGTATAACTGATAATGACAGTATAGCTAATAAAACGCCTTAATTAAGGCGTTTTTGAATGTATTTTTGGATTTTTAGTTGCCTGCCAAAGCGCTTTTTGCTTTTTGAGCTGATTCAGGGGAAAAGTTCTGTTGAGAACAGTTCTCGATTAAAATTCAAAATAGAAAAAATCCAGAGGGGTTGGAGTTTTGGGAGAATAAAAAATGAACCTACTCATGACAATGCCACTTTCGGTTCTTTATTGACTAAGAGATCTGTTATTCAACAGACACTTCCGATTGACCAGAAGAACTCTTACTAATTCTTCCACTCGCATGGCCATGTAGAATGATTTCGCTTTCTCCGCTAGCTTCAGCAAGGAAATCACGACAATTGGCAGTGATGCCTATTTCGCTTCGTCCACGAGCTTCAGCATGAACATTGAGCAAACTGGTTCCCGAAATCGAAATTTTGGATTGATCCGATGCATCGAGATGCAAACCACCAATAGCCTGGGAAACTCGGCACGTGGACTGTTCAGAACATTCGAGATACATACCATTTGCTTGAGTAACATTTAGCTTGTCCTGCCCAAGCAAACTAGCACTCACTTTGCCATTTAGTCCAGAAACCACGAGTTGTTTAGTATGGAAATCATTGATGTTTGTTCCCTTTGGCACAACAACTTCAATGTTGACCAATTCAACTTTTTCATTTCCGCCCTTAATAACTTTCCCATTCACAATAACAAGGTCTCCTCCCTTAATAACTTTCCCATTCACAATAACAAGGTCTCCTCCAGAAACAACGACATTATTGCTTGTTATTGAAACAGATTTACAACCAGAGTTACTCTCAATAGTTACTTGGTTGTAATTGTTCTTTTTCCCGGCAATACGAATGTTGCCTTGAGCGTCTTGGCTGATGATGATGTCTGATATCAAATTCTTATCACCAGACATTGCAACATTTGCAGTGCTTCCGTTGCTAGCCCTGACGGTGACATTGGCAAATAAATTCTGAACAAAGAGTGTTTTAGCTCCTCCAACATTGAAGGACTTCAACACTTTTTCCGCCATAGCATTGTTTGAGTAAGCAATAGACAACAATGCAAGCACCATGGATAAAAATACTTTTTTCATCCCGCTATCTCCTTTTTTTACGAGTCATTTGACCCTAGATTGATAAAATACAAAATTATTGACTAACTTCAAATTATAGTCTTATTTTCGTATTTTGTCAAGCTTAGCTTCTGTCCGCCTTGCCATCAAGATGGGTTCGAATCCCTCTGTGCCCACCAAAAAAGAACACTAAAGTGTTCTTTTTTTATCTGGTGGGTACAGAGGGATTCGAACCCCCGACCATCGGCTTAAAAGGCCGTTGCTCTACCAACTGAGCTATGTACCCATGAAATATTGGAGAATAATATAACGTTTTTAATTATATCTTAATCAAAAATTAAGTCAACCCATGACAAAATTGCTAGTCATTACTCTTATTAATATAGATCAAAAACAACAGTGGCAGGGCTAGCCAAGTAAACTTAGCCCAAGGAGAAGTGAAATAAAACAGGGCATCTTTGGAAACATACTGCAAAAGTTGCTTATCACCCAGGAAAGAAGCTGCGATGCTAAAAACAACGCCGACTTCAAAGAAACTCATGAGAAAAATCTGCCAATACGCCAGCCCCGAGCCAGAAAGACCGATATCGAAAGTATAATTTCCGATTAAGGTTAGGACTACTAGTAAAATTAAGAAGATTAGAACTGATAAATTTTTACTTGTACTAATTAAATTTACTGGCAAAACTTGCACCAGCGCAAAAGAAAGATAAATATTCATAACGGAATTATGGAGCCGTTTTTTCCCAACAACAAGCCAAAGAATTACCGCAATTGCCAGCATCACCAAAAGCACCGTCACTAACTCAGCCAGTGAAGCAGACAAACCAAAACTGTGAAAGATTTTTTCTAATTGCATATTAAAAATTTATTTTAAAGTTTACCTTACATATTAATATTATACATTTATTTTACATTTACAACAAGATTACCATAAAAAAACATGTCGTCCTGAACTTGTTTCAGGATCTTCGTTGCAGTAAGTTTGGTGCTTTTAAGCTCGAGATTCCGGATCAAGTCCGGAATAACAAAAATTAAAGGGGTATTAATACCTCTGGGATTTGCCCTGGACCCTACGGGCTCACGAGGCAAGACATGTCACTCGTGAGCGACGTGTCAAGCCTCGTAGGCAAATCACCTTTTGCTGCGTCACTCGCTGCGAAATGAAAGCAACTCATGGGCGATGGACAAATTGATTATTAGGAGCTATAATCAGAACCAGTATGGAAGATTCAGAAATACCAAAAAAGATATTCTGGTGGACACTTTTTGTGCTCTTTTGGGTTGTCTCAGCGGTCATCATAGGCTATGCGTTTGGCTATCGCTTCAATTTTAAACGAGGCGTTTTTATCTATGGTGGATCAATATCAATGAAAACAACACCCCTAGACTCCGACGTCTATATCAATAATGTTTTATATTCTTCGAAAAAATTAAACAGGCTGAATAATTCTTATCACATTGACGGCATTGCGCCAGGTGATTATTTACTGGAAGTCAAATCTCCAGATTACGCCACTTGGTCAAAAAAGATTTCGGTCCACAGTGGAATTTCAACTGAATTTTGGAATGTAGTTTTAACCAAGAATGACTACAAAAAAACTAACTACGCCACCCCAGGCGCTTTGCGATTCTTTGTCTCACCAAGAAAAAACCTCACCGCAGTGGCGCAGCAAAATGAGAACGATTTCACCGTCAGCGTTGTCACCGCTCAAGACAATTCTATTGAAAAAATCTTCAGTTCAAATGAATATGTTTTCACTGACAATGAAAAAGAGAACATTGAGTGGACACCCCAATCTCATCGCATCATAATTCCTACCATCAGAAAAGACACTCAAAAAAAGAACTACCTCATTGCAGACATTCCGGCTGATCAAGTGCTTAACTTGCAAGACCTTGTTCACAGCGATGATCTTTCTCACGTGCGTTGGGATCCAAAAACAAAAAATGCGCTTTTTTATATGTCAGGCGGCAATCTTTTTCGCATTGACCTTGACTCACCGACTGAAATTCGTCAAGTCGCCAAAAATATCGCCAGCTATGAACTTGCTTCCAGCGGACTATACTATTTCCAACTTCCAGCAGGCATTGTATACAAAACCAACACGGACGGCACTGATAATCCGTCTCAAATTACAGTCTCGCCGCCGTCGCACATGAGCGACCCAAACTATCAAATTATTGTCTATGACAAAGACAGGATGGTTTTTCTTAATCCTAGTCATGATCTATATGTCTACAATCAGGGCGAGAGTAATGACTATTTTCAAGAACTTTCCAGCAATGCCATCGGCTCACAATTTTCTGATGATGGAAAAAAACTTCTTTACTGGAATGACCATGAGATAAATGCCTATTTTGTCCGAAAATGGGACGTGCAACCGATGCGCAGCGAAAATGAAATCCTGCCAATCACGCGCTATTCTGAAACCATGACTAACATCCAATGGTCTCGTGACTATGAACATGTCATTTTTTCAACTGGCAAGCAGATTAAATTCATTGAGACCGATCAACGAGATCATCGCAATTTAATGGATCTATTGAAATTAAATTCAAATAATTCGCAAATCACCAACAACAATTCCGACGGACTGATTTACTTCATCGACACAAATTCTGACGGTGCAAATGTGCTCAACACAATTGAATTTCCAGAAAAAACCACCCTATTGCAAGGGTTATTCCCCGGACAAACAACCACAACTCCGACGCCAGTTGCAAACTAGTTCTTCCTACAAAATTACAAAATTATTACAAAAATACAAAAATTCTTAACACTAAAAAAACGCCTTAAAATAAGCGTTTTTTGTATAGCTAGAAGCTAAAATTCTTGTGAGTATTATCTAAAGCCCAAAAGCTAACGAAGCTAAAAGCTAATTTAGTTCCAATCAAAATGCTCTTTAAGCAAATAGTTTTCACTGCTTTTCTCTCGACAAAATTCATAGGCTCGGTCGCCCAGATTAGAATTTTCCACGCAGGCATTCCAGACGGAAAGATCCTGCACGTTGATTTTTCGCATTTCCAGATATTGACTGAAAGCATAACTGACCGTGAAAATGAAAGCAATCACCGCAAATATCACGACCATCACTTGGTTGAACAACTCTTTGTTTTTCATAAAAAAAATTTTAGTATTTAATGCTTTTATTATACTCCGATTGATTTCAACCGCAATAGCACGTGGAAAACTTTTCTCACCACCAAAAAACGCCTTAAATAAGGCGTTTTTGAAGAAAATGCATGCAAGAGATAAACTATCTTTTTGCACCACTGCGTCGCGCTAGGCGCTCCTTGAAACCTTGCGGTTTCAATACTTCCACCCCGGGAAAACCCAGTTTTTCCCGACCCCTTTTCTCACAGTGACCAAAAAGAAAAAACGCCCGAAGGCGCTTTTTTTATCGTTTCGCCCACTGAGGAGTCGCTTCGCTCCCTGAAACCCAGCGGTTTCAGTGCTTCCGCCACGGGAAAACCCAGTTTTTCCCGACCCCTTTCCTGTCCACATTGGCCAAAAAGATTGCTATCTTTTTGCCCACTGTGGAGATTTGCGGGCTTTTTTGAGACCTGGTTTCTTGCGTTCAACCTCTCTGGCATCACGAGTCATATATCCAAGTTCCTTCAAAGTCTTCTTGAAAGTTTCGTCATATTTCACCAAAGCCCTGGAAATTCCAAGACGCACAGCTTCAACTTGACCAGTCACTCCGCCACCTCGCACCAAAACGGTGGCGCGAACCTTTCCATAAAGTCCCACGGCTTTCAGTGGGGCCAAGAAAGTGTTTTGCAAGTTGGCAACTGGGAAATAGTCCTTCAGTTTTTTCTTGTTGATCACAAAGTCAGAATCAGTTGCCTTGTCATAGGCAAACAAGCGAACTTGCGCCACTGAGGCCTTGCGACGTCCAACTCCGTAAAAATAAACCTCCTCAACTGATTTCTTTTCAGCTTTAACAGCTGCTACTTTTTCAGTAACTTCCGGAGCCGCCTTTTTTACTTTTTTGGTCGTTGTCGTCTTTGCTTCTTTTTTTACTGCCATATATAGTTCGTGAAACGTGAAGCGTGGAACTTGGAGCGTAAAGTATGAAAACTTTTCACGTTACGCGTTCCACGTTATGCGTTATGCGATAAATTTTAATGTGTGATTTCAATATTCTTGTGCTCATGCGCTGCTTCGCCATAAACATGCAAGCGAAGCATCATCTTGTCTCGCAACTTATTCTTTGGAAGCATTCCATAAACAGCATTTTGAATCACTTTGCGCGGATCCTTTGCAAGCAAGTCTTGAAAGGCAATCGCAGTGATCCCCCCTGGGTATCCACTAAAACTGTGATAAATCTTGTCGGTTAATTTTCTTCCGGTCACTCGAATCTGGCTTGCATTGATAACCACCACAAAATCACCTCCATCAATGTGTGGAGTATAGTCAACTTTGTTTCGGCCGCTAAGCACTTTTGCAATCTCAGTCGACAGGCGTCCGAGAACTTTTCCTTGAGCATCAAAGAGATGATATTGTCTGTTCATAATTATTCTTGAAACGTGGAGCGCAAAACGTGGAGCCTAAACTCATTGCCTCATACGTCTTTTACATCAATTTTACGTTATACAGGTTATGCGTTACGCGATTTGCGTTACGCGATTTATTATACAAATTCAATTATCGCCATTTTCGCACCATCGCTTTTTCGCTGAGTAATTTTCAAAATTCTAGTGTATCCACTAGTGCGAGATGAAAATCTTGCAGTGAACTCTCCTGAAAGCTTTTTGACAGCCATCAATGGAATTTCTTTTCTCAAATCTCGCATGATTGCAACTCTCTTTGTTTCATCAGCTGAGATTTTTTTCGCTTTGGTGATAATTTTATCAATCATTGGCTTAATTTCTTTGGCCTTTGCTTCCGTAGTAGTAATTTTTTCTTTCACAATAAAACTGCCAATCAATGTCTTGAACAAGGCTGTTCGCACTTTTTTCACTCTACTAAATTTTCTTCCCTTGACTAAATGTTTCATATTCTTATTACTGTTTTAAGGTGAGACCAAGTTCACCAATTGACTTTTTAATTTCTTTGATGCCCTTGTCACCCATTCCTTCCAAACCTTTCAGGCCATCTTCCGTATGTTTAACAATATCCTTAACTTTTGCAATTTTGTTAGTTTCAAGCACATTAAGTGTTCGCGTTGAAAGATTTTTAAGTTCAGTCACTTTGACTTTAAGTGGATCTAATTCTTCTTCCTTGGCTTCAATAACTTCAGTTTCTTGAACCAATTCAGCTTCCTGGAATAACTCTACTGATTTCGCTTCAACCACTTCAATTCCCCCAAGCACTGAGAATTGTTCAACCAACAAAACTACTGCCTTTGAAAATGCTTCTTGCGGCGTGATGCTACCATCAGTCACGATTTCAAGGGTAATCTTATTGTAGTCGGTTCTTTTTCCGACACGCATGTTCTCAACTTCATAGTTCACGCGACGAATTGGAGTGTAAACTGCATCAATTGCAATAACTTCAATTTCTTTTTCGCCACGCTCTTGTTGTTCGATTGGAACATAACCCAGACCGTTTGAAACTTCCAATTCCATTTCCAACTCAACTTTTTTATCAGTAATTGTGGCAATAATCTGCTCAGGATTGACAACTTCAACTTCTGAAGAGCCTTTGATTGCTGCAGCAGTCACCTTTCCCTCACCTTTGAATTTCAAGCTGACTTTGACTGATTCATCTGTATGCAATCGAAATCTAATTTTTTTCAAATTAAGAATAATCTGAACAGCATCCTCCATCACTCCGTCGAGAGTTGAAAATTCATGTGAAACACCTTTGATTTTAACAGAAGTTACAGCTGCCCCTTTTAGTGAAGAAAGCAAAACGCGTCTAAGCGCATTTCCAAGGGTCATTCCATATCCTGGGTAGCATCCCATGATTTCGAATTTACCACTTTCGTCATTAATCGGTGTGTATTTTGGCTTCTGAGGAAGTGACACTGTCTGCATATCCTCTTTTGAACGAGAAGCTCATGGAAACATTTCCACAAACCAAACGTTTTTAGTTAATGAAGTTAAAAAAACAAAAAATAAACTTATCGAGAATAGGACTCAACAACCATCTGAGGATCAACCTGGATGCCGACATCTTCTCTGGCTGGCAAAGAAACAATTTTTCCCTCAATTACTGTCTGATCAAATTGAATCCAGCGTGGAAAATCTTTCTTATTTTTAATCAATTGAATTTGATTTGTGAAATATGCTTTACCCTTCTTTGACTCTTTAATGCTAATCACATCACCAAGCTTAACTTCATATGAAGGAATCGTGACGGTTTTCCCATTGAGCAAAAATGCTCCGTGATTAACCATTTGACGAGCCTGAATTGGAGAAAGAGCAAATCCCATTTTGCGGACCACGTTATCCAATCGAAGTTCAAGTCTTGCCATCAGAAGATCTCCGGTCACGCCTGGTTTATTTTCAATTTCTTCATAGTGCTTGCGAAATTGTCTTTCCAAAATTCCATACATGCGCTTGATGCGTTGCTTCATCGCTAGTTGTTTGCCAAATTCACTTAGTCCTCGTGACATTCTCTTGCCATGAACACCTGGAGCATACGGCCGCTTAACCATTGCGCATTTCGCAGTATTGCAACGATCACCCTTGAGAAAAAGTTTTTCCCCTGAGCGACGGCACCTCTTACATTTTGATCCTAATAAATCTCTAGCCATAATATTATTACTTTACAGAATTACACAGAAGTTTACGGAACGACACAGAATTTTTAATTCTCTTTTCCGTGTCTCTGTGTGTTTCTGTTTTATTTCGTGTTTATTCTGTTATATGTTATATACGTCGTGGTTTCTTTGGTCGGCAACCGTTGTGAGGAATCGGGGTCATGTCCTTGATTGCAATCAAATTGAAACCCTTGTTTGCCAGAGACCTGATCGATGATTCACGTCCACTGCCAACACCTTTGACAAAAACCTCCAATTCTTGAACGCCATATTTTTTCACTTTTTCCGTAACATCATGCACAACCTGAGTTGCAGCATATGGAGTTGCTTTCTTGGCACCTTTAAAACCAAGCAGACCAGAACTTGCCCAAGCCAACATCGCACCATTTGAATCAGAAATCATCACCATAGTGTTATTGTAGGTGCATTTAATGTGAGCCTGCCCTTTCAGAATCTGCCTTTTGAGCTTTTTCTTTTTTTTCTTCGAGTCAGCTTCAGCGACTTCAACCACCTTTTTTTCTTCAGTGCCTTCTTTTTCAGCAGCAACTGCCTCAAAGATGTCCTGCGTTTTTTTGATATCCTCAACCATAGCTTATCTCAATTTCTAATTTCTAATTTCTAATTTCTAAACAATTTCTAATGCCTTAATTTCAAAATTGAAAATTGGGACATTTGAAAATTGATTGAAAATTGAAAATTGAAAATTGAAAATTTTATACGTTCTTTAAATTAAAATATTCCCTTTCAAAATAAAATTTACTTCAAATCTATGTTTTTGATTCTGTTCTTCTTCCACTAGCCATTGTTCTTCTAACATTTCCACGAACAGTTCGACTGTTGGTCTTTGTTCGTTGACCATGCACAGGAAGTCCTTTTTGATGACGAGAGCCTCGATAGCTTCCAATTTCTTTCAAGCGTTTCACGTTCATTTTCACTTCATGCTTGAGTTCTCCTTCAACCTTATACTTCTTTTCAATTTCATCTCGCAATTTGTTTGCTTGTTCTGGTGACAAAACCTTGGTTTTGGTCTTAGGATCAATTTCAAGTTTTTTCAAAAGTTTTTTGCTCGTAGAAGGGCCAATGCCAAAAACATAAGTCAAGGCAACTTCAATTATTTTTTCATCTGGCAAATTTATTCCGGAAATACGTATCATAAAATCAGGTTATAGCTTTTAGCTTTTTAGCTTTTTAGAAGATAAAATCTCTTTCTAAAACAAACTAACAAGCTAATGCCTAATAAGCTTGTTAAATTATCCTTGTCTTTGTTTATGTTTTGGCGTTGAACAAATCACATAAACGCGTCCTCGGCGTCTGACAACTTTACACTTGGCACATATTTTTTTTACGGATGCTCGTACTTTCATGTTTTTCTCTACGAACTACGAATCTGTACGAATGTACGAATCCGTATTCATTTGTATTTAA
>CAIJXA010000111.1 GCA_903824515.1 uncultured bacterium
AATCGATCAGTTCATGAAGCATGCCTTAAAGGATAGATTTTATCTAAGATATAGTGATGACTTTATTGTGATTAGTGAGCGCCAGGAATACTTGAAAAATTTGATTGTTTTCATCGAAGAATTTTTAAGAGCGGTATTAAAACTAAAATTGCATGAGGATAAAATAATAATCAGGAAATATCGTCAAGGCATTGATTTTCTTGGATATGTTATCTTTCCAGGCCACCTCGTTCTGAGGACAAAAACAAAAAGAAGAATCATGCGAAAAATAAGTCAAGGATTTTTAAATCTCGAAGAGGACTTAATTTCAGCTGAATATTTTGATCAAAGTCTGCAAGCATATCTGGGGATGTTGAAGCATTGCAGCGGACATGGAATCAAAAAAGAAATAGGAAATTTATTCGCTTCAAAATAGGGTTGAAACTTCATCCAAAGGTTGGTGTTATACAGAATTAACTTAATTAATGGTAGATAGACGTTGGAGGCTCAACCTCCATAATGGAGGTTGAGCCTCCTTGAAACTAACAGTGTTTTAGTTAATTTGGTATTATTTCTTGAACCCCTCCAAATACTGCGGCAACTTCAAAATCCATTGGGCTTGTTGGGGATAAAACAAAAATCTTTCCACATCTTTGACGGCCAGTGGCAGGTCGCTTTTTTTTGATTGAGTTTCCAAAAACTCAATCAGCTCAAGGCGATTTTTGATGGGTAACTTTTTTTCTTTGAAGATGGCATAATTTGGTTCGAGGTTTCGCTGACTCAAAAACCAAATCAAGTCATAAAAATCCCGTCCTTTTTGATAGGGACGAAAAATGATGGCGATGACTTTTTGCGCAAAGAGCGTTTCGAGGGTATTGACCAACATTGGGAAACGCTCATTGAAATTGTCGGCAAATTTCGTTTCAGTTTGGATATTTTTATAGGGATCAAAATCAATTTCAAACTTGATCAGAATTTTTTCGTCTTTGGGAACACTGAGTCCAAATTCTCGCAGAACATTTTTGAACTTGAAAAAAACAATATGAATGTTTTCGGTGGTTTTTATTCTAGTGTCCACTTGAAAACCTTGCAGTTCAAGTTGCTTGCTGATTTCCTCAGCCAGTTTTTTCAAATTAAAGTTTGGTTTTTTTAGCAAATCAAAATCCAAGTCCTCTGAAAAGCGATCAATACTGTGGGCAAAGCGCAGGCAAGTGCCACCTAAAAATGACAAACTGTCATTAAATTTGCTCAAAGAGAGAGCTTTAAGAATTTGAGTTTGCAAATATTCAAGCAAGATGTTGCGATCATTCCAGGGAATATTTTTTTCTTGGGCATATTGTTTGAAAAATTCTTTGTTAGGAAGCATAGTGTCGAATAAAATTATGAGTTAGTAATAAAACTTTTTTATTTTGAAAAACTTTAGCAAAAGCGAGTAACTTTTTTTTGTCATATTTAAAATCTTGGCTGAAGCGATAGCCTTGAAATTGGGTGAGTTCTCCGTTTAAGATATTGCGATTTAAATAGAAAAAATCCACAATGGCTTTTTCTGGTAAGGCTAAATTGAAGGAAATTTTTCCAGCCTTTTTTGCTTCATAACCGCCGAAAGCCGTTTTCTTTATTTTTTGATAAGAAAAATTTCCTTGTGGTGTTTTAAAGCTCTTGGTTTTTCTGGTGGTTACTGAGGTTATCGTAAACACTGCTTCTGGAATAATTCCATAGAAGCTCAATGCCATTTCTAGGCTTACATAAGATGGCGGATAAATTTTGGTGGCAAGCGCCATAGAATTATTTTTGAGAGCTTCTTCGGCGGTTAGATATAATCCTCGCCTAAGCATAATCAAATGTCCCTTTTTGATCCAGTTTTTCAAGTTAACTAATGTTGTCTTAGTAAAGTATGCGCCTAAAATAAGCCTTAATTCTTTGGTTTCAAAATATGGCAAGTCTTTTATTTTCTTTTCAAATTCAAAAATATTCATTTCTTTTAGTAATACTATTATATTAATAAAAGAATTGTATCACCAAAGATAGTGTTTGTCAATAACTGCTTGTCGTTGCTTAATCAATATGAAGATACTGTAATAAGTTTATAAAGTTTTTATCCTAGTAGCTTGATAAAAATCATCGTTAAAACAAAGCCGAGGATGGCGCCTACGATGACCTCGCTGATGCGGTGGCCGGTGCGTTCTTTGAGGCGTGGGTATTTTTCAGTGTCGATGTTGAGTTGTTCAACCAGCATGTTGAGATAGCGTCCTTGATCGCCGAGGTGCATGCGCAGACGAGTGGCATCGTCAATGATTAAAAAAGCCAAAGCAATGGCGACCGCAAATGAGCCATCATTGATACCCTCATAATATCCAACCGAAGTGATGATGGAAATTGCAAAAGCCGTATGAGCACTCGGCATGTGTCCGTGAGTAAAAACATAGCGAACATCCCAACCATGCTTTAAGCTATATAAAACGAACTTAACGATTTGCACCAGAATGCCAACAACAATAGGAATGATAAAAATTGCGTGAGGGGCGATGAATTTGAACATAAGTTTTTTGATTAGTTGATTAGCTAGGCTTATTATAGCATAGAAATAACTTTCTTAGGGACTAAGTCCCCAATTGGGGACTTAGTCCCTAAGAAAGTTTTCCACCTCTGTTGACGTAGTGGAAAATGGTGTATAATAAATGTAAGAGAAAGGGCATAAGGTGCGTATTATATACGGTAAGTTAATTTTGCCTCCAATGCGGTGGGAATCCCTACAATGTTGGTTGGCATAAAATTGTTATGACAAGTGGATTAATCATTATCATAATTTTAGTGGTTCTCGTGCTCGCCTTAGTCGGGATGTATAATGGGCTTATAACTTTAAAAAATAGAGTTGATGAGGCTTGGAGTGATATTAATGTTCAGCTCAAACGCAGACATGATTTGATTCCGAATTTGGTTAGCACTGTGAAAGGTTATGCGACTCACGAAAAAGAATTGTTTGAAAAAGTGACTGCTGCTCGAACGGCGGCGATGGGCGCAACTGGACCAGTTGAAAAGGAGGCTGCTGAGAATGCGCTTTCTGGAACGCTGAAAACTTTGTTTGCAGTTTCGGAAAATTATCCTGACCTGAAAGCTAATCAAAACTTTTTGGAACTTCAAAGAGAATTGACTGACACCGAAGATAAGATTCAAGCTTCTCGACGTTTTTACAATGGCAATGTGCGCGACTTCAACACCAAAATTGAAGTTTTTCCAACCAATTTGTTAGCTGGAATGCTGGGCTTTGTGAAACGCGAATTCTTCGAAGCCAAGGAAGCTGAGAAGGAAAACGTTAATGTCCAATTCTAGACTTACATAGCACATAACATGGAGCATGGAGCAAAAATTCAAAAAGGGTTTTTCTGCTGTATGTTCCATGTTTTATGTTCCATGCTTTATGACTATTTATAATCAAGCTGATAAAAATACGCGCCTAACCTGGATTTATATCACAGGTTTTTTGGTTTTTGTGATTGGAGTCGGCTATGTTTTTGCAGGCGCGATGGGCAATAGCGCAATTTTGTATGGTGCGGTTATTTTCTCAATTCTGATGAGTTTTGGTTCATATTGGTGGAGCGACAAAATTGTTTTGGGAATGAGTAAGGCCAAGGAGGTGACGCACGAGGAAGGTCGCGAGATTTATCATCTCGTGGAAAATCTTTGCATCACGGCTGGTTTGCCAGTTCCAAAAATTTACATCATTGAGGATAGCGCCCCGAATGCTTTTGCCACGGGACGCGATAAAGAACATGGGGTGATTTGTTTGACCACGGGGATAATTGATAAATTAGAGAAAGCTGAATTGGAGGGCGTGCTGGCACATGAACTTTCGCACATTGGCAATCGCGACATTTTGCTTTCAACTATTGTGGTCGTTTTGGTCGGTTTTGTGACCTTGATGGCTGATTGGTTTCGCAATTGGACGATTTTTGGTGGGCGCAGCAGGGACAATGATCGTGAAGGTGGACAATTGCAACTCATTTTGATGATTGTGGCCATTGCGCTTTCAATTCTGGCTCCGATTGCTGCGATGTTGATGCAATTGGCGATTTCTCGCAAACGTGAATTTTTGGCAGATGCTGATGCAGCTTTGCTTACTCGTTATCCAGAAGGTCTGGCACGGGCACTGGAAAAAATTTCTGGCAATAGCGAGCCGCTTGAAGTTGCTAATCGGGCCACTGCCCATCTTTTTATTGTTAATCCTTTTAAGGGTAAAAAAATCTCCAAGCTTTTTTTGACTCATCCGCCGATTGAGGATCGCG
Source organism: uncultured bacterium (assembly GCA_903824515.1). GTDB lineage: Bacteria > Patescibacteriota > Minisyncoccia > Moranbacterales > GWC2-37-73 > CAIPMZ01. The sequence goes on from CAIJXA010000111.1 coordinate 4,263, forward strand.
TGGCGGCATTAAGGGGGATGAATATCAAATAGCTTATAGCTTCTCAGGCTTTAGCTTTTTAGGAAATACATTAAAATAGCTTTTAGTTTATAGGAAAAATTCGGAAACAAACTTTTTAGATAAAAATAAAACCCCAACCAAATGATATGGCGGGGCTTTTTTTGTTAGGTTGAAATTGAAAATTTAATTTTCTTATTTTCGAATAAAGCGAAACCATGGAGTTTTTTAGGCTTATTTCTTATTAGCGTCCAAGGGTTATCTGCATATTTCGGGGTGGCTAAATCACCGAAAGAAGTCTTGATTATCACTTCATATTCTTCACGTTTGGTGTCCTTGTCTTTTTGAAAAATTATTCCAATAACTTCTCCAAAAAAACCAGTGTCCCTAGTATGATTTTCTTCATCAACAAAAAAATAAACAAGCGTTCCTTGCAATTCTTTGAAATTTTCAGTTCCGAAAACTCTTTGATTTTCCCCGCTTATTTTATTTAAGCAGGAGTCGAAAGATTGTGACATTTTTGAAAGTTGAGTTGCTGCTAATACCGGTGTTTGATCACAGTAAACGGTTCTCATATTAGGCTCCTTCGCATTGAGTTAACTATTTTTTTGAATTGCATACTGCATTTTGTTAAGTTAGAAGTAAGAGAGTAAATCAAAAAGATAATAACCAGCAGGGTTAATAAAGGAAATACGCACGAAGCCAGTAAGATTAAATGATAACTTACCAATAACGAAGCTATTATTATTTCTGTCATAACTTCTACCAAAACCCCGAACACCATCAACGGAACAATGGAAAGAAGAATTAAAAATGTATTCGAAATAATTTTCGGAATTTCTTGCCTGGTTTTTTCGATTGCATAAAATAATGCATAATCTTCTTCAGGATTAAAATTTGGAAATTTTTCTGTTGGTTCTGATTCTTCTGCTAATTCATCAAACATTTGTTTTCGATTTTTCTTGCTTAGCAGTTTAATGAAAATCCAGCTTAGCCAAATTGAACTTATCCAAAGTGTTCCATTAACGAAAATCACAAAATCAAGTCGCAACATTTCTTCTTTTGGGAAAGAATCGGTAAGGAGGATTAGTATCAATGATAGAATGCCTGCCGTCGTTAATATGAGTTGTTGATATTTTTTCATGGTTGTCTCCAGTTAGGTTGTAAAAAAACTTCTTTAACAGGATATGTTAGCATAAAGATACACCGTTGTCAAGACTTTATGGCTCAAGAATAGCATAATATTGACAAATGTATATTTCTGATATACACTTAACTTATAATTATAGCTACGCCAAAGCCAAATGGAAAAAAACGAAAAGTATAAAAATTTATACACCTCCTTGAAAGAATTGGGACTCAGCGATCTGGAGGCTGATTTGTATGTGATATCTTTGAAGCTCGGACCAGCTCAGCTTTCTGAGGTTGCCAAGCATCTTGGCATCTCGCGACCCAATGTTTACAAGTTGATAAAATCATTGGAAAAAAATAACTTGGTGAAATTTTCGCAAAAAGAAAAATATTCCAGAAAATTTATGGTCGAGTCGCCAAGCTCCGTGCTTGAAGCGCTCAGAAAAAAGAAAAAGCAGCTTTCTAAAGTTGATGAAGGATTGGTTTTGGATTTGCCAGAGTTGATGGCTTTTTATCATCAAGGTGAGGGCACTACCAAGATAAAAGTGCTGAAAGGCAAAGAGCAATATGTGAAAATATTCAATCAATCAGTGGAAGAGGAAAATAAAGAAATTCAATTTTGCGGATCGTCCGGCGATTTTATCGAGTTTGTTTCTTGGGACATTGAAAATAATTGGATACGCAAGCGATTGAAAAAGAATGTGTTCATCAAGGTGCTGACTATTCCGAGTGGTACGGCGGATGCGCTCAAAGTAAGGGACAGTCGAGAAAAAAGAGAAACGCGATTTTTGAAAGTGGCAAATCCTTTCAGGTCTTCGTTTATGCTGTATGCCAATAAGCTGATAATTTGGCAACCCGAAGCCCCATTGGCAGTGATTGTTGAGGATGTTTATATTGTGAAGATGATGAGGGAATTGTTTGAGGTGCTATGGAAAGTTTCACTCGAATAATTTTTATGTATAATACTGAACTTATAGTGTGTCATCCTGAATTTATTTCAGGATCTATTCCCTTAACCTCACAATACTGCCTGTAATCAAGATGCTGAAACAAGTTCAGCATGACAAAAAGATATTTTATAAATCAAGTTGTTTGGGTATAGCATAAGCACATATAAGATTTCTTTAGTTTGATTAATATAATCCAAAATCAGATTTCTAATTTTTAAAAGGTATGCAATGGAAAACCCCAAAAAACACGGACAAATATTATTGGACGGCACACGTGGCCGAAAAGATGCAAGGGTGAATGCATGGAATTGACATAAAAAAGCATTATGCTAAAATGATAGGGTAGTTTAATTATAGCGTAAACGGGCTAATTATATGTACATAAAGCGGAAAATTGAAGACGACATTTTGGGCTATTTGAAAAGAAGGGAGATTTTGGCCATTGTTGGCCCGCGTCAGTGTGGCAAAACAACCGTGTTGAAAAAAGTTTTCGAATCGCTAAAAACAGAAAAAAAAATCTTTTTGAATTTCGAAGATCAGGAAGTGCTTTCTTTGTTTGAAAATAACATTAAACGCTTTGCCCAATTATATGTCGCCAGTAATAAATATGTTTTTATTGATGAGTTTCAATATGCCAAACAGGGTGGAAAGCTGCTCAAATATTTGTATGATACTTATGAAACAAAAATTTTGATTTCTGGATCTTCTGCAACGGATTTAACCATCAAGGCTATTCGTTTTTTGGTGGGAAGAATTTTCGTACTTCAGATGTACCAATTCGATTTTTATGAATATTTGTTATCGAAAGATGCGAGCTACGCGGTTGTATATGAAAAAGAAAAAATTGATTTAAAAAATTCAAAGAAAAGCCCGCTATTGTCAGTTGAGGAAATGCTAACTTTTCGAAAATATTATGAAGACTATTTGACTTTCGGCGGTTATCCCCAAGTTGTCTTAGCAAGTGACGAAAAAACCAAGCGAGAAGTTTTGAAGAATATTTATAATACTTATTTTTTGCGGGATGTCCGCGATATCTTGGGTTTGATTGATGATTATAAACTAAATAATTTAATCAAAGCACTTGCCCTGCAAATTGGTAATATGATTGAGAGTAGCGAGCTCGCAAGTATTAGCGAATTTTCTTTCCCAACCTTGAAAAAATATTTTAATTTTCTTTCTAAA
>CAIJXA010000112.1 GCA_903824515.1 uncultured bacterium
ATGGATAAAACAAAAAAATGCTCTTGTCGGCTGAAATCTGAAAATTCCGGCTGCAAAACCTTCAAATCTCGTCGGGTTATCTCGATAGCCCTTCTCAATTTTCAGGCTTTTTCACCCAGAGGGTGACCAACCTTTCGTTGGTGCTCAGACTGAATTTTCAAATTTCAACTCGACATGAGATTCGCAGCAGGCTCTAAGATTCGTTGTCGCTCATGTTGCCTAAAAAGCAAACAAGCTCGTAAAAATTCAGACATGACCTTTTGATTAGAATCATATATTGCGTATGGCTCAAATTAACCTTTGAAAAATTGTTGATTAATAATGAAATTCGTGTATACTGGAGCAACTTTGAAAATAAGAGTATAATTATATTTATATTTACTAGATACATTATGAAGCCAGTTTTTATCTCGCAAAATTTCAAAAAAATTAATAATATGTCAGCAGAAGATAAGTGGAAGTTTGTAGGAAAAATAGTGCTTGGCCTTTTTTTGGTGGTGGTTCTTTTTATCGTTGGCGTTTTTCTTTATTTTGCAAAAGATTTACCAAGCGCAACTGCTGTGGATGCAAAATTGGTCATTCAATCGACAAAAATCTATGATCGCAGTGGACAGCATCTTTTGTATGATGTTCATGGTGAAGAAAAAAGAACGATTGTTCCTTTCAATCAAATTCCAGATAACGTTAAATATGCCGCCATTGCTTTAGAGGATCAAACCTTTTACACTCATCACGGCCTGGACTATAAGTCAATTCTGCGTTCAGCCTATAATGATATCCTCAAGCGAGGGGCAGCTCAAGGCGGATCAACAATTACTCAGCAATTTATTAAGAATTCTTTTTTAACAAATGAAAAAACAGTTACGCGAAAAATTAAGGAGCTGATTTTAACTATAGAGCTTGAACAGAAGTATTCAAAAGATGATATTCTTGGAATGTATCTCAATCAGATTCCTTATGGATCAAGTGCCTATGGGATTGAGGCAGCATCCCAAACTTTTTTTGGCAAATCTTCCAAGGATTTGACACTAGCGCAGGCCGCTCTGTTGGCTGCACTTCCGAACGCCCCAACATACTATTCTCCTTTTGGTTCACATAAGACAGATTTGATTGCCAGGCAAAAGTCAGCCTTGCAAAAAATGGTCAATCAGGGATATATAACTCAGGATCAAGCAGACGAAGCAAAAAATGAAGATGTACTTTTGGCTATAAGTCCAAAACAAGATAATATTTCAGCTCCACACTTCGTGATGTTTGTGAAAGATTATTTGAATCAAAAATATGGCGAACAAGCAGTAGAACAGGGAGGATTGAGAGTCTATACGACGCTTGATTGGGACAAGCAACAAGCTGCCGAAAAAGCAATCACCGAGGGAGCTGCAAAAAACATCGCTCAAAATGCTAACAATGCGGCACTGGTTGCGATGGATCCAAAAACCGGACAAATTTTGGCAATGGTTGGCAGTAAAAATTATTTTGGAAAGTCAGAACCCCAGGGATGTATATCTGGAAAAACTTGTAAATTTGAACCGCAGGACAATACTAGTATTCGCAATCGTCAGCCAGGGTCATCTTTTAAGCCATATGTATATCTAACTGCCTTCACGAAAGGATATACTCCGGAAACGTTGCTTTATGACGTGCCAACGAATTTCGGAGCCGATGCTTTGGGAAAAGAATATACGCCACAAAATTATGATGGGAAATTCCATGGACCTCTGCAAATGAAAAATGCTTTGGCGATGTCGCTCAATGTTCCAGCAGTTAAGACTCTTTATCTGGCAGGGGTTGCTAGCTCAATTAACTTAGCAAAAAGTCTTGGTATTAAGGGTCTTAATCAACCTGAACGTTATGGATTATCGTTAGTTTTGGGAGGGGGCGAAGTGACCTTGCTTGATCATGTTGATGCTTATGGCGGATTGGCAACTGGCGGAATTCATCATAATGAAACTGTAATTTTGAAAATTCAAGACAAGGACGGCACATTAATGGAAGAATATAAGCAAGATGAGGGCCAGCGGGTAGTTGAGGAAAAATATGTTGCGATGCTTGACCATATTATGTCAACAAATGATTATCGTGCCCCAGTGTTTGGTGACAATAATCCTTTCAAATTTACTGATCGTCCCGTGGCTGCAAAAACCGGTACGACTAATGAATTTAAGGATGGCTGGGCAATGGGCTTTACTCCGTCGCTTGTTGCTGGAGTTTGGGTTGGGAATAACGATAATACGTCCATGAAAACTGGAGCAGATGGCATTGTAGTAGCAGCGCCGATTTGGAGAGCTTTCATGAATCAAGCCTTGACCAACACTCCAATTGAGCAATTTCCAAAATATGAAAAAGAAGATGCTGGAAAACCGATTCTCAATGGAGAGGTTAATAAGCAAGATAATTTGAAAGTTTGCAAAATTCCAGGCAGCAAAAATGATTATTGCTTGGCAACCGATGCTTGTCCATCAAATGATGTTGAAAAAAAGGATTTTGCTGACATTCACGATATTCTTTACTATGTCAATAAGGATGATCCAAGGGGCGATGCTCCAAAGGACCCAAAAAACGACCCACAATATAGCAATTGGGAAAAGGGTTTAAAAGATTGGCTAAAGGGTGAGGGAAAAAGTAGTAAAAATAATCCGCCACCAACAGATGATTGCAAAAAATCAGATTTTTCAGCTGCCAATCAACCAAAAATTTCTGTTTCAGCTTCCGGTGGTATCTCCGGTGGTATGACCATTAGCGCCAGTGTTAATGCGCCATATGAGGTAAGCAAGGTTTCTTTTTCAGTAAATGGTAATGATGCCGGATCTTCTAGCTCAGATCCTTATCAAATTTCTTATGCTCCAGCTGTGGGAACTACGTCAATCGAAGTTAAGGCAATTGTTACTGACAAACAAGGAAATCAGGCCAGCGACTCAAAAACTGTTTCAGTGAGCCCGTAAATGTAAAACAAGGAGTTAGTGTTTTTTGTTAAGATAATTTTTTTGCAAGTTCATGTTCCATATTCAATGTTTCATGTTCTATGAATATATATGATAGCAAAACTTACAGGGACAATCGATTTTATTCGTGATTCATATGTGGTTATTGATGTTAATGGAGTGGGGTATAAGGTTTTCGTGACAACGCATACTCTCGGGATGATTGCTGGAAAAACCAATATTGAAGTATATATTCATACCTATGTTAGAGAGGATATCTTGGCGCTGTACGGCTTTGTGGAGTTTGACGAACTTGAAATGTTCGAGCTTTTGATTTCAATTTCTGGAATTGGTCCAAAAGCAGCACTTGGAATTCTTGCAATTGCTGATCCTAGAACAGTTCGTACGGCAGTTTTAAATGAAGACCCAGCTATTTTGACGAGAGTTTCCGGAGTTGGTAAGAAAATTGCGCAAAGAGTTATTTTGGAGCTTAAAAATAAGATATCCGACATTCCGATGCATGAAAAAGCTCAGATTGTTTCAGACAGTGATGCCCTGGAGGCTTTGGTGACAATGGGTTATTCTGCTTCTCAGGCCCGTGAGACTTTGAAAGAAATTTCTCCGGAAATACAAGATGTTGGACAGAGAGTTAAGTTGGCCCTAAAAAATTTGGGGAGAAAGTAAATTTTTCAAACCAATATTTTCATGGTATGATTTTAATAATGTTATTTATCAGAGCTTGGCTATAAACTACCAATAGTATTATCTTAATAAGAAATAAAAACAAAATGTCAATCGAAAAAAGCATAAAAAAAAATAAAAAAGGATCAATCCTAGCCTTTTCATTGATTATTCTTTCGATGATGTTGACAATTGCAGTTGGGATAGCCTCAGTAGAAGTGATTCAGAAAAAAAATGCTAGCTCAACTCAGTTTTCTGTGCAAGCCTATCAAATTGCGGACGGAGGAACTCAATGGGCAATTGAAGCAATAAATCGTGCAAATCTTGTGAATGCGAAAATTAAAATTCAAGAAGTTCCTGAATTTATTACATATGGTCCTTGTGTTGAGTTAGGAAGTAGCGATCCTGGCAGCAACATAAACAATATAGATAATGTTTTGGGGCAGGGTAGTTCGTTTGAAATTTCTTTTTGGAAAACTGAAACTGAGAGGGCTAGTTGTGCTGACGCAACCTCTGTAGTGGGAGTGGTCAAGGCGACAGGTAAATTTCACAATACGGCCAGAGCCGTTAGCGTTAATGTGGGCACTCCCTGTGAATCTGCTTCCATTGTCGGTTATGGAAACGATGCAACAACAACATACCTAACTGTCTTTAGTCCCGATAAAAAACAATGTTGGCTTAATAAAAATCTTGGAGCTCCAGCACCTGGAAGTCCTGGTGGGTATTATCAATGGGGCAGAAGTACCGACGGACATCAACTCTCAGGAAGTGGCATAACTGCTGGACCAACTACAATTGATCCTCCAAGTTCAGGTGCAAATTTTTATACAAGTGGATCTGCTCTATATGATTGGTTTGATCCAAATAGTGATGATCTTTTCTGGCAAGGGTTAGGTGGTCCAAACAACCCATGTCCAACTGGCTTTCGCCTGCCAACCCAAGCGGATTGGGCAGCCTTGTTAACTTCTGCAAATATTATTGACTCTGCCACCGCAGCTAGTTCAAAATTAAACCTCACAATGGACGGTGGTCGAGATGCTAGCACTGGTGTTGTGAATAATTTAGGCAGTAAAGGCCTGTACTGGATGAGTGATATTAGTGGCAGAAAGGCTTTTAATTTGACTTTTGACCTAGCAAGCGCAAGCACCATAACTGATAGTGGTCGAGCCAATGGCTATCAAGTGCGCTGTATTAAAAAATAGAGATTTTAAAGTGGTTAAATTTTGAAAGCACCATAATGGCCTTGGCTAAGCTTGGTTTTGGAATTTTCAAATAGTTGCTTTTATTCACATAATTTTTGTAAAAGTCCTTAGTGTTAAGGGCTCTTTTTGTTTTCCTGATTTTCCTGATATACTGCAATTATGAAAAATGAAGTTAAAAATCTGGAATTTTTGCAATTTGAGCAATGGCGCAAGTTTCAAGAAAGTGTTGGCAGGAAAACCTTTTTCCTTGAAAGTGCTGGTTTTTCAGCGAGCATTGTTGAACATAGTTTGCCAATCGTGGGAAAATATTTTTATTGTCCAAGAGGGCCAATATTTTTTGCTGAGGCAAAAAAAAATCTCAAATCTCAAATTCCAAATTCCGAGGAGAATCAAAATTCAATTTCCAAGGAAGAAATGAAAAATGGACTGCGGAAGTTGATTGCGTTAGCGCAGAAGGAAAATGTTGGTTGGATTAGAATTGAGCCGGAAAAGGCAGAAACATTAGAAATAATTAGAAATATCGCAGAAACAGATGGAAATCAATTGAAAATTGTCAGGGCCCCACATGATATGCAGCCAAAGGAGATTTTTGTGGTGGATATCACGAAGGATGCAGAAATTTTACTAAGTGAGATGAAACCAAAAACCCGTTATAACATAAGACTTGCGGAGAAAAAAGGAGTAGCGGTTTATGAAACATGGAACAGGGAGGACAAAAAACAAGAAACAAGAAACAATAACCAAACAAATTTCAATGAACAAATTTCAAATAATCAAACCAATCAAGATACAAAATACCTGTCTACCGGACAGGCAGGCAAGATACAAAATACCAATCTTGAGGCGTTTTTGAAGTTGACAAAAGAAATGGCGCAGCGACATGGAATCACGGCGCATCCGGAAAATTATTATCGCAAAATGATTGAAACTTTGCCAAGTGAAATGCTGCGAATTTATGTGGCGCAGTTTGAAGGAAAAATTATCGCAGCTAACCTGGTTTTATTTTTTGGAAAAACTGCGACTTACTTGCACGGTGCCTCTGGCAATGAAAATCGCAACGTGATGGCTCCATTTTTGTTGCAATGGCAAGCGATGTTGGACGCGAAAGAAATGGGATATGAGAAATATGATTTCGGGGGAGTCAAGACAATATCCAATATCCAACATTCAACAGACAATAAGAATACCTGGGAAGGGATTACGATGTTTAAACTTGGATTTTCGCCAAACACCCAGCCAGTTGAATTTCCAGGAAGTTATGATATTATTATTAATCCTAGGAGGTATGCGGTTTATAGCGGGTTGCAGAAAGCGAAAGGTTTATTGCATAAAATAAGAAAGTAATTTTTAATTTGAAATTTAAAATTTGAAATGAATTTCAAATGACTCAATTTAAAATTTATACATTAAGATTTGATTTCAAATTTAAAACTTAAAATTTCAAGTTATGCGAAGAATTAAGAAACTTTTTCCCCAATCTCTCAAAAATCTTTATCATCTCTTCCAAGCAATTCTGGCGAATTTTTGGTATGGTTTTCCTTCTAGAAAAATAAAAGTCATTGGTGTCACTGGCACGGATGGCAAAACCACCACAGTGCAAATGATTGCCAAAATTTTGCAGAAAGCTGGCAACCCAGTAAAGTCTGGTGACCACGGGGCAAGAAAAGTTGCGGTGGCTTCAACAATAAATTTTGTGATTGATGGTGTTGAAGAAAAAAATCTTTTGCACTACACCACGGAGTCTTCCTTTGCACTTCAAAAATTCATTCGCAAAGCGGTAGATGCGGGCTGTGAATATCTCGTGCTAGAAGTTTCTTCGCACGGACTTGATCAGCATCGGGTTTGGGGTATTGATTTCCAAGCTGCGGTTATCACCAATGTGACCAGAGAACATTTGGATTATCACAAAACGATGGAAAAATATCGAGAGGCGAAAAAAATACTTTTCAAAAATGTTGCAAAAAATAAAGGAAATTTAGTTGTCAATTTGGACATGGAAAGACCGGAAGAATATCTGGCTTTTGAGAGTGATAAAAAATATGGATACACTACCAAAATTTCAAATTTCAAATTTAAAATTTCAAATTTGAAAATAATTCAAGCGGAAGATATTGAACTCGGAATAAATTATTCAAAATTCAAAATTCAAAATTCAAAATTTGTGTTAAATATGCCTGGTTTATTCAATATAGAAAATGCGCTAGCAGCCACCTGCGTGGCCCTAGGAGAGGGGATTGATTTGCAAGTGGCAAGTGAAGCTCTTTCGGAAATCAGTGGCGTGGCGGGGCGAATGGAGGCCGTGGAGAACGATTTAGGGGTCAATATTTTGGTTGATTTTGCGCTGACCCCAAATGCGTTGGAAAGACTCTATAAATTGCTGGCACAAATCAAAAAACCGACCGCCAAAATTATTGCTGTTTTTGGTTCTTGCGGCGATCGTGACAAAGGCAAGCGGCCAATTATGGGACAAGTTGTTTCGCAATCTGCTGACATTGTGATTCTCACTAACGATGAACCATATAGCGAAGAACCGCAGGCAATTATTGATGCGATTTTTGTCGGCATTAAAAATAAAACCGAAGGAGAAAATCTCTGGAGGATTGTTGACCGAAGAGCCGCAATTGCCAAAGCGCTTTCGATTGCGCAAAAAGATGACATCATTTGCATCACTGGCATGGGCAGTTTCGAAACGATGGTGGTCGGGGACAAAAAATTGCCTTGGAATGACAGGAAGGTGATTGAGGAAGAGTTGACAAAAATTCAATTTGGGTGTATAGTGTCAAGTTAGTTCGTTGAAAGCTCAACTTGTGATTTGCCATGGCAGAAAGGGATTTTTTCTGAGATTTTTTTCTGCTGTGGCAAAATCTTAGTGATCAGCCCAACAGCGACATTGTATTTTAAATTCGCAATGCGTTCATGAGAACATTATTGCATAAGAGAGGAGGAGACTATGTCTGCGAATCACACTATCGGAGCTATGAATAAGCTCGCCGATGCTTTGGACAAAGCTGGCTTTGGCGCCAGTGATGTAACAAAGCTAACGCAGTACGAGAAGCTGTCTTCAATTCGGCAACTCTTAGACGGGAATGCTGAAATTGTTCAGCTTAATCACATCATTGATGGCGATGCTGACCCGTTCATTCCTGACGGGTGGAATGTTGTTGAACACTGCAAGATCGGGCAAATGCAATGGGATGCCGAAAAGATCTCATTGTATTTGTCAGAAAAACAGCTCAATGACGGAGTTGTAGTTGGCAACGAGCTTCGCAAGGAGCTTGAAAAAAAACAGAGGCTTAACGCCAACGTGCTGGATTATCTGCTCGCCAATCCGCACCTCATCCCCGAGGCTTGGAAAGGTAAATGGATATTTTTCTGGGGAACGATTTATCGCGGCTCTGGTGGGGATCTGTGTGTTCGTTGCCTCCGCTGGGATGGTGGCGGGTGGCGCTGGCGCTCCGGTTGGCTTGACGATAACTTCAGTGTCGACGATCCCGCTGCGTTGCTCGCAAGTTAGTGCTTTGTTTTTTAATCCTTTTGATTTTCTTGGACTCTTTGAAATTCTGTCCTTTGAAAATCAAAAAATGACCCCGAGCGAGAAATCGTGCGGGGTCGATATTTTTTTGGTATAATAAAATTGGGAGTAGGTGAATATGCAAAAAATTAAGGTTTCTTGCTACCGAAACTAGTATCCATACATTGAGAATGTCTGAGATTAAGATTTCAAACAGAGTGGTGTATGCAGAAGCTTCAAAAATGAAGATACTTGGTGTGGAATGTTATGGCATTTGAGATGTCGAATAAAATTCAATCCCGAGAGCATTCTAGGGATGGTGATGAGGGAGACATTTCACACAATTCCGATGGTGATCCGAATTTGCTCAATGTCAGTCGCAATGATGACGATCCGTGGCTGAACACGACCTATGACAACCCTGACAATCAGTGGAATCGTGACAATGGGTTTGCCTTCGTCGTCTCGAAATTCTCTTTGTTTTTCTCTCCCTATTTTTTGTTGGGAGAGTTTTTCTTTAATAGGCTTCCGTTCCAACCTCCCAAATCTTTGCCGACGGAATTTAACTTTTCTGAAAGTTGGATGTATTTGCTATCATCCAAAGATTTTGTTTCCCAGAGGATATGTAAAAATATTTTCAAGACATCTGCTTTGCGAATTGCCAATTGGACATAGGGAATTTTCTCAGCTTGACTCATGAAAGTAGCGATAGCGACTGATTCAATAATTTCTGTGAAATATTTGTCCACTTTTTGTCCAAGGGTATATCTATGAGTGGTTGGCAAAATTCTGTAATATCCATACCACAAAAGATAAAGTCCTTTCGCCTTGTGAAAAATTGGCGGAAGATTTCCCTGGGGGGGGGGTCTTAAAAGTTGAATTTTGATTTTTGGGGTGACCAGCATTTTGCTGGCTGAAAAGATTTTCGGGCATAGGGTTTTATTTAATTAAATAGTTTTTCCTAAAAGGTAATCCACTAGTTCTACTAGTGAGACTTGAAAAGGTTTTACCGTTACGGCAACAACAAAAAAGACATAATAATGTACAATGAACAAATGGCGTGAGAACCAACCGTTCATAAACAAAATTATGTCCAATCTGTACCAAAGTCTATCTCATTCAAAATGGAATTGCAAATACCACGTAATCATTGTACCAAAGAAAAGAAAAAATGTAATCTATGGTAAAATCAGAGAAGAATTGGCAAAAATGCTGCGAGAACTGGCAGAGCACAAGGAATCCAAAATCACCGAAGGCAACCTCAGTAAAGACCATGTGCACATGTGCATTGAAATCCCACCTAAGTATGCCGTAGCAAGCGTGATAGGATATATGAAAGGGAAAAGTGCAATCGGAGTTGCGCGCATGCAAGGCAAAGATAGAAACTACACCGGAGCGCACTTTTGGTCACGAGGTTACGCAGTATCAACGGTAGGGTTTGACGAGGAGATAATTAAGAAATATATCAGAGAACAAAACGAAGAAGATAGTAAATATTAACAAAGCTAATTAATTAACACTAAATGCGGGATGAAGACTAGTCGTCTTTGAGACGACCCAACTCATTAAGCCACCGCCTTTGGCGGGAGTGTTCTAACTATGCCCATTGCCCGTTGCTATTTACAACGACTCAAAAACCTGCTACAATGGGAGTATAAAGTTGAATAACTTTTAAAAATAAACAACCTTAACAAAAAAGGGGGAACAATCTTATGAAAAATCTTGAAATGCCAAAATTGCCTCGTCAGCAGTTTGATGAAATGCTTGGCAAACATGCAAAGCAAAAACAAGAGCTTGAAAAAAAGCAAGTCGAAGAAAAAAGAGCCTTGATCGATGAAGCACATGGGAAAGCACTTGATGACAACAAGCGTCTCGAAGATCTTCGCCAAGAGATGGTGAGCATAACTGGTGAGCGTGTTGAAGGAAATTCTCTTGAGCAGCTCAAACAAGACTGGCAAAAATTTTATCAAGAAATTTTCAACATTGAAACTGATTTTTCTCAGATCAGCACTCCTGAAAAGCAAGAAGGTTTTGAAAGGTTGCTCATTTTGGCAAAGGGCATGAAGGCTCAGCAGCTTTTTGACAAATGCAAGGAACTTTTCCTCACTTGGAAATACACGGAAAAAGATTTGGATGTAACTTCTGATCGAAATGCTGATGAGGGGGCTTATGCGATTTGGGTCCGTGAAGTCCAAGAAGCCGATGAGCAGTTGAAAAATCTTTCTGCTAATAATATCAAAGAAAAAAATATCACAGCAGAGACCTTGGAGGAACGCCTTTTGGATGAAATTAAATATTTCAAACAAACGGGAAAGCATTTGGATGTTGAAAATGTAACTCTTTGCGCGGGCTCGCGTGATTCCGATGGTAATGTTCCGAACGTGGGCTTCGGTGGTGACGCGGTGCGCGTCTATCGCTACAGTTCTGACGATCGCAGTGGCCGCTTGCGTGCCCGTCAGGCAGTTTCTTAACCTCAAACCTTTTTCCTTTTTAACCTTAATCTCGTTCGGCATGCCGAACGAGATTTTTTTAGGATAAATTTTGTTAATCTAGTATAATACAAAGTGGCTAATAAATTGGTCTAGCTATATTTCTAACGATAAAACTGGATATCAATTTGCCAGTGCAGAAAATGAAACTGCTTGTCTGGTTTTGGAGAAGATTTTAATTTTAAAATACTTCCTAAAAAAATCTGATTGTGAATCGGAAAAACTCAGATAATTTTGAAAAAGATTGTCGGTGCTTTGGATGAAATCAGGCAAAATAGCGGGCTCGCATGATTCCGATGGTAATGTTCCGAACGTGAACTTCAATGGTGACAAGATGAATGTCAATCGCAACAGTTCTGACAATCACAATGACAACTTGCGTGCCCGTCAGAAGTTTCAAGCAAAAAGTCCAGTCTAAAAAGCTGGACTTTTGATTAGTATTTTGGCATTAAAGATTTTATCCAATTGTTTGTCATTCTCGAAATTTCCTGCAACTTAAACTCAAAGTCGATATATTTTTTTGTTTCAATCAAGTTAAGTTCATTCATGATGCCGAAAAGTCTTTTCAACTTTTCTATTTTTATTCTGGCAGTGAGTAAAATCGCCAGCTTATTGGGCTTTGTTTCCAGAGCTGCCTCAATCAACAGTTCCATTGAATCTAAGCAGCTATTTTCAATTTTCAAATAAATTCCATAGCGATCACGCTTGGAAATTTTGGAGGAAAAAAGATAGATATTTTTATATAAATCACAAATATTATGAACAACAGGGGCATTATACCGGGGGGGGGATTAGTGGAAAAATTATTCAACATAACGATATTTTTGAAAAAATTATTAGTTTGGAAAATTTATTTTTAGCTTGGCGAGAATTTTGTCGTGGGAAAAGAAAAAAAGTTGACGTGCAAGAGTTCGAAATTAATTTGGAAAACAATATTTTTAAGTTGCACAATGAACTGAAAAATTTTACCTATCAACATTCTCAGTATACTACATTCTCCGTGCGTGACCCAAAGCTTCGACAAATCAACAAAGCAATCGTTCGGGATCGAGTTTTACATCACGCAATTTTCAGAGTTTTGTGTCCAATATTTGACAAAAATTTCATTTTTGATTCATATTCCTGTAGAACTGGAAAGGGAGTGCATTTAGCAGTGAAGAGGCTTGGAAGTTTTTTGCGAAAAAGCAGTGAAAATAATCACAAAAATATTTTTGTGCTCAAATGTGACATCAGAAAATTTTTTGATTCAATCAATCAAGAAATTTTATTAGAAATTATCAAAAAGAAAGTAGAGGACAAAAAGACGCTGTGGCTTTTGGAAAAAATAATCAATAGTTTTGAAAAAGAGAAAAACACTGGTTTGCCACTCGGAAATGTTACGAGTCAGTTGTTTGCTAATATCTACATGAATGAACTCGATCAGTTCATGAAGCATGCCTTAAAGGCTAGATTTTATCTAAGATATAGTGATGACTTTATTGTGATTAGTGAGCGCCAGGAATACTTGAAAAATTTGATTGTTTTCATCGAAGAATTTTTAAGAGCG
>CAIJXA010000113.1 GCA_903824515.1 uncultured bacterium
AAAAATAATCGAGGATAAAATAAAAGAAATTAAGCAAGTTGCCTACAGTGGCAAAGTGTATGACCTAAATATTGCTAATCTGCATAATTATATTGCAAATGGATTTGTGGTGCACAATTCTATTTATGCTTTTCGCGGCGCTGACATTCAAAATATTTTGAATTTTGAAAAAGATTATAGCGAAACAAAGGTGATTCATTTGGAGCAAAACTATCGTTCTAGCCAGGTGATTTTGGATGCCGCCTATGGCGTGATTTCCAAAAATATCAATCGTAAAGACAAAAAACTTTGGACCGAAAAAGAAAGTGGTCATTTGGTTTGCTCCTATGAAGCGCAGGATGAACGGGATGAAGCGGAGTTTATTGCCAAGGAAATCCAAGAAAATGCTAAGGGCGTTTTCAAAAAGTTTGTGGTGCTTTATCGCACCAATGCTCAATCGCGCACGATTGAAGAAATCTTTTTAAAAAGGTCAATTCCATACCGGATTATTGGGGGAGTTAAATTTTATCAACGTAAAGAGGTTAAGGATATAGTGGCGTATTTACGTTTAATTTTAAACCACAGCGACGTTATTTCTTTGCAGCGAATTATTAATGAACCACGGCGTACGATTGGAGAGGTGACACTTTCGAAATGGATAAATATCGCTAGGCAGGCAGGGCTGGACTGCATAGAAGCAGGCGGTCAAAGATCAGTCATCGGCCAGCAGTCATTAGGGGGAGGTAAACTAAATGATTCAAAGGTTGATGCAGTTTTAAAATTCTGTGAATTTATTCGGCGGATGAAGGAAGTCCAGCCTCGCATTAAATTGGCGGATTTTATTGAAAAAGTTTTCAAGGAAAGTGGCTATGAGAAAATGTTGCTTGCTGAAGGACCTGAAGGTGAAGTTCGCTGGGAAAATGTAAAGGAATTAGTTTCGGTAGCCCAAAAATTCGATGAATCAGAAAATGAATACGTTGATTTGCTCAGTGCTTTTCTGGAAGAAGTTGCACTGGCATCTGATGTTGATAATGTCGACCAAAATCAAGACGCAGTGCATTTGATGACGCTGCACAGCGCCAAAGGCTTGGAATTCCCAACGGTTTTTATTGTTGGGCTGGAAGAAGGAATTTTGCCGCATGCTAGGAGTCTGCTTTCTCACGGTGAAATGGAAGAAGAGCGAAGATTGATGTATGTGGGGCTCACGCGCGCTAAAGAGAAAATTTATTTATTATTTACGCGCCAACGGACGCTTTTCGGGATGGCTCAAATGAACGCTCCTTCTCGCTTTTTGGAAGATATTGAAGAAAAATTGATTGAAAAAAAATCTTATCGCGAAAAAGATCAGGCTTTTTTCAATTCTTTGCTGGAAAAAAATTATCCCGTTTCGACTGGTTTTCAAAATTCCCAAAAGTATAAGGGCTTGGGCGAGGATAAAATTGTCAGGAAAGAAAAAGATGAAGATGGTTTTACAAAGATTGCCTTGAGGGGTGGCGAGCGAGTCGCCCATAAAGAGTTTGGCGATGGAATCGTCGTTTCAGCCGTCGGCGACGTGATTGTCGTGGCTTTTAAAAAAGCCGGAATTAAAAGGCTTTCAGCTGAGTTTGCGAAACTGAAGAAGCTCTAAAAATTTGAAATTTGAAATTTTTAATTTTTAATCAAATTAAAATAACTAAATGACAAATGAAAATAAAAAAGTATATGATTTAGAAAAAAGAACAATTAAGTTTAGTGAAGAAATAATTGTTTTTTTAAG
>CAIJXA010000114.1 GCA_903824515.1 uncultured bacterium
CTCTTGTTCAAGTGCGTTATTGTCCATACTAACCCCCTCTTCAACCATTCCTGTTTGACGCATAATGGCATCAGTCAGCGTTGTTTTGCCATGATCCACATGAGCAATGATGGCGATGTTTCGAATTTCCATAAGTCTACATAATTACAAAAAAATTACAAAAATACTAAACTCCTACGAAAATACGAAATTTTTACAAAAATACAAAATATATAGTTTTTGTACTTTTGTATTTTTTTGTAATTATGTAGGAATTTAAAAAAAACTGCCGCTGGGCAGCAAACCTTCCAAAGCTCTTAAAATATAGCAAGAAAGCCCTAAATTGTCAACATTGATTTGTTTTAGCTAAGATGAAGCAACAAGGAAAATCGCGGCGCCTGACCAATCACTCCAAAAATCATCAAACGCATAATTTCTCATTTTGCAAAAATCCTTTATCAATTTTGCCATTAAGTCGCCCACGGCCCATAAAATCAGAACTTTCCACATTCCAACATAACTCGAAAAACCCTCGACTACAGATGTCAAAAAAGCTTGACGACGTCGACTATTCGTCATATGCTGAATTGCAAATAAAACAAAGCATTTGTTCTTTAAATTAAAAGGTTTATCTGAAGTTTGTGCAAGATTGAGATATTTTTCGGAACCAAAAAAACCAAAGGGGTATTCGCAATGAGCAAGCAAAGCATGTATGAAGAACTGGGAATCGATCCACACAAAGCAGGTGTGCGCGGAACTTTTCAAGCCCTTTTTCCGAAAGGTCAATATCCGAACGCTTTTTGCGTTATCACACCCGATTTGATGATTCCCGGAAACGTCAAAGTCAAACATCCTGATGGAAGTGGCAGCAAGATTGTCCAACGCGTTCTGCATTATCTCGAAACTCGCGACATCTCAGTGTTTCGGCAGGATACCTATGATTTCACCAGCATGAACACAAGTGATGTTGCTGCTTGTGGATTTGTATACAACCTGGAACTCACAGATGTGATAGACATCAATTCACTGCTATTGCCCAAGGCTGCAATTTTGCAAGAGATGGCAATTGGTTTTTCCGAGCTCTTGCAGCTGTACAAACAATATGGAATCACTCTGGAAATTCTTGGCGGCGAAACAGCTGATTTGCCAGACCAAGTTCGCACCATTGTTTCCAATGCTGATGTGCGCTCCTCAATGCCTGAATCACTTCTTATTTCTGGAAACGTTCAATCAGGCGATCTCATTTTTGGCTTTTCCAGCGCTGGCAAAGCCACTTGGGAAAAAACAAAAAATTCTGGAATAATGGCTAACGGCTTGACTATGGCAAGGAAATCACTGATGTATGAAAAATACACCGAGAAATATCCTTTCTTGTGCCAACAGGACACCCCATTTACTGGAAAATTTTTGGTCACAGAAACCGTGCCAGGGCTTGGCATGACAGTGGGCGAGGCACTCTTGTCACCAACTCGCCAGTGGGCAATTTTGATTCGCATGCTTATTGATGAACTCAAAAGAAAAAATGCGCTTGGATTGCTTCATGGCATCTGCGTCAACACAGGCGGAGGATTAACGAAAATTCTCAACCTTGGCAGCGGCATCAGCTATGAAAAAACACTTCCCTCACCACCACCAATTTTCAAGCTCATTCAAGAAGAATCTGGTGAAAAATGGGAACACATGATGACAACCTTCAACTGCGGAATCGGAATTGAGATTATCGGAGAGGACAAGGATGCGATTCTCACTGATACAATCCACAAAATTTCTCATGCTACCAATGTTGATTCATTCTTTCTTGGAAAATGCACAAATGCAATTTCAGGAAAAAATGAAGTCCATATTCACTCAAAATATGGCCAATTTCAGTTCACAAAATAGGCAAAAATTTGCCAAACAAAAAATCCGCTTGCATTCAAGCGGATTTTTCTTTTTTTGTCAGCAACCATGCCTATGCAAAGATAATATCCAGCAATTCTTCTCTGCCCTTTTTTGTTTTAGTGGAAAAATAAAAAATATTTTCGGTGCCAAGTTTTTCAACAATGACTCGTTTCTTTTTGATAATCTCACTTTGCTTAACCTTATCAATCTTGTTGGCAATCACAATAATTTCATGTCTGTTTTCAGTTAGCAGGTCCATCATCTCCATGTCAAATTTGGTCGGACCAATATTGGAATCCACAATCAAAACAACTTTTTTGGGCCGCGCCTCACCCGATTCCAAATACCACATAATCATCTTGCGCATTTTTTCAGCCTGCTTGAGAGATATTTTGGAATATCCATAACCTGGCAAATCCACAAAAAAAACTTCCTCATTGATTAAAAAGAAATTCAGTTGCAGCGTGCGTCCAGGCGTCGAACTGGAAATAGCCAAGTCCTTAACGCCAACCAAAGCATTGATGACGCTGGACTTTCCCACATTAGAGCGACCCACGAAGGCAATCTGAGGAGTTTTTTCCTTCATAATTGGATCCGAACCTGTGACCCCTTTGACAAATTGTGCTGATTTTATTGTAATCATATTTGCAATAATAACTCATCCCAACAAAAAAAGCCAGCCTAGGCGTGCTTTTTTGGGCCATACGCAAATCATGGTTTTGAAAAATAGCATTTATCCCTGAAAACATTTTTACGAACTTGCATCCTTTTCCTATGTCGGTTTAGTGTTTCTGACCTGAATCGAAATGGTTCTAAGAAAAATGCGGCTAAAGTCAGAAACATTGAACCGACCGGAAGTAAATTTTGAATCATTCAAGACCATAAATTGCGTATGATCCGTATTTTTCACTTATTTATACAACGGGGCTCAAGCAAAAAATACATTTGACTTTTGGCACAAAATGTTTAGTTTGCTATTTTTGATTTGATAGCTTCGATCTTCACTTGATCAATTTCCTCAGAAGCAACGTCTTTCAAATGATCGGTTTCGATTTTAATCGCATCCATCTCCTGATTAAAATCAAGTTCAGCTGCTTGCATTTCAGCGAGCATCTCTTGATATTTAGCTTGATACTCAGGATCGCTCTCATCTAAGGTTATGCCAGCAGATTCAAAAACAGCATCGATTTTTTCCTGAAGAATGTCTTCAATTTTTGCCAAAACTTCCACTGGGTTTTCTCCATTTTCCAGCATGCTAAGGAATTTATTTTTTTCATCGTCGCTCAACTCCTCCATCGTTTTGATATATTCAATTTCTTCTTGTAAAGCTTGGTCCATATTTTTTGAAATCAATTTTTATTGTTTATCTTATATTGCAGCTGCTGCATCTTTAAAGCTAGCTGGCCTGCTATATTTAACTGCAAGCTTTGCTCTCATTGCTTTTACTTCCATCATCCTAGTCTTATATTTTTCAATTGCCTTCTTCTCAATTTCATTTATTTTAATTTCTTCATTTTCAATTTTTTCTTGACGTTTTACACTCCTATATTCTTCGAATTTACTTGCTGCAGCGCTGACTCGACTTGTAAGTTTCCCATAGGCCTCCTGTCCTCTTGTTTCCAAAGCCTTATATTTTTCTTGAGTTTTTTCTACCACAAATCTGGCGCCATCCCTTGCTAGTTCTCCGACTTCAACAGTTTTTCCAACCACTGCCTTGCCAGCCTCGGTTGCTTTTTCAGCCACGAAAGTTCCAGCTGCAACAGTCCTGTCAATAGCATATTCTCCAACCCTAACTCCAGCCTCCCCGACAGTCTTAGCACCCCTGTTGATAGCTTCCGGCGTAGCAAAAGCATAGTCAACAACTGCACTAGCTTTGCCCTTCAGCCAATCAACACTACTTGAAAATCCGCTTTTAACCCCACTCCATTTTTCTCTGCCATAATTCAAAATTGAAGCTCTTTTTTCTCGTCCTTCTTCTATTCTAAAGTCTTTTTTTTCTCGTCCAACTTCTCTCAAACTTTTTTGCTTAGTTGATTCAACCGTTTCAACTTCCACAATTTCTTCTACTTGTTTCTTTTCAGCCACTGGCTGAACAATTTCTTCCTTGTTTTTAACAGAATCATGGATGCTACCACCTTGACCTTCAAAATTACTCATAGTGCATTTTATATTTAATTATTATCTAGCGAAGTGACTACTCTTCCCAAGGTATTAATACTATTTATTAAATCTCTCTTACCTTAAGTATACCACTAATTTCAAGAAAACGAAGCTGCCATCCACCTTTTCACCGCACGTTTTTATTATTTGATTACTTTATAGTTTTACTACCTTGTTGCTTAATGACTTGCTTACTGTTCTATTGCATTTTTAAGCCTCGAAATTTGCTGAATCAAAATAGTGTTTCCAGCCAAAATAATCATAAAAATCACAATCAAAGAATTTCCACCCAAAAATATTCCGCCCATCACTGCCACAATAGCGGCCCCCATGGTGGTGACGATATTGTCCATTGCTACGCCCACAATGGCATCGCCAATTCTGCCTTTCGGATTAACCGAAAAATTGTGCACAACCATCATCTCGCCAAAACAACCAATGATTCCCGCCAAGATACCTGTTGCCACAAAGGGCAAGAGGATTGCAAAAAACCGCCAGCCAAGCCGGTGCGGTCCTTGAGAACATCCGTTGTTTCCTCAATAATATTTGCCGTTCCGCGAAAAACAAAAACTATTCCAACCACAAAAATAACCGCGATAGCAACAATCCAAAGTAGCAAC
>CAIJXA010000115.1 GCA_903824515.1 uncultured bacterium
AATTTCGTCTCCGCGAGCATTTCTGTACTCGGAAATGCGTGGCGGTCCAGAATCTAGCAACGCCCTGGATTGCTTCGGATGATTACATCCTCGCAAAGACATTCTTATTTTCAAATCATGTGAAATCATTTTTATCAGGTGTTAATCAGTGGTTCTGACTATTTTACTAATTCTCTCCTCAGTTTCTCCAGCTGCCCTCCCACACTGGCATCCAAAACTTCATCCCCGACCCTAATCACGATTCCACCTTTGATATTTTCATCAACCACAATTTTCAATTCAACCTTCTTAGCGTCATATTTTCTTTGCACAAATTGCTCAATTTCTTTGACATTCAGATTTTCCACTTTTTGACTGGTTGTTATCTGCGCCATCACAATTCCATTCTTACTATTATACAAATCAGAAAATTTTTCCATGATCTTGTCAGCGTTTTTCAGTTGCCCATCATTCTTGAGTTGCTCGGCAAATTTGGTAAGCACACTTAAAACTTCTTCTTGAGATTTATTCTCTGTAAGATCAAAGAGGGTGCTGGCATATTGTAGGGTGGAAATCTTCATAATATAGTTCTTGGTTCTTAGTTAACAGTTCACAGACAATTTAAACACACATTCCATAAACCAAAAACTGTCGACTGTGAACTATTATATCAGCAGTTCACGGATAGTTTTAATTTATTTAGCATTTTTATTATTATTTCTAGTTCGGTATAAAAATATTTAAATTCTTTTTCAGTAATATAATTTCTTCTTCTGGCTATCTCTGCAATAGCACTACATTCATATGCTGATGTTCTAGCCATATTGAGAAAATGTGCAAATTCTTTTTTGGTTCTGCCACTTCCCTCGGCAATATTTAATACTATCGAAGTGACTGATCTTCTTAATTGATTCGAGAGTGCAAACATTTCCTCCTTGGGAAATTTCAAAGTTAATCCGTAGGCATAATCCACAACATCAAGAGATTTCTGATACACATTTAGTTTTTCAAAATTATGCATACTGTTGACTGTGAACCAATAACTGTGAACTACCTAATCGCTTTTGCAATTAAATCCGCATCCTTCTCACTATCAATCTTCTCTCCAAGCACCTTCCCCGTGGCTGCAATCACCAGCTCGGCGATTTGACCTTTCACTTCTTGCAGCATCTGATTTTTTTCTTGTTCGATCTTTTTGGCTGAGTCTGACAGGATTTTTTCTGATTGGTTTTTGGCCTCAATGATAATTTCCTCTTTGTTTTTCTTGGCAATCTCCTCGGCCTTGGTCACAATTTCTTGCGCCTCTTTTCTCGCCTGAATCAAAACTTCTTTTTCCTTTTCGGCGATTTCCAAAATCTTTTTGCCAGCGCTCTCCGCATCCGCCATGCCTTTTTCAATTTTTTCCGTGCGTTCCTGCATCATTTTCAGCACCGGGCCATAAGCATAGCGCTTCAGCACAAACAGCACAATGCCAAAGTTGACCAATTGCGCCAGGATTAATTTCCAATCAATGTGAAATGTTTTGATAAGTTCTTCCATAATTTTACACTGTTATATTGTTACATGGTTACATTGTTAAAATGCAATATTGCAACACACTAACAATGTAGCAATATGACAATGTAACAATTTTACTTTCTTGTACTATAAAGTTTCCATTCTGGCACCCCATAATTAAAAATGAAATGCCAAGAAGAAACTTTACTTGATTGAGAAAGCAATCACCAAAGCGTAGATAGCTACGGCTTCAGCAAAAGCAGCCATCAAAAGCATCGGCACGAAAATTTTTCCGGCAGCTTCTGGATTGCGTCCAATTGATTCCATGGCTTTTGAACCAATCATTCCAATTGCGAGAGCTGGGGCAATTGAGCCAAGCCCGATGGTTAGCGCTTTTGCAAGCATTGTTAGATCCATACTCATTTGTGGCAGACATTATTCATACTTTCTCTCTCTATGGGGAGGATGAATGGTGTATACCTAAATTATTAATTAATTGTCACATGGTTACATTGTTAAATTGTTAATAAATTTAGCAATGTATCAATGTAGCAATGTATCAATGTAGCAATATAACAATGTATCAATGTTCTTCCGCAATCGTCGCAATGCTCATAAACGCCAGCGTCAAAATCGCGAACACCAAGGCCTGCACAATGCCGACAATCAATTCCAGAAACATAAACGGCAATGGCAAAATGAAAGCCGACAGCGCCATCATCGAAGCAATCAAAACTTCCCCGGCAAAAATGTTGCCAAAAAGCCTGAGACTCAGTGATGCCACCTTGGCAACCTCCCCAATCACTTCTATTAATCCCACGAATATTTTGATCGGATTGATCATCAAAACCATTGGGTCTTTTTTGATCTTTTTGGGAATTTCCAAAATCGCTTTCAGATTGATGAATTTGTTGAAATGATTCCACGCACCAACTGCAATGACTCCGACAATGTGTGACATTACAACAGCAAAAAGGCCAATGGCCAGTGTGGTGTTGAGATCCGCCGTGGCCCCACGCAAAAGTGGCACAAAAACTTTTCCATGCTCTCCGGCTTCCACAAAACCAATCGTGCCAACGCCTGGGAAAAGTCCCATCCAATTGCTGACCAAAATGAAAAGAAACAGCGCGAACACAATCGGAAAAAGTTTTAAAGTTTTTTTCCGCTCGCCTGTCACAGAGTCAGCCATGTTCAAAGCTTGCTCAAGAATAATTTCAAAAAAATTCTGGATACCAGTCGGAGCAACTTGTTTGGCTTTTTTGTTTTTTTTCTGCTTGGCAGCGTTGCCAACCAACCCAAAAAAGGTCACCAAAATGACCACCGTGATCCAACTCATGATGAGCGAATTGGTGATGGTGAAATTGCCAACCTGTAAAATAGGCTCAGCAAAAAGGGTGGACTCGTGAGAAATTTCTGCGGTTGATTGTGTGCTGGCTTCAGACATAGTTCATCTTCTTAATAAAACTCGGGGGTTAACTTTTCTTTTTAAGAAAGAAAAGTTACAAAAGAAAATCGCGCCTACCTCGCGCTGTCAAAATTACTACACTTCTTTGCTAAAAATTCCCGCTGCACTTTTTCTGCTGAAAAAGCTCGCTTGAAATTTTTCACGCTCATTCGCTTCTAATTTTGAAACGCACTTCGTAATGGCGCAAAATAAAATGCGGGATACGAAACTACTTTTTATTTTCTTTTTCTATCTTCCTAAATTCCTTAGCTCCAATAATAATTAGGGCTCCCATGGAAAAAAGAAAAGCCACGGCAACGGAGAGCAGAAAAAGCCAGGGCTCGGTGTGATATTTTCGATCCAGCCATTTTCCCACGAAAATCGCAATGATAATCGGTCCGCCAATCCAACCACTAAGTTTCAGAAACAATTCCATGCCCGACTGCCACCAAGCGGCTTTTGA
>CAIJXA010000116.1 GCA_903824515.1 uncultured bacterium
AATAACCAAAATACAATAAACAAAAACCAAGAAAAAACAGAAGGGGATGTGTCTTTGCGAGGATGTAATCATCCGAAGCAATCCAGAATTTTGCCAGGCAAATCTTTTTCCACTCCGCCCTGGGCGGATTGCGATGACGGTGGAAAAGTTGATGCTGAGAAGCTAAAAACTAATGAAGCTAAAAGCCATAAGCCAAGTGATTATTTTCTTGTGGTATCAAGACTCTCTCCATACAAAAAAGTTAACGTAGTTGTGGAGGCTTTTAATAAATTAGGCTTGCCTTTAGTTGTAATTGGACAAGGTCAGCAAGAAAAACATCTCAAGAAAATTGCCAAGGATAATGTTCAGATCCTAGGTTGGCAAACTGATGAGGTGACAAGGCAGTATTATGCAAAGGCGAGGGCTTTTGTTTTCCCCCCGGAAGATGATTTTGGAATTACCGCTGTTGAGGCAATGAATTTTGGCGTGCCGGTGATTGCTTATCGCAAGGGTGGCGCACTTGAGACAGTGCAAGAAGGTGTGACAGGCGAATTTTTTGACGCCCAGACTCCCGAAGTTTTAGCCGACGGTGTGCGCAGATTTTTGGACAATGAGAAAAATTATGATAAAGAAGTGATTAGGAAAAGAGGCGAGGCATTTTCAAGGGAAAGGTTTGTTGATAGTATGCAGAAGTTTATTGATGGTGTTTTGGAGAAAAAATAAATTATTTGATAAAATTCAAGGATTAACTTTTCTTTTAGAAGAAAAGTTACAAAAGAAATCCCGACACGTGCTCGTTGCTGGGGCAAAGACTTCACTCTTCGCTAAAAATTCCCGCTGCACTTTTTCTGCTGAAAAAGCTCGCTTGAAATTTTTTACGCTCATCAATCGTCTTTTACCTACGCACTTCGCAATGTGCGGAGAAAAAATGCAAAAATACAGAATTTCTTTTTTTGTACATTTGTAATTTATTTGTAAATTTGTAGGTTTATGGATTTTGTAGGCAACAAAAAAACAGTTTCTTTTTTGCAGAAGTCGCTTGAGCGAGGAACGCTTAATCATGCCTATATTTTTGCTGGACCGCAGGGCGTTGGCAAAACAACTTTGGCAAAAATGTTTGCGCAAGCTGCAATTGGTGGCCGAGAACTTAATTTAGAAGTTGATGATCAGGACAAAGTTGCGATGCTTGATTTGATTGTGATTGAGCCTGAAACTGTTGAAAAAAAAGATGTTATTAAAATGCGAGACATTCCGATTGAAGCTGTTAGGGAAGTCCAGCAAAAATTAAGTTTGTTTCCCTATCATGGAAAATACAAAGTGTTAATTGTGAAGGATGCGCATCGCATGAACAATTCAGCCCAAAACGCTTTGCTGAAATTGCTAGAAGAGCCAAATCAATCATCAATCCTTGTTTTGATTACTAGTGAACTGGACAAAATTTTGCCAACTGTCCAATCACGCTGCGAAAAAATAAATTTTTCATTGGTTACTCAAATTGAAATTTCCTTGGCCTTTAGCGCTGAAAGCAATTTTGCAGCTGACATTCCAGTGCTTGCCATGGGCAGACCAGCGCTTGCTAAACTCATTGTGAATAATCCTGAAGAATTGGAATTGCGCAGGCAGCAAAGTCAGCAACTGGAACAACTAAGAAAAAGCTCACTTAATGAAAAAATGCTTTTGGCGGAAGAATTTTCCAAAGATGTGCGCAGAACGTTGGACACTTTTAATGCTTGGATTTGGCTTTTGAGGGCTGATGCCCTTTCAAATAATGATGAACAGGCAAGAAATATAGCATATGAGACAATCGAAAGGATTCAGAAAAGTATGACGCTCCTGAAAAATACCAATGCCAATAGTCGCTTGCTGCTGGAGGTGTTGTTTATTGATATTTAGATTTTCTACGAATTACGAATTTATACGAATGTGTGAAGGAAGAACCAATAAATCTACAAATGTGTTTTTTCTTCCTCCTTTAGAAAAGTAGCGAATGTGAGCGAGTGCAGCATTCGCGAGGTGGATTTGAAAAGCTAACTTATATGAAGAAAGCTTTTCAGATCCCTCCCAACCCGCTTCGACTCAATGAGACTTTCGTCGAATCGAGGCGAGCCTCCCTTTACTGAAGGGAGGAGCAAGAAATAAGTATTGCTTCGTAGTTGGCATAAGAAATATAAAGATAAAAAACATATGTTATCTCCAAAAAAAACATACATTCAAAATTGCACTGGCGCTCACATGAAGAGTAAGGAGAAAAGTGCAAATGAAAAAGCAACTAGTAGAGTAATTTCTAGAGTGGTCTTTTATATTCTATTAGTCGCCTTTTTGGGAGTGACTGGATACGTTCTGTTTTTTTCGGCCTATTTGAAAATTTCTAAAATCAGCATCAACGGCAATGAGGAGTTGGATTTGGCCGAAATCAGAAGCGTTATTGAAAGTAAGCAACAGAGGAAATTGTTCAAAATATTTCCAATGGATACTTTCTTGCTTGCTAACACTGGGAATTTGGAAAATTCTCTCACTAGTCAGTTCAGAAAAATAAAAAAAGTTTCAGTAGTAAAGAAATTCCCAGATACTTTGGAAATAACTTTGCAGGAAAGAAAGGCACTGCTAGTTCTTTGTAGCGGAGAAAAATGTTTTTTGATTGATGAAAACGGCACGGCTTATAGCGAAGCTAATTTTGATTCCCCTGAAATCACTCAGAATCATTTAATTAAAATTTTTGACAGGAATCCTGATGACATTCGAATTGGGGATACTGTGATTGAACGTTTATATGTTCAATATGTGTCGGCACTCAGTGTGACACTGCAAGGCATTGGAGTTGCTATCGACAACGAGTATTGGACCCCATCGCTGGTGGCTGATGAAATTGATGTTAAAATCAGCAATGGTGGTGAGTTATATTTTTCAACTCAATTTCCATTGGAGACGGCCATTAAAACTTTGAATATCGTTTTAAAAAAAGAGTTAATAAGGATTCAACAAGCAGATGTAGCCTATATTGATTTACGAACCGAGAATAAAGTTTTCTACAAGCTAACTAATGTGCCTGCTCCGCCAGTTGAAAAGGTGGATAACAAAAAATAAATAGTTTTTTATACTTCTTAAATATTTTTTTACTATATCATTCCAAGCTTGGCTCTTTGTCTCTGGTGAAATCTGGAATCCCGAGGTTGATTATATCAAGCTTACTGTAACGAAGATTCTGAAACAAGTTCAGGATGACACCACCAATTAAGTTGATTTGGGGTCATACTAAAATCATGGTTTTGAAAAATAGCATTTGTCCCTGAAAACATTTTTACTAACTTGCATTCTTTTCCTGTGTCGGTTCAATGTCTCCGACCTGAATCGATGAAATTCCACCGAGGACCGTCCTCGGTGGAATTTTTTTTTAAATTTAATATCATCTAGCATTATTTAGAAAAGCAAATGTTTTTCCAAAAATATTAACGCCATTTGTTTAATTTTTAAAAGTTCAGTTTATCTATGTAAAAAAATTCATAAGTATGATATAATTTAAATATAAATA
>CAIJXA010000117.1 GCA_903824515.1 uncultured bacterium
GGCTCTTTGTCAAAACGTGTGGTGGTTTTTGTTATTGCGAGCGTAGCGTAGCGAAGTCGAAGAATCTGAGTTTTAGTGCTAAAAGGAGTAAATACGGGCTCAAATCCTTCGACTACGCATCATTGCTATCGCAATTCTGCTTCGCTCAGGATGACAATAACATTAGTCATAGTGTGGAATAGCTAAATACCGCTTTATTGAAATAAAAGGATATTAATACCCCAGGGCAAGCCCTGGACCCTTCAGGCTCACGAGGCAAGCCTCATAGGCAAATCACCTTTTACTGCGTCGCTCGCTGCGAAATGAAAGATTACTTTCATTTCGCTCACTTTGCTAGATAATAAAAATTAAACTTATCCACCACCCTGTTTAGTATAGAGCCTGATTTGCTTGCCTTTGAGGGCTTTTCCCGCTATAATAGATAAGTAGTAAAAAAATAAATATAATCAGTACCTCAGGGCAAACCCCGGACCCTATGGGCAGTGCAGCCGGTCTCGCTTGATGTTAGCCGAGGTGGAAAAACTGCGAGGTGTTTAATTTTTTGCTGCCTCCATTGAATCGGTCTACTCTGGGCGGTCGCTAACTTAGCTAGATAATAAAAATCTAAAATCATGACATTGAAATCATATCTTTGGGGCATGAGGATTAGTTGGGCAATTGCCTTGGCTGCTTGGGTTTTGGTTTTCATCAATATTGATCCGGAAAAGTCAGGAGCTCCGGGCTGGCTGCTTTTTTATATCAGCATTTTCTTGTTACTGGCGAGCACTTTTGTTTTACTGCTCACTTGGATTTGGCGCAAGTCTCAAAAAGATGAAGATGAAGCGATGATGTATATTGGAGTGAGTTTTCGTCAAGGAATGCTCCTTTCTCTTTTGTTTATTGTCCTGCTACTTTTTCAGCAATATCGAGTTTTGACCTGGTGGGATGGAGCACTTAGTGTGGCAGGAGTATTTCTTATAGAATTATATTTTTTAACCCGCAGTTAATAAAATTGATGAATTTAAAATAATTTTAGATCCCACAACTCTACAAATTTGCCACAAATCTACAAATCTTTCTCTGATTACCTTTTCCGAGGTGTTAAGTATTTATTTGTATATTTGTAGCTGATTTGTATATTTGTAGGGTATAAGCGAAAAGCTATGGCAAAAAACACAGGAAGTGAATATGGCGCAAAATCGATTCAGGTGTTGGAGGGGTTGGACCCGGTGCGCAAGCGGCCGGGGATGTATATTGGAGGCACTTCAACTGAAGGTCTTCATCATTTGATTTGGGAGGTTGTCAATAATTCCATTGATGAAGCAATGGCTGGCTGGGGTAGCGATATTCTGGTTCAATTGTTGCCGGATAATGTGATTTCGGTACGCGACTTCGGGCGCGGAATTCCGGTTGAAATTCATCCGCAAACCAAAAAATCAACGCTGGAAACAGTACTCACTGTCCTGCATGCCGGGGGAAAATTTGGTGGAGATGGATATAAAATTTCCGGAGGGCTTCATGGCGTGGGCGTGTCAGTGGTCAATGCTCTTTCAGCTTGGACCAGGGTTGAGGTTTGTCGCGAAGGAAAAATTTGGGTGCAGGAATTCAAGAAAGGAATCTCGCAAGGCAATGTGAAGGCTATTGGCAAATCTGATCGCACCGGAACAACTATTATTTTCAAAGCCGACAGCGAAATTTTTCCAGAAATAAAATATAGTTGGACAAAAATTTTGGACTATGTTCGTCAGCAAGCCTATTTGACCAAGGGTGTGAAAATCGTGGTTGAAGATCGCCGCGAAGCGGCAACTCCGGAAGAAGAATACAAAGTTCGCAAGCACGGATTTTACTTCGATGGTGGAATAGTTTCATTTGTGAAGTTTTTAAACCGTGGAAAAATCGTGAAAAATGATATGCCGGTTTATGTGGAAAAAACTGTGGATGAGGTGGCGGTGGAAATTTCTTTGCAGTATACTGATGGATACAAAGAACATCTTTATTCTTTTGCTAATAATATTTTTACGCCGGAAGGGGGTATGCATGTGGTTGGTTTCAAGATGGCACTGACGCGCGTGCTGAATGACTATGCAAAAAAGAACAACTTGATCAAGGAAAAAGATGGCGGGATGACTAGCGAAGATTTGAAAGAAGGACTGACGGCAGTGGTGAGTGTGAAGCTGCGAAATCCGCAATTTGAAGGACAAACAAAATCCAAACTTGGCAATGCAGAAGTGAAGGGAATTGTTTCGAGCATTACTTCGGAGGGTATTGTAGAATTTTTGGAAAAAAATCCAGCTGATGCAAAATCAATGATTGACAAATGTTTGCTCACAGTGCGCGCCAGAATCGCTGCCAGAGCTGCCAAGGACGCAGTTTTGAGAAAAGGTGCACTTGAGGGCATGACGCTGCCTGGCAAGCTTGCTGATTGTTCCACAAAAGATGCGGCCATTTCCGAGCTGTATATCGTGGAGGGAGACTCGGCCGGTGGAAGTGCCAAACAAGGCAGAAATCGAATGTTTCAGGCTATTTTGCCGCTGCGAGGAAAGCTTGTTAATGTGGAAAAAACCAGCTTGGACAAGGTGGTGAAATCTGACACACTTAAGCCAATCATCATTGCACTTGGAACTGGAATCGGAGAAACATTTGATGCAAATCGTTTGCGCTATGGAAAAATAATTATCATGGCCGATGCCGATGTTGATGGTTCGCATATTCGCGTTTTGCTGCTGACTTTCTTTTATCGCTATTTCGAAGAGCTGATTACTAATGGAAACATCTTTATTGCTGTGCCGCCGCTTTATCGCATTCAAAAAGGCAAGGATATTCGTTGGGTTTACAATGATGATGAAAAAGACAAAATTGTAGAAGAATTCAGATTAAAATCAGTTGAAAAAAATGCTGACAAAAAAGCTGCCAAAGCTACAAAAAATCAGCCGGTTTCAATTGTCACAGCGAGCGCTGAAGAATTGGCTGACTATGCTTTGACTCAAAATGAAATTCAAGAGGCTGATGGCGATGTGGAAAAAATTGCCGGGGTGACAATCCAACGCTACAAAGGTCTTGGAGAAATGAACCCGCAACAATTGTGGGACACTACGATGAATCCGCAGACGCGCTTGATGTTTAAGGTTGAAATTGAAGATGCACAGGAAGCTGATCGAATTTTTGATATTCTGATGGGCTCTGATGTTGAACCTCGTCGACGCTTCATTCAGACGCACGCCAAGAGTGTGAAGAATTTGGATGTATAGAAGAAGTTGTTAAATTTAAAGTTATAAAGTAATCAAGTTGAAAAGTAAAAAGTTAAAACAAAATTCACCCAGTTAAATAATTTTAAAAAATAGTAATTTTTTAAAATTAAGATTGGGTTTCATAATAAAGAAATTATAATTGTCAAAGATAAAAATTATTTCAAATAAGTCACGCCTCCTTAAAAAGGCCCAATCTTATTTAACGGGGTAAATGAAAAAGCTAATTTTATTGATGTCTATTTTGGTGTTTAGTGGCTATGGATTTTGCGCTTTGGCGATGTCGAGTGCGAATTATCAAATCAATGCCGACTCGATAAATTCAGGTGGAAATTTGAGTTCCTCCTCAAACTTTAAAACGTTTGATTCCATTGGAGAAAATTTTACGGGAAATATGGCCAGCACTAATTTTGCAATCGGTGAAGGACTGGCTCCAATGACCACCTACAGCTTGACTTTAGCGTTGGATTCAAGCACGAAAAACCTTGGCACGGTTGTGGCTGGAACTCCAATGACGGCCACTACGACAGCTTCGGTCACCACTGATGCTTGGGGCGGTTATGATCTTTATATTGCTCAGAATAATGATCTCAAGCACACTGACGGCCTAACGACGATTGCCCCAATTTCTTGTTCGATATTGGTGCCTTGTCTTTGGTTTGGAACTGGTTTTGGATTTACGGTGAGTTCCGGAACCTCGGTTGAGGTCAAGTGGGGAACAAATCCAAGTTACAAATATGCGAGCATTCCAACTTCACTGACTTTGTTTCACACTAAAACCGGATATACCAGCGGCATTGACAACACAGCTGTGCAATATAAGCTGGACGTTCCAACTGTTCAGAAGGCTGGAAATTATACAAATATTTTGACTTACACTGCGATAGCAAAACTTTAAATTTGTTTTCTTTTTTCACTGATTTTTTACTTTCATATTTAAAAAGCTGATACATTAATTTTTTCCTTTGTTTGAAAGAAAAAAACTGTGGATAACTTTTCTAAAAAAGCATTTAAAAAATGCTTTTTTTGTGCTATAATTTTAGTAAGAAAAGATAGGAATTCTTTCGATAAGAAAGTTGAATATTTTTTGGGAAATTTTTCACAAAAAGTAATAGGACAAGAGGTTCCAGCTGGGAAGGGATACTCTTTCTGAAAATGTTTCTCACGAACCAAAAAAATAAAAATTTTAATCCCAAAAATCAAAAATCCATAGCAAAATGGGTAGTTTTGCTGTTTTCATTTTGCGTGGGAATTTTTGTTTTTACAAATTTTTCACAAGCCGCAACGGGAATAAACAAGCAAATAAATTATCAAGGAAAATTGACAGATGGAGCTGGCGTGTCGGTTGCGGATGGAAGTTATAATTTTAAAATAAGTTTGTATACTGTTGCCAGTGGAGGCACGCCGGCTTGGACTGCGCGCGGAACAGTGGGCACCCCGACAGCCAGAGCGGTGACTTTGACGAATGGAGTTTTTTCAATCATGCTTGGCGACACTGTGGCCGGTGACAATGCCATGACAATTGATTTTTCGCAAGATGCATATTATCTAGGTATCACAGTTGGAACTGACGCTGAAATGACTTCGCGCAAAAGAATTGGCGCAGTGCCGCAAGCTATTAATTCAAAC
>CAIJXA010000118.1 GCA_903824515.1 uncultured bacterium
AATTTTGTGGCTGGCGGCTTGGAAGATTTTTCAATTTCACGCCTCAAAGAAAAAATGCCTTGGGGAATTGAGGTTCCAGGCAGCGGCGAGCATGTGATGTATGTCTGGTTTGATGCCTTGGTCAACTATGTCAGCGCTATTGGTTGGCCGACTGATATGGAAAAATTTGATTCTCTTTGGCCAGTTGTGCAGCTTGCTGGCAAAGATAATCTTCGTCAGCAATCAGCCATGTGGCAATCAATGCTAATGTCGGCTGGCATTGCGCCTTCAAAACAAATTTTTATCAATGGTTTCATCACAGTTGATGGACAAAAAATGAGCAAGAGCGTGGGTAATGTTATTGCTCCTGCGGAAATGGTGGAAAAATTTGGCATTGATGGCACTCGCTATCTTTTGCTTAGCGGTGGAAATTTTGGCGAGGATATGGACATTACTTGGGAAAGAATGACTGAAAAATATAACGCCGACTTGGCAAATGGTTTGGGTAATCTTGTTTCGAGAATCATCAAACTCAGCAGCAGTTTGCCGGTCAATGAAGGTGCGAATACTGAAAATCCTCAAGCAATAAAGAATCCGCTGGCTGTTGAATTTCCTGATTACGTAAATAAAATGGAATTTGGCAAAGCTTTGGAATGCGTTTGGTGTATTGTTCATGAAGATAACAAATTTATTGAAGATAATAAGCCTTGGGAACTTGCCAGAACTGATCAACAAAAATTTGCTGAAGTTATGGAAAAATTGTTGGCAGATCTTAATTTGATTGTAGAAATGCTCGCTGCATTTTTGCCAAAAACTGCTTACAAAATAAAAACCGCTCTCGAAGCAAAAACCATAGAGCCACTTTTTCAGAGAATAAAAGTGTAGAATGTATACTGTAGAATGTATAAAGTATAATGTATTTTGTATAAATGCATTCAGCACATTCTGCATAATACATTCTACATAATACTTTATACATGAATTTTTTCGATACCCACGCCCACGTGAATTTCAATGCTTTCAAAGATGACGGACAAGATTTGCTGCGTCGTTGTCTTGAAGCTGGCATGAGCGTGGTAAATATTGGTTCGCAATATTCGACTAGTAAAAGGGCAGTGGAATATGCTCACAAATTTTCAAATTGTGTTTACGCTGCAGTTGGCATTCATCCAGTCCATCTGAAAAAAGGCAGTTTCACGCACGTTGATCCCGAGGAACTAACTAAGGAGGAAATTCCAACTGTGGGAGAAGTTTTTGATTATGTAAAATATTTGGAATTGGCCAAAGGTGAAAAAGTGGTGGCTATTGGCGAAGTCGGTTTGGACTATCATCATTTTGAGGAGAATGACGATGTGGATTTTTTGAAAAATCTGCAAAAAGAAACCTTGCTAAAATTTATTGAGCTTGCCAATGAAGTGCAAAAGCCGATGATGTTTCATTGCTGGGACGGTTATGACGATTTGCTGGAAATTTTGGAAAAAAATCCAGTGGCAAAAAAGGGAATCATTCACAGTTTCATTGGGTCATATAAAACCGCCAACAAATTTATTGCGCTTGGATACAAGTTAGGCCTTAATGGCATCATCACTTATGGCGATGGCTATGATCGCTTGATCAAAGAAATTGACTTGAAAAATTTTGTGTTGGAAACGGATTGTCCCTATCTGACTCCGCGACCCCTTGAAAAGGGAGCTCGCAATGAGCCGCTTTTTGTCAATCACGTTGCGCAAAAAATCGCCGACGTCAAAGGCATTTCAATTGAAGAAGTTGCAAAAATAACTTCGCAAAATGCCAAAGAAATTCTTGGTTTGTAAATTTTAGCAAAACAAAAAAGTTGCGCTCTTTCGGAGGCAACTTTTTTTTGACGCTTAGAAGTGGCAAGGAGGGCTAAGTGCGGTCGGTGGAAAATAAAATGCGTTGAGAATTTTTCCACTCCTGCTCTTGCCCTCCTTATAATAGTGCTTATTCTGAGGAATCTCCGTTTTTTTACTGATCAGCTGACCAGCCAGAAATTCTTGGAAAAGAATAATCATATTGCTAATTTCATTTTAACACCTTATTTTTTCTTGGCAAGTTTCATTTTAACACCTTATTTTTTCTTGGCAAGTTTCATTTTAACACCTTATTTTTTCTTGGCAAGTTTCATTTTTACAATGTTATTTTTCTATTTTTAGGTATCTTTTGTCTTTTAATCTTTGTGACATTCACTTTGATACTCGAAAGTATCAAAGTGAATGTCAGATTTGGTTGGGGAGAAAATTATGAAAAAATTAGGGTTTATTGCAAATCTGACTTAGTTTTTTTCTACCATTCGACTATATATGGTAGAGGGAACTCATTGAAAGAAATGTCAAATTGGTTAATTTAATGAAAATTAATTTTTACCATACAACTACATATGGTAGTGCTGGGTTGCTGAACATTTTATGTTGCAAGAAATGTAAGAAACTTTTTTTGGCAAGAAAAAACCGCCATGATTTCGTTGGCGGGTTTGGATTGGGGAATTTCGAAAATAGTTTTTGGATAAAAAAAGAAGTACGACGGGCTGATAACGCCGTACTCCACAATCGAAAAGTTCTGAACTGTTTTTAAGGGAGAGCTATTTTAGAGGTTCTTGTTCCTTTCACTGCTCTTTTTCGTCTGGTGTTAGCATAGCTATGCCTTTCCATAGATGCTGACATTTTCTACATTGACATTTAACGCCAACAAGAGCTTTGTCTGAAACTTGAATAATAGTAGTCTCAAGCAGATTATTCTCATTACTTTTGCAGGCAGGGCATTCTCCTTTCTTTCCTTGCTCAATGCAGAATTTTATGTATTCTTTTGTGACTGGTTCCATTGCGAGTACCCCTTTTATTTTAAATGAAAATATATTATGTTACATTCCAGCTTCGAAACGACGAACGAAATCATCGGCTCAACGCTGGATGCAATTTTTCAAAAGACCAGTTTTTAAGGAGCCGTGACGCCTAAACATAGCATATTTTGAAGAAAAAGTCAAGAGTTTGGCTCTGTGGGGCATTTTTGCTTGACGTAAAGCCACTTCTGCGAGATAATGGGTAATGTCCGATAAGAAACTATAGGCCGATGCGAAACTACGAAATTAATACGAATCTACAAACGAAGGAGTTGATTCGAATCTGCGAAAGTTAAAAAATAGTGAATTATGACCATTGAAAATAAATCAAAAGCCGCTTGGTGGCAGTCGGGCATGGAATTGTTTCTGAAACTTAGTGGTTGGATTGGCGGACCGATTATCATTGCGATTTTCGTGGGAAAATGGCTGGATCGAAAATATCACACCGAGCCCTGGCTTTTTCTGCTC
>CAIJXA010000119.1 GCA_903824515.1 uncultured bacterium
AAAATCCACATCACTATCATCAGTTGGCTTTCCCCAAGCATAAGAACCGAAAAGAATAATTTTTTCCGGTGCAAATTCTTTCACAATCTGATCTTTGATGATTGAAATTTCTTTTTCATATTTACCCATAATTATATTATACAAAAAGCAAGCAAAAATGCAACCATTTCTAATTTTCTCAAAAATACCCTATACTGAGTTTATATGGAAACTTCAACTTTTATTTTGGAAAAAGATTTTGCCTCGCAGGGCTTTACGCATATTATTGGAACTGACGAAGTCGGTCGCGGGCCACTTTGTGGACCGGTGGTGGCGTGTGCGGCGATGTATCGAGGCAGTGGATTTCCGGAGCTAAGCTCCGGAGTACCGGAGCTTAGCTCCGAGGAGCGCAAAAAATGGGATTTGATTCGTGATTCGAAAAAGCTTTCCGAAAAACAGCGGGAAGAAATCTTTGACTTTATTGGCGAGCATTTTTATCTTGGCATCGGACTTTGCGACCACGAAACGATTGACCGCATCAATATTTTGGAAGCCAGTTTCTTGGCAATGAAAAAAGCAATTCAGGCACTGCTGCGTCAAATTCCAAATGACAAATTGCAAATTCCAAATAAATTTCAAGAAACAAATAACAATAATCAAAATTCAAACACCAAAGAAAATCTAGATTCTAAAATCTATAATCTAAAATCTATCATCTTGGTCGATGGCAATAAAATTATCCCAAATCTTTCTATGGAGCAATATGCCGTGATTGGAGGGGACAAGTTGGTCAAATCAATTTCGGCTGCTTCGATTGTGGCAAAAGTGACCAGGGATAGAATGATGAAGGAGTTTGCAATTTTGTATCCACAATACGGCATGGAAAAGCATATGGGATATGGCACGAAGGTTCATATGGAGGCTTTGCTCGAGCATGGACCTTGTCCGATTCACCGAAAATCTTTTGGACCAGTCAAGAGGCTGTTACATTGATACATTGTTACATTGTTTTGAAAAAATAACAATGACGATAATTTGGCAAACTGATGAAATAATACCGAATTAACTAAATCAGTGTTATATTGGGACGGAGCTAAGCTCCGATTCGGAGCTTAGCTCCGGGATAGTAAACTACAACTAATTAAGTTAAGTTGGTATAATCCAGCAATTTAACAATGTAACAATATGGCAATGTGACAATGTGGCAAGGCTTGCTAGAAATAAAAATCCGTGTTAAGCTAGTCATTGATTATATGGTAGAAAGTCAGGATGTGGAAATGGACTATTAACCATCTAACAATGTAACAATTTAGCAATATAATTTTATGTCAGTACCAAAACAGAGGCACACTAAACAACGCCGTGACGCCAAGCGGGATCGTTTTGCAATCGCACCAATTGCGACTCAAACTTGTCCAAAATGTGGCGGCGCCAAGCTTCCTCACCGTGTTTGCACAACTTGCGGAACCTATAAGGGCAAAGAAGTTATCGACACACTTAAAAAAACCATTAAGAAACAAAAATAAAAAGCGACTCGAAACAACGAATTACATCAGAATCTTCGAATGTATTTCCTTCCCCCTTTAGAAAAGGGGGACTCGCCTCGATTCGATAAAGCATCTCATTGAGTCGAAGCGGGTTGAGGGGGATTTGAAAAACTAGCTGAGATAAAGAAATTTTTTCAAATCTCTCCTAGTCTCTCTTTTCTAAAGAGAGGAGCAATACAATTTTGTAGATTCGTATAGGTTTCGTAGTTTCGAATCGGTAAACAAACATGGCAAATAGACATCTTCAACGATCAGTAGCAATGCAAGCTCTTTTTGAATGGGATTTTCAAGGTTGTAAAGATGAAAATATTGAGGAAATTATCGCTCATAATGTTGCTGAGTTTGCTCCAGGAATGGAGCAATGCGAATTCACGCAAGCCTTAATATCTGGAACACTTGAAAACAAAGACGGCATTGATATGCTCATTGAAAAGTGTGCGCCAGAATGGCCACTTGATCAGGTAACTATCATTGATCGAAACATTTTGCGGCTTGGAATTTTCGAACTCATGTATGGAAATTACGGCGAAGTTCCTCCAAAGGTTGCAATCAATGAGGCAATTGAGCTTGCTAAGGCTTTTGGCGGTGACAGTAGCGCGCGTTTTGTTAATGGCGTCCTCGGAACAATCTACCGCGAGATGGGCGAGCCGATGAAAGATGACAAGAGCAAGAAAGATAAAGAGAGAGTTATTTCTACCGAAGTTGTGAAAGAAAAAGAAGAAGAGGAAAGAGAAGTTGTTGAATAATAAGTTATTTTTTAAATTACAAATTACAAAATTCATCAGCTGATGAACAAATTCCAAACAAATCTCAAATTACAAAATTCAAATTCATAAAAATTTGTAAGTTGTCATTTGTGGATTTTATTTTGCTTGGTATTTGATATTTGGCATTTGTTATTTTTATACAAATGGTTCAGTCTTTAGCGAAAAAAATAGGTGTTTCCTTTAAGGAGATTTCTTTGCTTCAGCAGGCGGTCACTCATCGATCATATCTGAATGAAAATCGAACTTATGAACTCAATCACAATGAAAGATTGGAGTTTTTGGGTGATGCTGTGTTGGAACTTATTGTAACGCAGTATTTGTACGCAAAATTTTCCAATCCGGAAGGCGAACTGACGAGTTGGCGCAGCGCGCTGGTCAATGGGGAAATGTTGGCCAAAGTGGCGCAAGAAATCGGGGTGGAAAAATATTTGATGATGAGTCGCGGCGAAGCTAAAGATGTCGGACGCGCCAGGCAATATCTGCTAGCCAACGCCTTGGAAGCCATCATTGGTGCGATCTATCTTGATCAGGGTTATGATGTGGCCAAAGAATTTGTGCTCACGCGGGTGGTGGTTAACTTGAAAGAAATTCTGGAGAAAAAACTTTATCTTGATCCAAAAAGTTATTTTCAAGAAAGAGCCCAAGAGAGCAATAAGCTCACGCCATCTTATCGCGTGATGAAAGAATGGGGACCGGACCATGATAAACATTTTGTGGTTGGTATTTTTTTGGGCAGCGACCTGGTGGCGGAAGGCGAAGGCAATTCCAAACAAGAAGCGCAAAGAGAAGCGGCTAGGATTGGGTTGGAAGTTAAGGGTTGGATTTAGTATTCTTTTATATGAAAAAAGTTTATTAATTAACTTTTCTTTTAATAGAAAAGTTATAAAAGAAATCCCGCACGTGCTTGTTGCTGGGGCAAAGACTTTACTCTTCGCTAAAAATTCCCGCTGCACTTTTTCCGCTGAAAAAGCACGCTTGAAATTTTCTTGACGCTCATCAATCGTCTTTTGCCTACGCACTGCGCAAAGTGCGGAGAGGGAATGCGAAAATGCTGACTAGTTCTTGATTTATTTTGACTCGCAATTTTTGCGGGTCTTTTTTTGAAAAAAAATTGAAAAAACAAGAAAAATCAGAGCCTGGCTCTGATTTTTCTTGTTAATTTTTTTTTGAAAATTTACTGCAAAGCTTCAACATTAACTGTTCCTGATTCCCAGTTTACTTCACCATAGCTGCGCAAAAGTTTATTTAAATATTTTTTTAATTCGGCATATTTTTCCTGGGTCTGGGCTTCAAACTTAATTGTCAGATAGGGCCCATTTTGCGAATAGCGTACCACAAACATGGAGTCATTTAGATTGAGTCTGACGCCATCACCAGCTCTTTCATCGCTGATAACTTCAGCTTGGGGGAAATCAATTTCCAAAACTTGGCTGATTTTTTCTATCAATAAAACTTTTTTGTCATCGGGGCAAGCAAGTTTTATTTCTGGACTGGAGATATATTTTGGCAGCTTAGCAACAACCTGGGAAAGGGTTTGATCGGTGTCGGCTAAATATCGCAGCAGTCGAAAAGTTGAATATGTTCCATCATCATGATTATAAAAATCTGCAGAAAAGAAAAAATGACCAGAAAGTTCACCAATGAAAGCGGCACCAACTTCTTGGTTTTTCTTTTTCAAAAATGAGTGACCTGTACGCCACATGAATGGAACGCCGCCGTTTTCTTTGATGGTGTCTTCAACCACTTTTGAACAAAGTGTGTTGTACATTATTTTTTCGCCTGGATGATCGCGCAAAACATCGGCGGCGAAAATTGCCACCAACACGTCATTCCAAATGATGCCGCCTTTTTCATCAACAATCCCAATGCGGTCGCCATCCGCATCATAGGTAAATCCAAGGTCGGCGCCTTCTTCCAAAACTTCTTTTTTGACTCTTTCTGCCACTACTGTTTCGGTTGGGTCTGGAGTTCCAAGGGGAAAAGTTGGATCAATTGTGCAGTTTCTTTCAATCACTTCGCAGCCAGCGCCTCGCAGCATTTCTGGAACAATCACGCCAGCAGTGGTGTTTCCAGAATCAATCAGCACTTTGAATTTCTTCTTAATAGGAAGTCTTTTGCTGATATCTTCAAAATAGGCTTTTGAAACATCTATTTTTTCAATCTTGCCTGGTTGTGCACCTTGTTCATAATCTTCTTCCTGCACCATTTTGCAAAGTGCTTGCATGCCATCACTGACCAATGTTTCAGAAAAATCAATTGCAAATTTAAAACCATTATATTCCGGAGGATTGTGTGAGGCCGTCACAAAAGCGCCCCCCTTGATGCTCAGATAATATTGCGACCAATAAAAAGTTCCTACCATAGTAAGTCCAATGTCGACAGTATCAATACCAGCCCAAACAAAGCCGCGAATCAGCGCATCGCTGTATGCCTGGCTAGTTGCTCTGCAATCTCTGCCAACAACTGCTTTGGTGATGCTGTGTCTTTTCATGTAGGTTCCATGGGCGCGTCCGATGTGTTCCACGATTGCTGGATTAAGATCTTGCTCGACGATGCCACGAAGGTCGTAGCCGCGAAACATGGAGGGGTTTATTTTCATAGGGTTTTTTGAGCTTATAGTTATTAGTACATGATTAGACTAGCAAAAATTGATGTTTTATTCAAGGTGCACATTGGTGGCAAACTTTGCCAGCTCTTTTTTCAGGAGCGGATACCTTGAAAGTGTCGGGCTGTTTTTCAAAAGTTCGAGCGCCTTTTGGCGAGAAATTTCGATGAGTTTCACGTTGCCAAGATGCTGCATAGCAATATCAGGTAGCCCCGATTGGCGCACGCCAAGAAATTCTCCCGGACCTCGCAATTTCAAATCGGCTTCGGCAATTTCAAAACCGTTGTTGGTTTTTTCCATCGTGGCCAGACGCAATCTCGATTTGACAGTGCTCTTGGAAGCGAGCAAAAAGCAATATGATTGCAATTGACTGCGACCAACGCGCCCTCTGAATTGATGAAGCTGCGAAAGTCCAAAACGGTCAGCATCTTCAATGATAATCACGGTTGC
This sequence comes from uncultured bacterium, assembly GCA_903824515.1. Lineage (GTDB taxonomy): Bacteria > Patescibacteriota > Minisyncoccia > Moranbacterales > GWC2-37-73 > CAIPMZ01. The sequence continues at coordinate 5,349 of CAIJXA010000119.1, forward strand.
ATTTGGAACATCGATACCAACTTCAACGACAGAAGTGGCGACCAAAATGTCATATTTTTTATTTTTGTAATCTGCCATAACGGCCTCTTTTTCTTTCGCTTTGAGTTTGCCATGCAGCAGCCCCAATGAAAGTTCTGGAAAAATATCGCGAGAAAGTCGCTCGTGTTCCTGGGTGGCAGCCTTGAGTTCTGCCAGTTTTTCAGATTCTTCGACCAGGGGAAAGATTATAAAAACTTGATGACCTTTAGCGACTTGGCTTCTGACAAAAGCATAAACCTCTTTGCGTTTGCTCGGCAGAATTATTTTGGTGATGATGGGTTTGCGATTTTTTGGCATCTCATCCAGCAAAGACAAATCAAGATTGCCAAAATAGGCCATGGTCAAAGTGCGCGGAATCGGCGTGGCAGTCATGGTTAAAAGATGAGGGATTTTGCCTGGCAAGCCGTCATTGATAGTTTCTATTTTTTGTTGCAAAAAGGCTCGCTGCGAAACGCCGAAGCGATGTTGTTCATCAATCACAACCAGGGCCAAATTTTTAAACCGCACATCCTTTTGAATAAGGGCATGCGTACCTATTAAAATATCTATGCGACCTTCTTTAATTTCACTTAGTAGCTCGTCTCTTTTTAATATTGCGTTTTTATCCTCTAATATTTTTGTATTTTGTTTGCCGGTTTGTAGGTTGGATGTCGTTTGTATTTTGTTTATTGTATTTTGTATGTTGTTTAGCTCTCGATATGAATTTGTCAGCAGCGCTATTTTTAGCTCATTATTTTTAAATAGTGCACAAAACGTGTCATAGTGTTGCTTGGCCAAAACTTCGGTTGGCGCCATGAAGGCTGTTTGAAATTTTGCCTGAGCCGTTTGCAGGCTGGCCAGCGCAGCCACAATAGTTTTTCCGGAGCCAACATCGCCATTAAGCAGGCGGTTCATGGGGCGGGTTTTCCCCAGGTCTTTGAGGATTTCAAAAGAAGCTTTGCGCTGAGCATTGGTGAGAGCAAAGGGCAAGGAGGTTGTAAACTTTGAAATGAGTTTTTCTTCAAAAGGAATTTTGACGCAGGCTTCTTTTTCCCAATTGGCTTTGACTTTCAGGGATGCAAGCTGAACCGTCAGCATATTTTGAAAAGCAAATCTTTTTTGAGCCAGTAAATATTGATGTTCATTTTGGGGAAAATGAATATATTGCAGGGCAGTTTTGATTGAAGGCAGATGGAGCTCCTGCAAAATATCCTCAGGAATAGGATCTTGAATTTCCAAATCTAATTTAAAAATATTTTGCATTTGCCAACGAATCCATTTGGAAGTCAATCCTTCAGTTTCTGGATAAATCGGGACCAAGCGGCCGGTGTTGGTCGGCTCGCGCGATGAAAGTTCCCAGGCCGGATTGGAAAAATAGAAACCATTTTTGTCTTCCAAGACTTTGCCGGAAAGGCGCACACCCTTGCCGATTGTCAGAGAATCGCTGACATAGGGTTGATTGAACCATATTGCCCGCACACTGCCAGTATCATCAGCAACATAGCATTCCGTGATCATTATTTTTTTCTTCCAAGTGCGGACGAGTTTGCTCGTTGAAATTTCTCCCATAATAGTCGCACTTTGACCAGCAATAATGGAGTCAATCTCAATGCGCTCGCTATAGTCTTCATAGCGAAAAGGGAAATGGAAAAGAAAATCACCCACCGTTGTGACGTTGATTTTTTTCAAAATCTCGCCATACTTCTGATTAATGCGCGGGATTGTTTGGATTTTTGCATTGAAGATGTCCATGGCTTAATTATACGGTATAAAAGATGAAGGAGAAAGCTGGGTGTTTTTGTTTTAAAAATTATTTAGCACAGAATTGACCAAACCCCTAAAAAGGCGTAGGATAGACTATACAGAAGGAAATGAAATTATGACTAAAAAAAGCCAAAAAATCGAACTTCTGGCGCCGGCGGGCAGCTTGGAAAAACTCAAATACGCCATTGAATATGGAGCGGATGCGGTTTATTGCGGTCTGCCAAGTGTTTCCATGCGGGCTCGCATCAATGCTTTCTCGGAAGCTGATTTGAGTCAGGCTGCCGATTTTGTGCACGCTCATGGAAAAAAGATTTATGTGACGCTCAACATCTATGCGCACAACTATCATCTGCCAATCATTGAAAAACATTTGAAATTTTTGAAAACTATTTCCATTGACGCACTGATTGTTTCTGATCCTGGCATTATTATGTTGGTGCGCAAACATCTGCCGAAGATGCCGATTCATCTCAGCACCCAAGCTAACACAACCAATTGGCTGGCTGCCAAATTCTGGTTTGAGCAAGGGGTTGAGAGGGTTGTGCTTGCTCGCGAAACAACCTTGGAAGATATTATTGAAATCAAGAAAAGAGTTCCAAAATTGGAATTGGAATATTTTGTGCATGGCGCGATGTGTATGAGTTATTCCGGACGCTGCATTTTGAGCAAGTGGATGAGTGGCAAGAGCGCCAACTTGGGCGATTGCACACAACCATGCCGCTGGCAATACCAGCGCAAATCCCAAATCTCAAATTGCAAATCCCAAACAAATTTCAATGATTCAATTTCCAAAAAAAATCTAAAATCCTTGTCTGCCGAAGAGGCAGGAAAAATCGAGAATCTAGAATCTGCTCAATATAAAACAATGGAAATTACAGAAGTGCAAAGTGGGCAGCCAATGATTTTGGAAGAGGATTCTCATGGGACTTATTTTTTCAATAGCCGGGATTTAAACTTACTTTCACATCTGCAGGAGCTCAAAAATGCAGGCGTAAGCTCATTTAAAATCGAGGGTCGCAACAAGAGCGTGTTTTATGTCTCTAGTGTGGTGCGGGTCTATCGAATGGTTGTAGATGCAATTGAGAGTGAAAAAACAGCTCCAGAGTTGAGAAAAATTCAAAAATGGGCCAGCGGAGAAATTGACAAAACTGTCAATCGTGGCTACACCAAAGGTTTTCTGCTTGGAAACGAGCCCGAGCATAATTTTGAGGGCAAAATGGTTGGCAACAATTCCCAATCGGTTGGGGAAATTCTTGAAGTGAATGGAAAAATTTTGAAAGTGAAAGTGCACAATGCGCTTTATCCTACTGATTTGGTAGAGATTATGGCTAAAGATAAAAATATTCCCGTAAAGATTTTAAATATTAAAGATGAGGAAGGTAATGAAGTTTCTTCTGCGCATGGCGGACACGGGAACCTTTATTTTATTACAATAAACAAGAAAGATATCAAGGAGTATTCGTTGATAAGAAAAAAATAGATTCTAGTTTGCCAGCTGGTAAATAGATTTTAGATAATTTTAAATCCAAGGGTTAACTTTTCTTTTAATAGAAAAGTTACAAAAGAAATCCCGCACGTGCTTGTTGCTGGGGCAAAGACTTTACTCTTCGCTAAAAATTCCCGCTGCGCTTTGTCTGCTGACAAAGCTCGCTGAAAATTTCTTAACGCTCAACACTCGTCTTTTGCCTACGCACTGCGCAATGTGCGGACGAAAAATGCAAAATATGGAATTAAATTTATTATTAATAATTATTTTTTAAAAAACATTATGAATATTCAAGAAATCTATAAGTTAGCTATTGAAATTGGAATCAAAAATGATTTTCGTTCTAAAGATCAGATTGAAAAAATGCTAAAAAGGCAAAAAGAAAAATATGCTAAACTTTCCAAGGATGAGAAGGAACTTTTTGACGCAGAAAAAATGACAAATCCATATTTGGATAGTCGGATTCATTTTGCTGGAGGTACTAAAGTTGTCAAACGAGTGATGGCAGGCATTGATATTAATACTTCAGAATTGATGATGGCTAGATATCTTTCCAATCATAATCCGAAAACTCCAATCGATTTGGTTATTGGGCATCATCCAGAAGGTAAAGCCTTGGCAGATCTTTCAGATGTGATGCATTTGCAAGCCGACATATATTCTCAGTATGGCGTGCCAATCAATGTTGCAGAAAGTTTAATGAAAATAAGAATCGGGGAGGTTAGTCGAGGGGTGAGCGCTTCGAATCACTTTAAGGAGGTTGATGCGGCTAGACTTTTGAATTTGAACTTCATGAATGTTCACACGCCTGCGGATAATCTGGTAGCAAAATTTATTGAAAAGAAAATCATGGATGATAAGCCTGAATATGTTGGGGATATCCTTAAAACCTTATTGAAAATTCCTGAATATCGAGAAGGTGAACTTCGTGGTGCGGGACCAAGACTTTTTACTGGAAGCCCAGAAAATCGTTGCGGAAAAATAGCTATCGTTGAAATTACCGGCGGAACTTCCGGCAGTCCTAAGATGTATGAAAAACTTTCGCAGGCCGGTGTGGGAACAATTCTTTCCATGCATCAGAGTGAAGAATTTCGCAAGCAAGCTGAAGAAGCTCATATTAATGTGATTATTGCTGGGCATATTTCTTCTGATTCAATCGGCATGAATATTTTCTTGGACGAGCTGGAAAAGAAGGGAATTGAAATCGTGCCATGTTCAGGTTTGATTAGAATTAGTCGTGTTAAAAAAGAAAAAAGCGTGAAGAAATAATTTCTGCTTGATGGATAGTTTTCAAATTTGAAATTTATAATTTGAAATTTGAAATCAAATCTTAATGAAAAAATGTTTAAAAATTTATCATTGAAAATTTAAAATTGATTAAAAATTAAAAATTTCAAATTAAGGCTTAATTAAATATTTATATCTATGAAATATCGAAAAACAACTCTCAAAAATGGCTTACGAATTTTGACAGTGCCGATGGAAGGCACGCAGACTGCTACGGTGATGGTGATGGTGGGCGTGGGCTCGCGCTATGAAAGCGAAAAACAAGCCGGACTTTCTCATTTCATTGAACATATGTTTTTCAAGGGCACCCAAAAGCGTCCAACGGCTCAATCCATTTCAGAGGAACTTGATGGTATCGGCGGAGAGTTTAATGCTTTTACTTCGAAAGACAAGACGGCGTATTATGCTAAAGTTGATGGACGACATGTCGACAAAGCTTTGGAAGTGATTGCTGACATTTTTTTGAATTCAAAATTGGAGCAAGTTGAAATTGATCGTGAGCGAGGCCCAATCCTGCAAGAACTTAGTATGTATGAAGATGATCCAAGGCGCAGTGTAGGCGAAGAATTTGAAAAGCTTTTGTATGGCGAGCATCAGATGGGACGCAATATCGTTGGCTATAAAGAGACGATCAAAAATTTTGCTCGTAAGGATTTTGTGGCGTATTTGAAAAAATATTACGTGGCTAATGAAACTGTTGTTTGCATTTCTGGAAAGTTTGACGAAAAGGCAGTAATTAAGCAGTTGCAAACATGCTTTGGCGGATTTGAAAAAGGCGCTGAGGCGAAATTCAAAAAAGTTTCTGACAAACAAACTGCTGCTAGCGTGCATCTTAAATTCAAAAAAACTGATCAAACCCATTTCATTTTGGGCGCTCGGGCTTATCCTCAAAATCACAAAGACCGTTGGGCACTTTCCTTGCTGTCGGTGATTTTGGGTGGCAATATGAGCAGTCGACTTTTCATTGAAGTTCGCGAACGCAGAGGTTTAGCCTATTTTGTGCATACCAGCGTGGATACTTATCAGGATTGCGGTTACATTGGAACGCAGGCCGGCATTGAGCACAAGAATCTCGGACAAGCCATTGAAGTTATTTTGAATGAATACGGAAAAATTGCCACCCAAAAAGTTTCTGAAAAGGAACTGCAAAAAGCTAAGGATTATATTCGCGGACGCTCTGTGATGGGTTTTGAAGCTTCGGATGATGTGGCAATGTTCTTCATCGATCAAGAAATGCACAAAGAAAAAATCCTTTTGCCAAAAGAAGTTTTTGCCAAACTTGATGCAGTGACAAGCGGCGATGTTTTGCGAGTAGCCAAAGACATTTTCCGCAAAGAAAAACTCAATTTGGCAATTGTTGGGCCGCACAAAAATGACCAGAAAATTGCCCAGTTGATGAAATTTTAATCTTTCTCGTCTACTACTAAATCGCTTGTATACCTTTTTATTATCTAGCAAAGTGAGCGAAATGAAAGTAATCTTTCATTTCGCAGCGAGCGACGCAGCAAAAGGTGATTTGCCTACGAGGCTTGCCTCGTGAGCCTGAAGGGTCCAGGTCTTGCCCTGGGGTATTAATACCCTTTTATTTTTATCCCAGTAAAATCTACTAATTTTAAGTGAAAAAATTAAAAATATACTCGCTCAATTTTGGTAAATCCATATACTTATGGAAAATTGATTATTGAAAACTATTTGATTTATATGAACAAAAGACAAATCGACATTTCAACTGGCGTCATTATCCGCACCATCGCAATTTTGCTGGGACTTTGGTTTTTGTATTTAGTTAGAGATGTGATGGCCCTTTTCTTTTTGTCTATCATTCTTGCCGCTACTTTTGATTCAGCCATTGACTGGATGGGAAGAAAAAAAGTTCCAAGGTCATTTGCCATAACTATTATCTATGTGTTGCTTTTCTCTTCGATTGGGATTCTGGGCACAATTATTGTTCCACCATTAGTGGGTCAATTTAAGGAATTTACGGCCAATATCCCTGTTTATGCTGAAAGACTTACAGCAACTTTTAGTGGACTTGAGCAGTATGCGCAGCTGTATGGTTTTTCTTTTAATAGCCATGAATTTTTGCAAAACACAATTGGTAGTTTTTCTCAATCTTCTGGGAAAATCTTTTCAACAACTGTCAGTGTGATGACTTTCTTTATTTCAGTTTTGGTTGTGTTGGCGCTTACATTTTATATGTCAGTAAAAGAAGATGTGATGAATACGTTTTTAGTTTCAATAACTCCCAAGGCGCATCATGATTATATTGTTTCACTGGCGAATCGTATCAAAAGCAAAATAGGGAAATGGTTGGGCGGACAATTGCTTTTGATGTTGATTATTTTTTTGCTAGATTTGACTGTGCTTTCCATTTTTAATGTTCCATATGCGCTGGTGCTAGCTTTGCTGGCTGGAATTTTGGAAATAGTGCCCTATCTCGGACCAATTGTTTCAACTGCCCTGGCTTCAGCGATTGGTTTTCTGATATCGCCAATGACAGGCATTGTTGTCCTATGCTTGCTCACGGTCATTCAGCAAATTGAAAGTCATATCATAGTTCCGCAAGTTATGAAAAAAGTTGTCGGGCTTAATCCAATTGTTGTTATTTTGTCGTTGCTCATTGGCGCCAAGCTCGGCGGCTCCTTTGGGGCAATTCTTTCCATCCCAATTGCAACTTCACTGAGTGTTTTTGTGGGCGATTTGATTGAAAATAAAAACAAAAATGAGGAGGAAATAGACAGTATTTAAGCTTTGGTAAACTGAATTTTCAAATTTAAAGGTCATCCTTATCACGCCACAAAACAAGCTCTTACGGAAGATGACAATCTAGCAATGCATTGATACAATGGAGATACGCATCCGGTAGTGAGAATTTGAAATAGCAAGGTTGGTGTTTTTTAGTCGGATGGTTAAGTTTTTGTTTAAGGATTTAGATAACTGAGATTTTTCGGGCAAGGCCCATTTGAATTTCTACTACCGGATGACAGAAAAACATTCAAAATTGCATAAATATATTTTGGCAACAGTTGCTTATTACGATGGTTTTTCATATCCATTGACAGCTTTTGAGGTGTGGAGGTATTTAATTAGAACAGATTATTCTTCTGATTCTGAAAGAGTGGAGATTGAATTGGCCGACACTATCAGTGCGTTGCAAAGCGATGCGTTTTCGAAATTTTTGGAAAATTTCAGTGGCTTTTATTTTCTCAAGGGACGACGTGAGATTGTTGATTTCCGAATCAAAAATCAAAAAATTTCTGCTAGTAAGCTGAGACGCCTTAGGCGAGTTGTTTTTTGGCTCAGGTTTATTCCATTTGTTCGCATGGTTGGAGCCACTGGCGGACTAGCCATGAAAAATGCTCACTGGAAAAGTGATTGGGATTTGCTAATAGTCACCGCAGCTGGTCATATTTGGACAGGCAGAACCTTGGTAACTTTGTTTTCTCAAATAATTGGGAAAAGAAGATATGATCAAAAAATAGTCAACAGGCTTTGTCTTAATTATTTTTTGACTGAGCAGTCACTAGAGGTTATTACTAAAGATTTGTTTTCGGCGAATGAATATATGTTCATGATTCCATTGTTTGGGGGCGATGTTTATCATCGATTTCAAATTAAAAATCAATGGATTAAAAATATAAAACCAACCTATAATCTTCAAGAACTCCCTCATTTAAAAATAATTACAGATAATATTTTTTCGAAAACATTTCGAAATATTGGAGAGTTTGTGTTGGGTGGAGTTTGGCTGGAAAAAGGACTAAGGAATATAGAAAAAAGAAAAATCTTAGAAAATCCAAAAACCCATCAAGAGGGAAGTTTGGTTTATGCTGAAAATGATGCGTTGGTTTTTTTGCCAGTTCCTCATGGTCCTGTCATTTTTGAAAAGTTTAAGGAAAAAATCGAAGATTTTGGGCTTAGTAGTTGACCATCTCCGCATTATTAGCCCTATTTTAAGCCATAAATGGTGATCATTCCTTGACTTTAGTGGTGATTTTTGATAAATTAAAGTCTGAATGGGGTTCAAGCTATAAATGCATTAAAATATATTATTATGAAGTTTATTACTATCGCACAGGTCGTCGTTTCGGTTCTATTGATGGTTTCTATTTTGCTTCAAAACAGAGGCAGTGGGCTTAGTGCAGCCTTTGGTGGAGATTTTGGTGGCTACTACACTAAGCGAGGAGTGGAAAAATTTTTATTCTTTTCCTCGGTATTTTTGGGTGCTTGCTTTATTGGACTTGCTATTGTCCTGGTAGTTTTACAGAATAAATAGCTCGGTAATCTTTTCACTACAATCAATATTAGTATTAATAAAGAAAAGAAAATAAAATATCTTATGCCAAGAAACTGGCGCAATATTGGGCGTCTGCTTTCTTTTAAGGATAAGTTGGTTGTGGCGTCACTGCTACTTATCAGTGGCCTTGCTTTGCTGATTTGGTTGGCAACTTTTTATCTGAATTTAACCAAGCCTGTTGCCAAGTTCGGAGGAGAATATGTTGAAGGTGCGGTCGGGCAACCTTTTTATGTTAATCCTCTTTTGTCACAAACGAGTGAAGCTGACAGTGATTTAACTCAGCTAATTTATAGTGGCCTTTTCAAATATGACAATAGTGGTAGTGCTGTGGTTGATTTGGCTGAAAGTTATGCCGTTTCGCAAGATCAACGCGAATACACCGTAAATCTCAGAAAAAATGCTTTCTGGCAAGATGGAAAAGCAATCACCTCGGATGATATATTTTTTACGTTTAATATCTTGCAAGATCCTGCCTACAAAAGCCCACTCAGGCAAAGCTGGCAAGGTGTTGATGTGAAGGTTGTCGACAACTACACTGTTATCTTCATCCTGAAGAATCCATACGTTGGATTTCTGGAAAATCTTACTGTTGGAATCTTGCCAAAACATATTTGGGAAAATATTGCGCCTGAAAAGTTTGCCCTTGCAGATTATAATCTTCATCCAATTGGATCGGGACCATTTATGTTTGTTGATTTTCAAAAAGATTCTCAGGGTAGCATTTTGACCTACCACCTGAAGGCTTTTAAAGATTTTTATACAGGTAGTCCATATATTTCAAATTTTACTTTTAACTTTTATCCCGATGATGATGCCCTTATTGCTGCCTATAATAAAAAAGAAGTGATGGGGATGAGTAGTATTGCTCCGGAGAAAGTCACTGCAATTAAGAATGTCAAAAGCACAGATATTCACGAGCTAATTATCCCGAGATATTTTTCAGTTTTTTTAAATCAAACTAAAAGCTTGGTGCTTGCAGATGACAACGTGAGAGCTGCCCTAAATTTAAGCGTTGATCGAAAAGAGATAATTGAAAAAGTTTTGCATGGCAAGGGTGATGCGCTTTCATCGCCGTTTTTTCCACAAATGAAGAGCTATGATAGGCAGGCTCAAGTCAGCAAGGATCTCGATCGGGCAAACAAAATTCTTGAAGACAATGGCTGGAAAAAAGAAGCGGGCAGTGACATCAGAAAGAAAAACGGCACCGCTCTTGAATTTGAACTAGTAACCACTGACTGGCCTGAACTTTCTCAAACAACTGATTTGCTTGCCAAACAGTGGCAGAAAATAGGAGTAAAATTAAACGTAAAAATTTTGGCTATGTCTGATTTACAACAAAATTATATCAGAACTCGTGAATATGATAGTCTTCTTTTTGGCCAAGCAATTACCTTTAATCCTGATTTATATTCATTTTGGCACTCAAGTCAGAAAAGAGATCCCGGACTTAATCTTTCTTTGTTTGACAACAGTGATGCGGACAAGATTCTCGAGGGCGTTCGCCAACAGCCTGATGAAAGCAAGCGAATCGAAGCATTCAAGAGTTTTCAGGAAATCTTAGCAAAGGAAGCTCCAGCGATATTTTTGTATGGACCGTATTATTTATATCCAACCAGCACCGCAGTGCATGGCATGACTATTCAAAATATCAATGCTCCAGCTAGTCGTTTTATTGATGTGAATAAATGGTATGTAAAAACCAGGAGAGTCTTTAAATAGTTTCTTGGTTTTAGCTTTTTAGTAAAATATAAAATCATTATAATAAATAGTAATAAAAAGTTATGAACATTGATTTTACAAACGTGCCAAAACATTATGCAGCTAGAACTCAGGAGAAAATGCGCGAGGTTTTGATGAATCCGGCAGGTGAGGGACCCGCTGTTCATTATTATATGCTTAGAGGAGGAGTGGATCAAAAAAATACCACAGTTTGGGAGCCAGGCACAATTTCGGGAGAATATATCAAAACGTACGGTCACTACCACGTGGGAGATTTAAGTGAGAACTATTTTGTCGCTTTTGGACAAGGGGTTGCGCTGCTTCAGAAATTAGCTGAAGATGAAAGCGGTCAATTGATTGCTGATCAGGTTGAACAATTCAGGGCAATTGTGGTTAAGACTGGAGATAGTGTTTTTATGCCGCTGAAATTTGGTCATTTGGTAGCTAACACTGGTCAGACGTATCTGGTGACAATTGATGACAGTCCAGTGGACTTTGACGATCGAGATCCCTCGAGTTTTCCAGGACATGCTGATTATGAATTGGTCAAGCAGATGCGTGGTTTTGCTTACTATGTTGTTGAGGGTGAAAATGGTCAGCCTGCCCTGAAAAGAAACTCACTTTATAAGTCTATTGTTGAGGAGGACCTGGGTGGTCTGAGCGTGATTGAATAATGTTGTGGTATGAATTTATATTTTTTTAATAATGCATTTTTATTATCTAGCAAAGTGAGCGACGCAGCAAAAGGTGATTTGCCTACGAGGCTTGCCTCGTGAGCCTGAAGGGTCCAGGGCTTGCCCTGGGGTATTAATACCCTTTTATTTATATTTCGCAAAGCATATTTCTATATATTTCCAATAGCTTTCTTTGCAGTTTAATTTTATAGACTTTATAACTTTTAATTCTAAAAATTAATAACTTATTTATGTATTCCATTATCCTTTGTGGTGGCAGTGGTACACGACTTTGGCCGCTGTCACGAAAAAATTTTCCAAAACAGTTTCTGAAACTTTATAGTGACTTTTCTCTTTTGCAAGAAACATTTTTGCGAATGGAAAAAATCATGCCGGCCAAAAATATTTTTCTGATTACTAACAGTGAAAACTATTTTAATGTTTATAATCAAATCAGAGATATTTATCCTCAAGTCGTTAAAGAACAAATAGTTACTGAACCAGCTTCGCTAAACACTGCGCCGGCAATTGCATTGGGAATGAAATACTTGGTAGAAAAAATAAAGGTCAGCAAGAATGACCCGGTAATAATTTTGCCAGCAGATCACTATATTGCAAAGCCCAAGATTTTCATTAGAATCGTGAAGCAGGCAATGCTACGCGTTGGCGGAAATATCGGCACAATTGGCATCACGCCACTTGGGCCTGAAACTGGCTTTGGTTATATCAAGAAAGGGAAAAAGGAAAATGGCTATTTCGCAGTTGATTCTTTCAAAGAAAAGCCTAGCAAAGAAGTTGCTCAGCAATATTTGCAATCTGGGCAATATGTCTGGAATTCCGGAATGTATATTTTTAGTGCTAAGACATTTGCAAGTGAACTCAGAAAATATTGTCCGACGCTTTCTAGTGCTTATGAAAAAAAATATGCTGATTTTGCAGCAGAGTTTGCAAGGCTTGAAGCCGAGGCGATTGACACAGCAATTTCTGAAAAATCCAAGAAAGTGATTGTTTTTGAGGGTGCTTTCGGTTGGAGTGATATTGGTTCTTTTGACGCTTTGGCAGATGTTTTGGCTGAAAAAAATTCGCTTCAAGAAAGACATATCTTGATTGATAGCAAGAATGTTTTTGTGCATTCTTCAACGAATCGGCTGATTACAACAATTGGAGTCAGTGATTTGGTGGTTGTGGAAAACAATGATTGCATCTTGATTCACAAGCGGGGCCGAAGTGAAGATGTGAAAAAAATTGTCAGTCATCTCAAGGAGCATAGCTACAAAGAGATTGAGCATAATGTTGAGGTGCAGCGGCCTTGGGGAAAATATGAAGTTCTTATTGAAGATCAAAATCACAAAGTTAAAAAAATTACGGTTTATCCAAACTCTTCATTGAGTTTGCAGTCGCATGCTTATCGTTCGGAGCACTGGGTGATCGTGAAAGGCACGGCGCAAGTCATTAATGGGGAAAATTTGTTGATTTTGCACGAAAATGAAAGCACCTTTATTTCACCGACAGCCAAACATCGCCTGTCAAATCCTGGTAAGACAAATCTTGAAATTATCGAGGTGCAAACAGGTGATTATTTGGAAGAGGATGACATCATCCACTATGAAGATGATTATGGGCGAAAATAATCTCGAATGATTTAGGCGTAGCAAATTGAGACTTAAAACTAGCTGGCTGACAGCTAGTTTTAAAATATTCAAAAAGGGTGTATACTTAAAATATACGATTCATCAAAATGGGATGAGAATTTTTAATAACGCTTCGTGCCTAAAATAAAATAAGAAATAATACCAAAAATCACTGGGGTGAGGATTGTTTGAGCTGATGAAAGCTGTAAGCAAGCAAAAATTTTGCAGCAAGAAAAAGCGTAGTCCTGCAAAAAAAATAATTACCCAAAAAAAGACATTATTAGGGGGGGAATACTTTTTTTACAAAGGTTTTTTTGTCTAGCAAAAAAACCAAAAAAACACTGAAAAAATCTTCATCAGAAATGCGGGTTTTTTCTGTTGGGCATTATTCAGCTTCAAAAAAGATTTTGATAATGCGAAATATTGAAAAGCGCCTTGATTTTAAAGAAATTAGCCTGAGCTTAAAGTTTTTTTCAAAGCATCTTTTTTCAATAACAAATAAATCAATTTTTTTGGCACATAAATTTGCTGATTTTCTTCTTAGGTTAATATTTCCGAAAAATGAAATTAAGAAAACAAGAAAGCGCATCGTTGTTAGTCAAAAAACCCTGAAGGAGTTTATTTTCAAGCATGAGGCAAAAAATGAAAGTCATGGCGAGAAATATTGGAAGCGATATTATCTTTCTGTTTTGCTAAAAAAGATGCATAAGGCAGCTGGGGATGCGCTTAAGGTCATTGGCGGTGCTTCTTGGCGTTTTTCAGTTTCATTGGGGGCGCTGCTGATTATTTTTTCAGTTTTGCCTTCAGTCCTCAGTGCGCCTCGTTCAATTTCAGTTTCAACTAGGGCTCAATGGGAAGCCGGAACACAATCAAACACCAACGCATTAAGCTCGAGTGACGCTATTCAATTGAGTTCAGTTGGCAGCTGGAATGCTCGTGTTTGGTCGCCAACACCTGAGCCCATAAACGCAGGACATTCTTCGGTTTCAATTGGAAATTACACCTATATTACCAGGGGACAAGCTGACAAGGCTTTTTGGCGATATGACAATAGTAAAAACAAATGGGAAACAATGCCAGATCTTCCTCAACCTGCCTACTTGGGTGCTGATATGACTTATTTATCTTCAACGGGAGATATTTATATGATTTTTGGAGGATATTCTTTGAAGTTTTACAAATTTTCAACAACCTCTCAAACTTGGACAAAATTAACTGAGTTGTTAGATGCTCCATATTCTGGAGCTGCAATTGAAAATGACGGAACTAATATATATTTTGCAAGAGGAAACAGTAGTACGGATTTTTATAAATATGATGTGGCTAGTGACCAATGGCTAAACAGGGCGCCCGTGACGGCAACTGTCAGTACGGGAGGAGATTTGGTTAATGGTCAGGATGGTTTCTTATATATTTTAAGAGGAAATCTGGGTGCTCAAATGTATCGCTATAACATAGCGAGCAATCTTTGGGAAAATCGTACAGCTATAACAGCGGCCATTGCCGGAGATCAACGAGGTGCATACGCAAATGGATATTTATATTTTTTGAGATCCGGAAGTACGAATACTTTTTATCGTTTTGATATAGCTGGCAATAGTTGGCTTGCACTTGCTGGGACAAATGAATTTGCTCCAATGGCAACAAATTCTTCTTCACTTTCTTATAACAGTAGTGAAAATAGAATTTATGGTTTTAGAAGTGTCGGCACAACAGATTTTTGGAAATTTAATCCTGCGCAAGGAACAAACGGTGAATGGATAAATCCCAAGCAACTTATGGATGGAACCCTTGGTTTTGGTACGGGAGGAGATTTGATCTGGAACGGTCAGGTTGGGGCCTCAGCTTATCTTTATGCTACAAGGGGAGCGTCTAATGGATTTAATCGTTATGATGTTGCCACGAATTCTTGGTCAACTAAAGCTAACTTGCCGTATAGCTTAAGCACTGACACAAAGGGTGTTTTGTGCGGTGGAAATGTATATTTTCTACAACCCGGAGCAACAACGTTTTACAGTTATACAGAAGATATCTGGACAACATTTTCGACTTCGCCAAATATTTTACCAGCCGCCGCCGGCGCTGGTAGTTCCATGGCTTGTGCCTCTGATAATGCAATTTATGCAATCAGGGGCGGAGGGACAAGTTCTTTTTACAAGTATGTTGTTGGCACTGGTTGGAGCACTCTTCCTGCAACTACTATTGGAACTGTGACCTATAATGCAAATATTGGTGCACGCGTTGTGGCAATTGGTACCAATGTTTACGCAATGATGGGTAATGGAGAAACGGCCTTTTTGAAATACAATGGAACAGTTTGGAGCTCGCTTAAGGCCACGCCCTTTGCCCAATATTACGGAACGGATATGACGACCTATGGCGGAAAGATTTATGCAATTGCGGGCTATTATAAAAATGAATTTTGGGAATATAACCCAACTTCTGATGCTTGGAGAATGCTGCCGGAAAATCAGAAATATCTTTTCGGCCGCGGGCCATATAACGGAGCATCGATTGAATATGCTGGGGGAACGTCATTTTATGCAACAACCGGTCAAGGCCTAGCAGATATGTGGAGCTATACCGGTTCTGCTACAAATTTTGTCTCTGCTGGAAATTACGTTAGTAAAACATTTGACCTTTCACATGTTGACAATTGGTTGTCATTTATTGCTACCGATGCAAAACCCGCCAATACCGCTATTGCCTATGAAACCAGAACAAGTAGTGATCAAAGTTCCTGGTCAATTTGGCAAACAGTTTCAGGCACAAATATCCAATCACCAGTAAATAGATATATTCAAGTGCGAATTAATTTGAGTACAACTGATGGCGTCAGTACTCCAACAGTTAATAATTTTCAAATTTCCTATAATGCTGAAGAAAATTCTCCAAATAATCCGACCGTGATAAATGCTTTTTCTCAAAATGGTGGCGGACAAACACTTGCTTCTGGCAGCACGTATGCATATGACCACCCATATTTTCAATGGTCAGGAGCAACGGACGCAGGATCTGGCGTAACAGGTTACTATGTATATTTTGGCTCAGACAATCAGGCAGACCCGGCTGTTAGTGGGATTTATCAAACAGCTTTGAACTATTTGGTCAATGACCCGCTTGAGCAAACAGCTCAAAACCAAGCAAAACCTTATTATCTACGGATTAAAACTAAAGATAACAATGGAAATATAAGTAGTGCCACTTGGCAAGCATTTACTTATGTTTATGGTGGAGCCTCGCCAATTCAGAGTCAAACAATTTCAACTAAAGACGATTTTGACAAGGGAACTTTTTCTAGTAGCGTTTCTCGCAAAAATTTACCAACAGATGATGGCTCAATTAATCTTACTGGGATAAGTGGCCTTTGGAATCAAAGCAGGCTTTCAGTTCTTCCAGGTGGAGTGAGTTATGGAGCTGAATTTGCCTTGGGAAACTGCCAAGGTAACAGTAATCACTGCATTTATACGGCAGCAGGTAACAATTCTAATGTTTTTTATCGTTATGAAATTGAAACGGATACCTGGTCAACCAAAGCTGTTATCCCAACATTAGCGGCAGCTGTTTATTATGGTGGTTCACTTGTGGAAGGACCTCCAGGATATTTATTTTTGGCAAAAGGATATGTGCAAGCATCATTTTTGCAATATGAAATCGCAACTGACACTTGGACAAGTGTTGATAGTGCACCGAAGAATTTTGATTATGGAAGTAATCTTGCCTATGATGGCAGCCGATATATTTATGCAATGCCTGGTAATGATGACGCTGCCTATCGTTATGATACTTGCAACGGGCAAGCGGGTTGCACGAGGGGTTGGACAACTCTGGCCAACGCAAATTTTGGCAATCCAAACACCGTAGATGGCCAAAAAGTGTATGAAGGTTCTGACAGTGTTTATGATAATCGAAACAATATTTACGTGCTGCAAGGAAATTTGTTACCTTACTTTGCAAAATATTCTATCAGTGGAGACGCTTCTCATGGTGAAATTCACAACACCTGGACACCACTTGCTCCTGCGCCGGAAGGATTTTACGACGGCGGGAGTTTGGCTTTTGATGAAGCTTCCCAATCAATTTTTGCTGTTGGCGGAAACAACGCAGGCACAGCAAATACGATTCAGAATTTCTACAAATATGACATTGCCTCAAACACCTGGTCAGTATTGCCTAATGTCCCAGGGTTGGTGAGCTATGGAGGTTCAATGGTCAGCTATAATGGATATTTGTATTTGCAAAGAGGTGTTGGAACAACTAATTTTTATCGATTTAATATTTCAAAAAATACTTGGGAGTTGCCGAATAATGGATTTTTTGGTCCAGCCGTGCCAACCGGAAACGGAACTGGAGTGAATTCATTTTTTCCATATACCGCTGGAACCTTTATGGTTTCTGATGGAGTTCAAAATTTGTTTATAACCAGAGGGGGCCTGGATAATACCTTTGGAAAATACGATGTCAGGACTGGTACTTTTAATGAGCTTGCCAGGCTTCCGGTTGGAGCAACCACTGGCGCGAGCATTACCTATGACAAAGATGATGGAAATATTTATTACGTTCCAGGAATTTTAAGTACTACTCGAACTGGATTTACAACGTATTTTTATAAATACAGTGTTGCAACCAATGTTTGGAGTGAAATTACAACTGATAGACCGCCAGGACAAGTGACGACGGGATCAGCAATGACCTATGATGGAAGTCGCTACCTTTATTTAACTCAGGGTTCAAGCTATGTTTGGTGGCGTTATGATCCTCAGGGTGCCAGTGGATCTCGATGGTCTGTGATGACACCAATGACGGCTGGAGCCTGCGTGGGAACAGCTGGAGATGGTTCAAAAATTATTTATAAAGGCGGTTATATTTATGTGACCAGAGGCGGAACTACAACATCTGCATGTCGTTTCCAAATCGGAGGAGCATGGGCGGCGATGGGAGCTCTTCCTGCCACGGTTGCTGGCGGATCGGGAATTGCAGATTCAGGTGATGGATATTTGTATGTCACCAGGGGTGGCAACACAAATGATTATTATCGATATGATACGACACAGTCTTTGCCTGGCGTTTGGCAAACGGTAAGTTCAACTGTTGACATGAAAGTTCCTGCCCTAGTGACAACTGGCGGTGTGCAAGCTTTTGCCGACAATAAAAATTGGATTATTTCAGGAGCTGGCACTAACTCATATGCTGATGGTCTTTATAGTTATTTGATTGGTTCAACTGGAAATGGAACTGGTTTTATGAAGAATGGTACTTACACTTCTCCTGTGCTGGATCTAGTCTCGGTTTATCATTGGGCAAATTTAACGGTTAATTATACCAAACCACTCAACACTTTTGTGAGTTTTGAAACACGAAGTTCTGCGGACGGTGTTAGTTGGTCCGCTTGGACTGTAACACTCAATGATAATGTTTCAGCAACGAAGCACATAATGACAATAAGCTCGCCGACTGCAACTTTTCTGCAAATCAGAGCTTCATTTTCTTCGTCAGATCAAGTTTATTCTCCAAATATTACTGACATGAAAGTAAATTATTATCAGGACACTGTTGCGCCAAACAATCCTTCGTCAGTGACTGCCTATAGCGATGCGTCTCGAGTAACTCAAATTCTGGAAGGCACTTGGGATAAACATCCAAATCCGAGTTTTGTTTGGCCTGAGGCAGCAGCTACTGGAGGAGCAATGGATAATCCTGGCGGATCTGGAATTGCGGGATACTATGTTTATTTTGGTAATGATTCTAATGCTGACCCATTTACGCTTGGAACATTTCAAACTTCCAATGTGTACAATGCTGCTAATCTTATTTCTGGCAAGGCATATTATTTGAGAATAAAAGCTATTGATAATGCAAATATGATACCGGCAGAAAGTTACAGTGGCTTTGTGTATCAATATGATACGATTTCTCCTACGAATCCAACTACAATCTCCGTAACCCCAACGGGTTACACTGCAATAGATAAATATGATTTTCTGTGGACTCCTGACGCAACGGATGATTATTCTGGAGTTGCCAAATTTCAATATCGAACTGATGGGGACGTTGCGAATGTCTGGAATGATATAAGTGATCCTAGTCTTTTCCAATTAACTATTCCCAATGCGAATCACGCAGCCGGTGCGTATCAATCAGGAAAAAACAAGTTTTATTTGCGAACTGTTGATAATGCTGGCAATTTTTCCGAACCAATTGTGCAAGAATATTATTATAGCGCCAGCGCGCCGACCCCACCCCAAAATTTGGTAGTTGCACCACAAACTTCTCAAGTAAATTTCTTCTCTTTTTCTTGGGATCAGCCAGCTTCTTTTGTGGGCGAGTCTGACAAGCTCACATACTATTACTCAATAAATGTTTTACCAACTCCGAACAATGTGGTGGCAACAAATTTGCAATCCGCAGGACCTGGAGCGTTTGCAACTCAGCGAGGACAAAACACCTTCTTCGTAGTGGCAGCTGATCAAGCTGGGAATGTTGAGTTTAACAATTATGCCTCGGTAAATTTCTTTGCAGAAACTTCGGCTCCAGGAGTTCCTGGGAATATTCAAATCTTTGACACATCTGATCGTGAGAATGCAGAATATAGCATTGCTGTTAAGTGGGTCAAGCCTGATGAACTTAGTTTGGGAAATTTTGATGGATATGTGATTTATCGCAGTGAAGACAATGTGAATTTTTCTGAAATCGCCAAAACAACCGGCAGCGCTTATGTGGACACGAAATTGGAAAGTAAGCTCTACTATTACTATATTAAGTCAAAAGATAAAACAAACAACTATTCAATTGCTTCAACCACTGTCAGCATTATACCAACGGGAAGATTTACTACCCCTCCTAAATTAGTCGGAACTCCAACAAGCAAAATGCAGGCATTTCAGGGAGAAATAGCTTGGGTCACTGATCGGGCGGCCAGTTCATTTGTGGAATATGGCAAGTCAATTGCACTTGGTCAAACAACCGGACAGGTTGATTCGCTGACAAATCACATTGTTTTAGTTAAGGGACTAGACGCTGGCACAAAATATTTCTATCGAGTTAAATACATCGATCCAGATGGAAACATTGGTACTTCGGAAATAGATACTCTTACGACCTTGCCGCCGCCAACAATTTCAGAAGTTGTCGTAAGTGACATTCAACTTAGCACTGCTTATGTTTCTTGGAAAACAAACACCAGCGCAACTTGCATCCTTGACTATGGCAGTGGCTCTTCGATGAGCATCAAGGAGGAATCTGGCGGATCAAGTCATGTGCAGAAAATTGACAAGCTTATGCCGGCAAATGACTACAAAATTCAAATCAGTTGCCTAGATAGTGATGCTAATAATTTTAAGTCTGATGAATATTTGTTTTCAACTCCCGAGGAGCCAACCGTTTCGAATATCACTATTGATAATAAGGAAAATGTTGATTTGCCAACAATTGTAATAGCCTATAAGACAAATGTTCCAACTACAACCTATATTTTGTTTAAGGGAGCTCAAGAATCAGGTCAACACACTTATCTTATCAGTGATCGCACCCTCGAGCATAGCGCAGAAATAACAGGGCTAGATCCCTCAGTTGAATATACCCTGCAAATCTCTGGCGTGGATGAGCATTCTATTGCTGCCAAGAGTGTGGAGCAAAAAATCACAACCCGTTTTGACTCGCGTCCTCCGGTGATTGTCACAAGTCGGGCTATTGGAAAAGTCATGGGTCGTGGCAAGAGCGCACAAGCAAATGTTTACATTCGGGTAGAAACAGACGAACCAACAAAAATAAAAATTGGTTATGCTAAGGGTATTGTTACAAAATCTTTTGAGCAAACAGCAGCCGATGATGCTTTCAATACATATCATCTAATCACTATCCCAGCAGAAACAGGGCAGGTGTATAGTTATCAAATAAGTGCCTTTGATGAGGCGGAAAATGTTACAAACTCTGAGGCAATGACGATTGCGGTTGATCAATCGCGTGCTAATGCAACTGAGGTTATCACGAGCACTTTCCTCAATCAATTCGGTTGGATCTCTAAATTAGGTGGAAATTAAATGTAAATTAAACACGAATTATGTCAGAAATTCAAACTGAAACAGCTATCAAAGTGAGGGGAATAAAAAAGAGTTTTGTTGTGGGTGGACGAGAAATCCCCATTCTTCATGGCATTGATTTTGAAATAAAAAAGGGCGAATTTGTTCTACTTGTTGGTCCTTCTGGTTGCGGAAAATCAACCTTACTTCACATTATTTATGGATTGGAAGCGCCGACTGAAGGTAGTGTGGATATTGGAGGTGAGGATGAATGGTCACACACAAAAAATTGGCGCGCAAATTTTCGAAATGACAATATTGGCTTTATCCCGCAGCAACCTTTTTGGATAAAATCTTTAACCGTTATTGAAAATATTGCAATTCCTGCAGTGATTGCGGGAAAAACTTTTCATGAGGGTATTGGAATTGCGGCAAAACTTATAGAGCTTGTAGGTATGGGCGAATGGTCGAATCATCGACCCTATGATCTTTCCGGTGGTCAGCAGCAGCGAGTTGCACTTGCTAGATCCCTTTTGCTTGATCCAAAATTTGTAATTGCTGATGAACCGACAGGAAATCTTGATCAAAAAGCTGGTGAACAATTGATGGAACTTCTTCAAAACATCAGTGAACAATTTCAAATTACAATTTTGATGGTTACTCATAATACTGATCAATATAAATTTGGAACAAGAATTATTCAGATGGTTGATGGGAAAATAACATCCGATATACCTAATAAACATAGTCTACGGGCGCTGAAAGAAGAAATTAGTTTAGTAAAAAAGAAATCAATTAGCAAACCAATAAAATGAAAGATTCTAAAATCCCTCCAAAAAATAAAAAGCATTTTTTTGGAAAGCGTGAAAAAGTTAAGCACATGAGAATGTCGTCGGTTCTTCTGATTGGGTATCGTAATATAGCTATAAACAAAACCAGATCATTTTTGACTATTGGTGGGGTTAGTATTGGAATTGGAATCATAACCTTTTTGATTTCAATTGGTTTTGGTGTGCAGGCGATGGTGATTCGTGAGGTGACAAAAAATAATCCCACGGAAATAATCGATGTTAGTAATGAAAACTTGGAAAATTTTGTTGTGCTCAACAAGGAAACTATCGATAAAATTCAAAAATTTCCAGACGTTAGGAGTGTTGAAATTAATTCAAATATTGGCGGAAAATTTATCAATGGCGCGGCCCAAACGGATGCCATCCTTTATGGCGTGACGCCTGGATATTTAAAATTATCAAACATAAGCATAGAAAATATTTCATTTGAAAATTTTTCAACCTCTGATGGGATTATTGTCACTCCGAAACTTGCGACTTTGCTTGGTTTTGAAAAAGCTCAAGATGCTGTTGGCAAAGAGGTTGAATATAACGCTGTTGTTGCAAAAGAAATTTTGGACACCACTATTGATAACAGTGAGGATGGACAAGCTGGAAAAAAATTCAAAATTTTGGGCATAGTCAATGATCAATCGAAATCCGATGCTGTTTATGCATATACGATGTTTGAAACACTAAAAAACAATTATCATATTAACGCCGGACAACGCGGAAAGATTTTAATCGGTAACATTGAAAAGATTGATTTCGTTCGTTCGCAAATTGAACAGCTCGGGTTTGTAACTGAGAGCGTGATAGACACAGTGACGGACATAAATTCATTTTTTTCGATAGTTCGAATAGTGTTAATTGTTTTTGGAACAATCATTATGTCTATTTCAGCAATGGGCATGATGAACACGCTCAGTGTGTCACTTTTGCAACGCACAAAAGAAGTTGGAATTCTCAAGGCTCTTGGTGCCAAGCGGACGGACATTTTTAAAATGTTTATTTTTGAAGCAATTTTGATTAGTTTTTCTGGTGGAGCTATTGGTTTATTGGGTGGTTATGGCGTGGCCAAGGGTCTGAATACTCTCATTAACTTTATTTCGAAGCGATATGGAATTCCTGCTGCTGATTTTGTCATGGTGCCAAACGTTTTCATTGTGGCAATTGTGACTTTTATCGTTGTGTTGGGAATCTCAACCGGACTTTTTCCAGCGCGCCGCGCCTCAAAAATCCATGCTTTGGAGGCTTTGCGCTACGAATAATATTATTATGAAATTCTACTTGAAGTTTTGTTGGTTGCTAAAATGCTAACAAATTTATTATCTAGCAAAGTGAGCGAAATGAAAGTAATCTTTCATTTCGCAGCGAGCGACGCAGCAAAAGGTGATTTGCCTACGAGGCTTGCCTCGTGAGCCCGAAGGGTCCAGGGCTTGCCCTGGGGTATTAATACCCTTTTATTTTTTTATTATCTAGCGAAGTGATTGTCCCGATGCGTATCGGGACCGATTCAATGGAGGCAGCAAAAGGTGATTTGCCTACGAGGCTTGACACGTGAGTCCGTAGTGTCCATGGCTTGCCTTCAGGGGTATTAATACCATTTATTTGGAATTCATATTTCACGCATTTTCTATTGATAAAATATTCTAAATGTGGGTATAATGAACATATGAAGAGCCAAATACAACAAATCATAAAAAATGCCTTGATTGAGGCAAAAAAAGTTAATGATTGGCCTGCCTTTCCGGCAGACGGATTGGATTTTGAGTTGTCTGAAATCATTATTGACTATCCGAAAAATGAGCAATTCGGGGATTATTCTTCGAATATTGCTATGGTTTTGGCAAGCAAGCTTGGAAAAAGTCCCATGGAGATTGCAAACCAAATTGCTGAATTGCTGAATTGTGACATTGCTGAAAGTTGTCATCCTGAACTTGTTTCAGGATCTGCGTTGCAGGAAAATACTGGCGAAACAAATCCGAAGATGCTGAAACAAGTTCAGCCTGACATTTATGGTGCTTTTGAGAAAGTTGAAGTTGCGGCGCCGGGGTATCTCAATTTTCATTTGTCGAAAAAATATTTACAGAGTGTGGTTGAAAAAATTACCAAAGAAAAAAATGCTTTTGGGAACTCAAATTTCGGTAAAGGTATCAGTGTTAACAATGAATTTATTTCTGCAAATCCAACGGGCCCACTTACGGTTGGCAATGGTCGCGGAGGATTTTATGGCGACTCTTTGGCTCGTATATTGCGTAAGGCCGGATTTGAAGTGGTGAATGAATACTACATTAACGATGCTGGGGGACAAATTGTTAAGCTTGGCCATAGCGTGCTGAAAGATGAGGAAGCTGTTTATAGCGGAGAATATATTGATAAGCTTGGTGAAAAATATGCAAAGTTTGGGGATGCGGCTGCGATTGGAAAAATTTCAGCTGATGACATTTTGGAAAATATCATCAAAAAAACTGTTTCGGAAAAAATGCAAATAAAATTCAATGTTTGGATGAGCGAAAAAAAACTCAATGATGATGGATACAATCAGCGAGCAATTGAGATGCTGAAAGAAAAAGGTTTAACCTTTGAAGAAGCGGGAGCTGTTTGGCTCAAGACTTCTGCTTTTGGTGATGATAAAGACCGAGTTTTGATCAAGAAGGATGGAAAAAATGCCTATATTGCTGGTGATTGTGGATATATGCTTAATAAAATCGAAAGAGGTTTCAATTGCCTCATTGTGTGTTTGGGTGCCGATCATCATGGATATGTTTCGCGATTATCTGCTGTTGCAAAAGCCTTGGGATTTGCTGGACAGTTCAAAGTTTCTATTTCGCAACTTGTTAGAATCACAAAAGATGGCAAAGAAGTTCGCATGAGTAAGCGAGCTGGCAATGTTGTGTACATGGATGAATTAATTGAAGAGATTGGGCACGATGTGGCAAGATTCTTCTTTTTGCTGTATTCACCTGACACTCACATGAATTTTGATTTAGCTTTAGCGAAAGAGCATAGTTCAAAGAATCCGGTTTTTTATGTGCAATATGCGCATGCCAGGATTTGCAGTATTCTGAGCAAGGCAAGCCATGGAACATGGAACATGGAGCATGGAGCAAAAGAAAAACAAGAATGTCTTTGCGAGGGTGTAATCACCCGAAGCAATTCAGGATGTTGCCAAGCCCTGGATCGCCACGAATTTTCGAGTACAAAAATTCTCGCGATAACAGAGTCTACTCAAATTTCAAATTTGAAATTATTGGTGGCTGAGAGTGAACTTTCTTTAGTTAGGGAATTAAACAAATTTCCGGCGTTGATCGAGGAAATTGCAAATGACTATGGGGTGCATAAATTAGGACACTATGCTATTAAGTTGGCTGATAAATTCCATGCATTTTATGGCGCATGCAAGGTAATTGATATTGACAATCAAGACTTGACAGGTGCTAGACTTTGTTTGATAAATTCTGCTAGAATAGTGTTAGCTGAAGTCTTGGCTTTGATTGGTGTGGATGCGCCAGAGAAAATGTAAGAATTAAGTTTGTAAAGTTATAAAGTTGAAAGTTTGTAAAGTTTAATTGAGTCGCTCTGCGACACTGTTTGACTTTATGGACTTTTAAGAACTTTAAAAACTTTCAACTAAAATATATGAAAATTGGAATTGATGCAAGATCTATTTTGAATCCAGCCAAGGGCGATGCAATTGGAGTGGGTCACTACACCTATCAGCTTTTGCGACATTTGTTGGAAATCGACACGGAAAATGAATATGTGCTTTTCTTTGATTTTCGAGTGCGGGAAAAAGATGTGAAGAAATTTTCCAAGCCGAATGTTCAAATCAGATTCTATCCTTTTTCGGATTATAAAAAATATTTGCCAGGCGCATATAGCGAAATCTTAGGAACTGCCACCCTGCAGAAAGAAAATTTGGACGTGCTGCACTCAACTTCAGCGCTTAATCGCATTCCAATGGGCTATCAAGGCAAAACCATTGTGACTTTTCATGATATGGCTGCCTTTGAGATTCCACAATATTTGTCAGCAGTAGGTAGAGTCAGAGATAAGGCAATTTCAAATATGATGGCTGGCAAGGCGGTTAAAATTATTGCAGTTTCAAATTCAGTTAAGGACGGATTAAAAAAAAATCTTAAGATTGCGGATGAAAAAATGCAAGTTATTTATAGCGGTCTGGATAAACGTTTTTTTCAAGAGCCGGAAATTGATAGCTCGAAAATCTTGAGCAAATATGACATTAGCAAAAAGTACATTTTATTTTTGGGAACCTTGGAACCTTCCAAAAACATTTCCAAGCTGCTGGAAGCATTTGCGAAATTCAAAGATCAGCAGAAGCAGAAAAATGGTGGAAAATTTGACTATCAGCTTGTTTTGGCTGGCAAAAGAGGTTGGCTGTCTGATGAATATCCTCAAATGATTAAAGATTTAGGCCTAATGAAAGACATCATTTTTACAGGTTATATTATCGGTGACGAATTGGTACCACTTTTCAGGGGGGCGCAATTTTTCATTATGCCATCTTTTCATGAGGGTTTTGGCATGACTGTGTTGGAAGCTTTTGCCACTCAGACCCCGGCGATTATTTCCAATGTTGCTTCGCTGCCAGAAATTGCCGATGGAGCTGCATATTTTGTCAGTCCCGCGAGTGTTGATGAAATCACAATGGCGATGAATACATTTGCCAATGATTCTGCTTTACGTGAGCAGTATCGCATCAAGGGTTTGGAACAAGCCAAGAAATTCGATTGGGAAAAAACCGCCAGGCAGACCCTGGAGATTTATCGGAGCTTGGAAAAAAATAAGGGATTTTTTTAAAGATTTAATTAAACTATCAAATATAAAATTATGAATTCTGAAAAACCAAAAGTTTAAAAAATAGTTATTGATATGGGTCATGCTTGGACTCCCGAAGAAAGGAAACAAAAAGAGGAAAGTGGGCAAGGAAAACCTAATAATAATTTCGCAGAAAATGAATATCCACAAAGACTCGGATTAGTTAGGCAATATTTAAATAAACTAATAGATAATCATCATAGTGGAGACAAAGATAATGAAGATTTTTGTCGGGAACGTTTGATGGACTTAGATTGTGGAAATGAAAGAGTGGTCATGGAATTTTTGGAGGATGCTTGCCCTCACTCAGATGGAAAAACTCCAGAAAGAGCAGAATTGACTGAATGGAGAAAGGCAGTTTTTGAAATGAGTAAGGAAATGCATGTTGAGGCAAGTTTTAGTTCGGATGAGATCAGCAATTTTTTAATGGAAGAATTTGAAGAAAAAATGGTTGAAATGAATTTAGAACTAGAAAATAACCCTAACTCTTATAATGCAGATGATATAAAAAAATGGGATAAGGAGATATCAATTTGGCAGGATGCTTCGGAAAGACTTTTTAAAGGTTTTGATGCTGCTGAGCTTGCTTTGTCGTTAATTGAAAAAGAAATCGACGATTTGACAGAATATATTCAGGGCGCAAAAAAAGCAAAAGAAGAAGCATTGAAATCAATAACAAAAGATCCAGCTGATGTTATGAAAAGAATAAAAGCTCGCACGGAATCCATTGAAAATTATTTTGAAAAATTAAAAAGTTTCAGACGGATGAGAAATTCAATTTATGAGGCTATGTTTAAAGGTCAAAAATAGTTTTTTATTTCACAGTTTTGACATTAAAATTTGAGGTGTTAAGATAAAAGAAAGGTTATGAGGGAGCTATCACTCTCTCGTCCAGGTGAAATTTTCGCTTTGCGAATTTCACTGGGCAAGCTGCAAAAAGAAATTCTCCAATAAGGTGAAAATTAGAATTTGTCGGGTAGGCCCGTAACAGCCGGAAAGAGGGCTTTAGCTTCATTAGCTGCGTTAGTTTTTAGGAAAATGAATTTTTTCTATAAGCTATAAGCTATAAGCTATAAGCTAAACTAAGGTGGTACCACGGAATTATTTCGTCCTTATGCATTTTTTGCGTAGGGATTTTTGTTTATTCTCTACGAAATACGAATTTTACGAATGTACGAAAAATTTAATTCCTCCCTTTAGAAAAGGGAGGTTGGGAGGGATTTGAAAAATTTTCTTCGTAAATATAGTTTTTCAAATCCACCTTAATCCTCCTTTTCTAAAGGAGGAAAAAATAAATTTGTTGGATTTAAGATATTAATAATTTTAGATAAAACATATGAACTTTAAGAAAGTTGACGCCGGACAAAGTTTTCCGAAGATGGAGGAGGAAATTTTGAAATTTTGGCAGGAAGAAAAGATTTTTGAAAAATCTTTGGAAAAAACCAAGAGTGGGAAACCCTACACTTTTTATGATGGACCGCCGTTTGCGACGGGCACGCCTCATCATGGGCATATTGTGGGCAGTGTGATGAAAGATGTGGTGCCGAGATTTTGGACAATGAAAGGACGACATGTGGAAAGAAAATGGGGTTGGGATTGCCATGGGCTGCCGATTGAAAACATTGCTGAAAAAGAATTGGGTTTCAAGCATAAAAAAGACATCGAGGAATATGGTGTTGATAAGTTCAACGAGTTTTGTCGCAGCAAAGTTTTGGGTTATGTGGATGATTGGAAAAAAGTAATCAACCGATTGGGCCGCTGGGCTGACATGGAAAATGCCTACAAGACCATGGATTTGAAGTATATGGAATCAGTTTGGTGGGTTTTCAAAGAATTGTGGGACAAGGGCCTCATTTACGAAGGTTATCGCTCCATGCACATTTGCACGCGCTGTGAAACTACACTTTCTCAGCAGGAAGTTTCCGAAGGTTACAAGGATATCAAGGATTTATCAGTGGTTGCGAAGTTCGAACTGGCCAGCGAACCGGGAACTTTCGTGTTGGCATGGACGACGACGCCATGGACCTTGATTGGAAATGTGGCGCTGGCGGTGGGGAAAGATATTGAGTATGAATATTTACAAATAGATGCTAGTGATAGCGCTAAATTCAATAAGGGCGATATTTATATTGTAGGTTTGGAAAAAATTAAAAATGCATCAGGAGGAACTTTAGCTGTTTATGATTGGGGATACAATGTTAATTTTGCAAATGAGGGTAACGTTTCTTTTAAGCGAATAAAGACCATAAAGGGTTCTGATCTGATTGATAAAACCTACAAGCCGCTTTTTGATTATTATCAAACTCCTGATTTGGAAAATGCGGAAAACGGTTGGAAAATTTATGCAGGGGATTTCGTGACCACGGAAGATGGCGTGGGCGTGGTGCACATTGCGCCGGCTTTTGGGGAAGACGATATGAATTTGGGTAAACAATATGCTTTGCCATTTATTCAACATGTGAAAATGGATGGAACCATCAAAGAGCAAGCGACTGACTTTGCTGGCATGAATGTGAAATCTTTGGAAGATCATATGCAGACGGACATTGAAATCATCAAATATTTGGCCAAACATGGCACGCTTTTTTCCAAAGAGAAATATGAGCACAGTTATCCGCATTGTTGGCGCTGCGACACACCGCTAATCAACTACGCAACCACTTCTTGGTTTGTCAGTGTTGGCAAAGTGAAGGAGCGAGCCCTTGAGCTCGCCAAGGAAATCACTTGGTTTCCGGCGCATATCAAAGATGGACGTTTTGGAAAATGGTTGGAAGGTGCGAGAGATTGGTCAATTTCTCGCCAGCGTTTTTGGGCATCCGTGATGCCAATCTGGCGCTGTGAATGCGGGGAAATGAGAGTTTTTGGCTCGGTAACTGACCTGGAAAAAGTTTCAGGTGAAAAAATAGCAGACCTGCATAAACACATTGTTGACAAAATAACTGTCCCATGCGAAAAGTGCGGAAAACAAATGCACCGCGTGCCTGACGTTTTGGACACTTGGTTTGATAGTGGTTCGATGCCGTATGCTCAAGAGCATTATCCATTTGAAAATCAAGCAAAATTTGAAAATGGATTTCCGGCTGAGTTTATCGCGGAAGGCGTTGATCAAACTCGCGCTTGGTTTTATTATTTGCATTTGATTGCCACGGCCATCAAAGACAAAAACGCTTTCAATCACGTGATTGTTAATGGCATCGT
>CAIJXA010000120.1 GCA_903824515.1 uncultured bacterium
ATGACTGATTTTGATTTTGACATTGTGCTGACAAATCCTCCTTTTGCCGGAGAAATCAAAGGCACCTTGCTTAATCGCTACGACTTGGGCTTCAAGCATGACAAAAATTTTGAAAAAACTTCCAAGCATCAAAACAAAGTTTCGCGCGATGTGCTTTTCATTGAACGGGATTTGAATTTCCTCAAACCTGGCGGAAGAATGGCCATCGTTTTGCCTCAAGGAGTTTTGAACAACACCCAAATGGAATATGTTCGCAAATTCATTTTGAGCAAGGCACGCTTGCTGGCTGTTGTGGGTCTTCATGGCAACACTTTCAAGCCACACACTGGCACCAAAACTTCAATTTTATTTTTGCAAAAATGGAAAGAGGACGAGCAAATTCCTAAAGATTATCCGATTTTTATGGCGACTTCCAAGAAAGGTGGCAAGGACAGTTCAGGCGAATATGTTTATAGGAAAGATAGCGAGGGGAATGTGATGTATGATGATTTTGGCAAGAAAATTATTGACCATGATCTTGACGAAATCGCAGAGGAGTTTTTGAAGTTTGTTAAAAAATAAAAATTAATTTCCATGTAAAAATATGAGTAAATATTATAATAAGTGGGGAGAGGCAAATCCTCAAGGAGGACATATTGGAGAAAATCCCGTGTTTGGAAGATTCAGAGGTAATGCTCCATTGCATGAGCTGGAGCAAAATTTTGATAAAAATACACTGTATTATTTAAGTGAAAAAGTCATAAATCACTTGTCGGACTCATTGAAATTGGACATACATTGGAAAGAAAACTTTAAAGATCAATTTAATGACTTTTCTTTTTTTACGGCCCCAGCATACAAAGCACTGGAGGGTTTTTTATTTCAAATTGCTGAAGATTTAAAGCTCCCATCATCGGGAAATGAAAAATTAGCTGGAAGTTATTATTTTGATGAAGAGAAAATTGATCAACATATCGATAGTCTGTTGGAAGAATTAGATAATATCGCAGATGAAGAAATTAAACTGTCCGTTTATGAAAAAAGGGACATAAAGGATCGCATAAGAGAAATGAGGGGTTTTCTCAAGCATTATAGAAACACTCCAGCACATTTTTATGGTGAAGTAATAGATACACTTGAAAAAGCACGAAGAAATGTTATGACAATTTATGGGACCATAGATAATACGGCAAAAATTTTGCTTAAAGCTGAGCTGATTAAAATAAAAGATGGGGTGTATTAGTTTATAGACGTTTTAAAAATTTCAAAATTTTAGATTAGAAAGCTAATAGCGCAAGCGCTCGAAAAGAAAATAGGCTGAAAATTAAAAAACAAGCCATGGCCCACAACGGGCGACGCTTGTTTTCCTAGGCACTATGAATAATAATACCTATCAATAGTGTAGCAAACTTGACAAATTTGTCAAGAAAAAGCGTATCCATTAAAATTCCAATTTCTTATGCAAAATTTTTCCATAATTCTAAAATCTCAACTTGAGGGTGCAATGCGTATTGATGCCGAATATTATCATTCAGAATTTTTAAAGATGGCAGATAAACTTTCTTCACTAAAAAGTAAATTACTTTCCGAAGTTGCAATAATTAGAAGCGGAGTAACTCCTGCGGAGAGAGATGATGAGCAAAAAGATGGTGTTATTTTGTTAAAAACTACAGATATACGAAATAGTATTTTACTTGAAAAAAATATTTATTATTTCATTAGTCATGAAATAGATAAAAAAATGAAGCAGACGAGGTTAATTAGTGGTGATACACTCGTAAATATTGTAGGCGCAACCCTGGATGTGATAGGGAGAACAGCATTTGTTCCAAGCGATTTTCCTGAGGCTAATATAACTCAAGCCATGGCACTTGTAAGATCAATAGATAGCTCTTTTTTGCCAGAGTATATTTTTGTTTTCTTAGCATCAAAAATTGGGAGATCTCAATCTGACAGGATTGCGCGACCAACTGGTCAGTATAATCTAAACTTAGCAGAGTTGGGATCATTTAAAATACCTTTAATGGAAATAAAAAAACAACAAGAAATAAAAAAAATTATTGATAATTTCTACTTTGAATTAAATAATTCCCAGAATAAATATTTAGATGCGGAAGATATTTTGTTGGAAGCTCTGGGATTGGAAAATTTTAATAATGAAGAACGGTTGTCATCAATTATTAATCTTTCTGAAATTGAAATTGCTGGACGCATGGATGCTGAATATTTTCAACCGAAGTATGAAATTATCGAAGATAGGGTTGCAAAATACAATGTGCAAAAATTGGGTGATTTGGTTTTGATGAAAAAAGGAATTGAAGTCGGAGCGGAAGAATATCAAGAAGAAGGAAAAGTTTTTATTCGAGTTAGTAGTATGACGAAATTCGGAATTGTGGAAAGTGACCAGAAATGCTTAAGCGAAAAATTGTATGAAAAACTGAAAGCTGATTTCCAGCCGAATAAAGGTGAAATTCTGCTAACCAAAGATGCGACCCCAGGAGTTGCCTATGCTTTGAAAGAAAACATTGAGGGCATTGTTTCTGGCGGAACTTTGCGTTTGCAAATGAAAGACAAAAAAGTTGAAGCTGAATATCTGGCACTTTGTTTGAATTCTGTTATTGGTCAAATGCAAGCTGAGCGTGATGCTGGCGGGTCAGTGATTGCCCATTGGAAACCAGCGCAAATTAAAAATGTTTTGATTCCAATCTTGCCAATTGAAACCCAGAAGAAAATTTCGGAGTTGGTGATTGCTGCTCACGAGGCTCGCAAAAAATCAAAAGAATTGCTGGAAGAAGCGAAAAGAAAGGTCGAAGAGATGATTGAGAAAGGGGGTGGGGAAAAATGAGATTAGGATATGAATCAAAAGCAAAGTTTCAGGCTGTATATTTTGGAAAATTAGCAGAGAAACTTTTGGAGGGTGGAAACATAAATTCAAATGTTAACACCCAACTTAGGGATATTGTAACTGGATTATCACTTGCGTGGGATAATGCAGAAGAACAAACTGGAAATTAAAAAATATAAAAATGAAAGGAGGTGACAAAAATGGCAACAAATAAACCTGTTGGGGATAATGCTCGTAAGGGGGCAGTAAGAGATCGTGATCAAGTTTATAATCCAAAGAATGAAACTTGGACAAAGCGAAATGGGGATGGAAAATTCATTGATCAAAAATCAAAAAAGAATGAACCATTCAAAGGCGTAAGAAAAATTAAATAAAGGTCTCCTTGGAAAATGTGATCGATTAGGTAGAGTTTGATTGGCATGAGGGAAGCTTGAAATGCAAGATTTTGGAATCAATTGCCTTGCTGAGATAACGCCCAAAAGACACAACCTTCCACAAAACAAAAAGAGCCTCGTCGGCTCTTTTTTGCGTTCAATTTTTGCTTTTCGCAAGCCCCAAAAACCGTCCTAGTCAAATTTTAAGCTTTGACGGGATAAACTTATCCACAGCCCCCACTTGCAGTGATA
>CAIJXA010000121.1 GCA_903824515.1 uncultured bacterium
AGAATTTACCGTACACGTCCGCCCTACTTTTTCTTTTTAAATTCAGGACGCTTAATCACCTTTCGTAGTAATCTTTTTTTCGCGTGCTCAGCCTTTCTTTTTTCCTTGGCTTCCAGAGGATTGGCTTCATTTTTTAGTTTCAAAAATCGCTCATAGCCTTCCTTGTCTATTTTCCCAACCCTAACAGCTTCAACAACACCGCAGCCCTGGCTAAACTCGTGATCACAATCACTAAACCGACAAGATCCAATCAGCGAGTTGATGTCCTCGAATGCTTCTATTGTTGATTCTGCTGCAATCCACATTCCAAGTTCCCTCATGCCAGGCGTGTCAATCAAGACGCCACCGCCATCAAGCATGATTAATTCTCTTTTGATAGTAGTATGCTTACCTCTACTATCATCCAGCCTGACCTGACCAACTTTCTGTCTTTCAGCGCCAAGCAATTTGTTGATCAACGTTGATTTTCCAGCTCCGGATGAACCCACAAAAACTACCGAAATTCCTTCATTGACGAAGGCGCGCACTTTTTCAATTCCAATTTCCGCTTTGGCGCTGATTAAAAATATTTCAACCTCGGAAAAAATTGCTTGCACTTTTTCAAGTTTGCTCTGTGCATCACTGGCAACATCGCATTTGTTCAGCAAGATCACTGGCTGGCAATTGCCATCTTTTGCCATTACCACATATCTCTCCAGTCTGGAAAGATTGAAATCCCCATCAAGTCCTTGCACAATGAAAACAATTTCCACATTGGTTGCAATAATCTGTTCATCCAAATCATCCCCAGCTTTTTTCCGAGAAATTTTTGAACGGCGCGGCAAAATCGATTTAATAATAGCTTTTTGTTCGCCATCAATTTTTTCAAAAACAATCCAATCGCCAACTTTCGGATATTGACTACCCATCTTTTGAAAATTCATAAATTTTCCTCGCATTATTCCCTCCAATTCCCCCTCCTTGGCATACAGTAAATAGCTTCCGCGATTTTCCACCGCAACTCTGGCAATATTTTCTTGACCAAAGGCATCCTCCTGTACCAAACTTGCTTGATATTTTTCCCAACCCAAATCTTTGAGTTTCATATTTTTCAAATTTAATTTACCCAACGCAAAATCAAATTAATCCAGACTAGCTTCCTCAAACTGAACTTCATGCTATTGATTCAGTATAGCTATGATATAGGATATCCGCCAAGAAGACAAAGCGAATTTTTAAATTAAAAAATATCCCCTATTTTTGAGGATATTTTATATGCAGAGTTTTTTGAGTAAGACAACTATTTCGCGCCTCCAATCACAAGAATATCCGCCTCTGGCTTTGTTTCACCGGCTGGAAGCTGACCAATTTCGCCGCCAACCGCCTGAGCGATTTGAGCAGCCAGCTCGCTATGAGCACCAGAAAAATCAATCACCAAAGTTTTTGAATAATTTCCTTTGGCATTTGCAGTGGCTCCAATTTCCACATTCGGAATTGCCATTGTAATGCTATCGGCCAGCTTCTTTGCCAGCCCATTTGTTTTTGAGCCATTAAAAACCGTGACCCTTGCCTTGATTTCATTGGCCACTTGATTTTCGGCGCTTGCCTGAGGATCTGGCGCAGGAGCTGCAACTGCAGAATCTGGCTGATTTTGAATTTGCACATCTTGAAGTTGAGTTGTTGCCTGCGACGCAGCGACAGCTGTTGCAACAGGCTTGGTAGCCTCATCCGTGCCAGTTACATTTGAAACTTCAATCAGTTTGTTTGTCGG
Source organism: uncultured bacterium (assembly GCA_903824515.1). Lineage (GTDB taxonomy): Bacteria > Patescibacteriota > Minisyncoccia > Moranbacterales > GWC2-37-73 > CAIPMZ01. Next base: position 1,751 of record CAIJXA010000121.1, read on the forward strand.
CCAACGATACAAAATAGCTTTCTTATTTTTTGCATAAATCAGCACACTGTCACCATTTTGAGCTTTGGAAAAAAACTTTTGATCCTTGATTTTTTCAATATCAGTCACCGTTGCAAGCACTGGCACTTCATCTGTCGGCAAATCCATAAAAATGTTAATTCTATTTTCAATTTCTTGCAAAGTTCTTGAGGAGGCATTTTGATTTGAGGATACTTTTTTATTCAGTCGATAAAAATATATATATCCTGATCCGGCAACCAACAACAAAACAACCAAAGCAGCCACGACAATTCGAGGGGTTCTTTTAATCCCGTCTGCGATGCTGACTTTTTCTTCACCCTTAAATCTTTTTTTCTGGGGCAGCTGACGTTTTCCACTTTCTTCTTTTTTGGCCATTTTTACGGTCTTTTCTTGATTTTTTGTCACTACTCGTTTGGAATTTTTGGCGCTAACATTTTTCTTGAAAACAACATTGTCACTAAACAATTTTTCAATTGCCCTTTCTTTCTCTTTAGAAATTTTTGTTGATTTTGCTTTTTTTATTTTTTCCATAAAACGAAGAATTTTAACTAATTAAATTTTATCAGATATTTTTATTTCGCACAAGAAAAAAAGGCGCTATACTAAACAGTGTGGTGGATAATTTTAATTTTTATTTCAATAAAGCGGTATTTGGTTGTTCCACCCTATGACTAATGTTGTTGTCATCCTGAGCGAAGCAGAATTGCGATAGCAATGATGCAAAGTCGAAGGATCTGAGCCCGTAAAAACTCAGATTCTTCGACTTCGCTACGCTACGCTCGCAATGACAAAAACCACCACACGTTTTGACAAAGAGCCACAAAAAAACAAAAAAAATCCGACAAGGAAATCGGAATTTTTTATTGTATTAATTATTAATTTTGTTTTTATTTTTCCTTGGTGAAATTTTTGATAAATTTTCACCAAGTTTATCATCGACTTTTCACAAATTAATTTACTTGGAGCGCCTCGCTTGTTGTATCAATCACGGCTGAATCCGGCTGGGCAACTTGGTCAGTGATTTTTGGCATAGCTACCTCAGCTTGCGATGAATCATTTTGCACAGTAATACCAGCACTATCCGGAATTTTTTCTTTTTCCAAATTTGGTGTTTGAATTTCAGAAGCAGCTACTGCTTGCAAAGGTTTTTCTGCTTCCATTTGAGCGCCCTCCGAAGACATCACCATGCCAGACAATTTTCCCACGGCAACGTCCAAACTATCCAAGGCGAGTCCTATTGTCTGCTTTACTAACTTCGGATAGCTTGTTTGAGAAAGCCACTGCCTCATATCAAGAATTGATTGCTGAAGAACAATGAAAGCACCAAGGAATTTCAGCTCAGGAGATTTTTCCGACTGATCAGAAACTTTTTGTTGGACAGCCGCAACTGAACTATTTGAGGCAGTGTCGGTTGTAACTTCAATCGGTCTTTCGATAATAATTTTTTTACTATTTTTTCGATCTCCATCAATAACGAAATCATATTGTCCATCACCAAGACTTTTCCATAAAAGTAAATTATCAGTAAATTCAAATTTCTTATCTTTACAAATAGCACCTGAATTATAAATCAAGGTATCTTTACCGACCTGATAAAGCTCAATCTTCACCTCTTTTGCACTGCAAGCTCCAGAAACTGAAATAATGTTTCTGCTTTCTTTAAAATTTACATTCTCCGCAGCCAAAGAACCAAAAGGAATGCTTGCAAAGATTATGGTGATAATTATTTTTTTCATATTGTTGATTTTTATTTTTTATTGATCACTTTCCAAATACCAACCTCCAAAATCAATAATGGCAGCGCTAGCCGTTAGGTTGTTCGTGATCCAGAAAAGCGGGGCTAGAAAAGTTGTCGCAGTTGGAATGTTTGATGCTCCCGTGTTACCAGTCACTTGCGCACCAGTGGAAAGGTTCGTAACTCGATAATTTATCACTGTGTCATTTGGTTTGCTATAAAGCACAAGCTCGTATAGCGCCGTGTTATTAACTGGGAAACTTGTGCCAAGACCAGTCACCACTGGAGCGCTACCAGCAACATTTTGAATGAAATTCCAGTTTCCAGTACTAGCGTTTATTGCAAGACCAACCTTTCCACCAGCAGTGCTGGTTGTCGGATCAACATTCGTCGGTGCAGTAATAGTATCAGAAAGCCCAACAAAAGCGCGATTTCCACTGGCCAGGGTTGAAGTGCCAAATCGCATCGTAAAGAAAAATCCTCCCGGGGCATAGGCAACGCTGTTTCCTCGCCACACCATGGTTGTAGCTTGCCTATGAGAAGCGAGTGCGCCTGCAGATGCACCAGTACTAAATGTAACCCGACGTGTCGAAGTCAAGGCATTTGTCCCTGCTGGCGATGGATTTGCCACAGTACCAACATTCGTGAAAGCTGTTGCATAACCAGCGACTGCTGTTGCCAGGGTTGTTCCACCGGCAGGCGTCACCGTTGCAATTCGATTGAAACCAAGACTTGATTGAAAGGATGTGTCAACGCCACTTGGTGCAAGCCATTTCGGCAACATTCTTCCGGCAATAGATTTGGAATATACTCGCAAATTCCCAGTAGCTGGAGTTGCTGGCTCATTAGTGATTCCGTTTAATATAATTCCGGTGTCAACGCCACCCAAAGAAAGCGCATTTCCAGTTTTGTCCCAAGCAAAATCAGCATCTCCACCAAATGAACCTCCGTCATTAAATTGAATTTGAGTTGTTGCTCCACCAGGATTTGTTGCCGTACTAGCTGTTATGCAGTTTACCCACACCCCATTTTCAAGACAACGAAATTTTCCATCACCTACATTATAATACATTGAACCATTTGGAGTTCCAGCTGCAGTTGGATCACCAGTAAGCGTCTTAGTGTCAAGAGAAAATACGTCTGGATTAGTTGAGCCTGCTCCACCAGCCCCAATCTGAATAACGTTTGGCGCCGAAATAGTTCCCCCAGTTCCTTGCAATTTTATGCTGCCTGTTCCGGATTGGATGATGGTTGAAGATGTTGTGTTTGTTGAACCAATCGTCAGTGCCTTAGCGGCTGCGCCTGTTGCAATGCTGATTGTTTCAGCTGAACTATCAGTTCCAATATTTAGTCCTCCAACTGTGCCTGAATCAATATTCAAGGCTGAACCAGCTGCTGAGGAAATATTAACAATTCCAGCTCCGGTGTATGTCTGATTATTGGCAATTGAAACTCCAGCATCAGAAGTGACTGAATCAGCATTCAAAATATCTTGCACATCGACTGTTCCTGATGCATTAATAATCATTGTTGACTGGTTGCTCGTAATGCCAGTTGCATTGTTAATTGCAAGCGCCCCGCCAGAAATTGTGATTCCTCCTGAAGCAATTGAGATTCCGGTTGTAGCGCCAGTCCCAATCGAGATGCCAGTTGTCACCCCATTGCCAATGTTTAAACCAGTTCCAATTGTGCCAGCAGTTTTCAAAATTTCGATTGCATTCGTCATCGTGCCTGCACCAGTTTGTTCAATTTTGAGTCCGTCAGTCAAGGTGCCTGTTGCAATTGAATTATTGATGTATTCGCCGGCGGTTCCGGAAGTGTTCGTATTTTCAACGGAAAGTTTTCCGGCCGTACTGGTCGTACCGATGCT
>CAIJXA010000122.1 GCA_903824515.1 uncultured bacterium
TCAAAGAGGCACGAATCTCAACACTACAAAAAATTGTAGAACTAGGTTTCGGGGGCCAGTTACACCTATCAATCAAGTTATAACCCGCATTTATTTAAACGACAAACCGCATATAACATGCCGCTAAATCGCAACAAAGCCAGCATTAATGGCGCTTCTCAAAGGTACTGCCTTTGATGCGTTTAGCGGCCACACGTTAGTGGGTATTAAAAAAGAAAACTTACTTCGTGAATATTTGCATATCAGTAACTTTTAAGTTACCTTTGTCCAAAACTCATTGATTTGAAAAAGATTCGAACAATCGTTGCATATAAACACTATTTCGAAGAATTTCTGGTAAAACAACCTGTAAAGGTTCAGAATAAAATTTTTAAAATTTTTGAAATAATTGAATACCAACAATTTATTCCATCCAGGTATTTTGAGCATATCAAGGGAACTGAAGGTCTATACGAGACAAAATTCTCACTCGGTTCTGACATTTGGAGAGTGTTCTGTTTCTTTGATGAAGGTAGGTTAGTGATCCTACTCAATGGGTTTCAAAAGAAAACACAAAAGACACCAAAAACTGAAATATCAATCGCCTTAAGGCTTAAGGAAGAATATTTCGAAGAAAAGAGAAAGGGAAAAATATGAAAAAGGAACATTCGAATTTAAAATCGTGGACTCAGATTAAGGACGATATTTATGGAAAAAAAGGTTCTCCACGGAGGGATGAACTTGATCGTGATATTGAAGCGTTTAAAATTGGACTATTAATCCGTCAAGCACGAGAATCTAAAAAGATGACTCAGGAAGAACTAGGCAAAGTAATTTCAAAGAAAAGAAGTTATATTTCGCGAGTTGAAAATGATGGAAGTAATATGAATTTGAAAACATTATATGACATTGTTGAAAAAGGTTTAGGTGGCAAGGTCAATATTGCAATTGAAATTTAACACCCTCTAACATGCCGCTAAATCGCAACAAAACTAGCGCTATTCGTGCTTTTCGAAGTTTTACCTTTGATGCGTTTAGCGGCTACACGTTGGCTGCAACTTTATTATTGAAGAAATTAGCTTTACTTAAATACCTTGAAAATGAAATCTAACTTAAACTTATTATCATGAAAAAAATGTTTTTATATTTTTCGGTCGCACTGGTCTTGTACTCAAAATGTGCATTTTCTCAATACGGTTCCTTCAATGATAAAATAGTACAAGGTCAAAAAGATAATAACAAAAAGAAGAAATTCAAAATCGCTGAGACATATACCAAATTCGTTCAATTTAAAAGTGATACCATACCAATGATGAGGGTCCCTATTGACAAGATAAAAAGTCCCTCAGAGCAGTTTATTATTAAAGTTCAAAATAATTTAGACGATATAAATAAAAAATTAAATCAAAATTTACCAGCAAGTGAAATTATTGAAAATACTAATTCAGTATCATTAACCCTTATTAAAAGTTATGATTCTGAATGGTATACTGAATATTATAAATCTGAACTGAAAATCTATGACCGGTTTGATAAAGAATTGAAAAACCAAAGATCGGCTAAGGCAAAAGCCGTACAAGATAGTATCAGAGAAGAAAATAGAATAATTACTACAGCTAAAAAAGAACAAGAAAATAAAGAAAAAGAGATAAAAAAAACGATTCAGAGTGAATCATTACAAACTGAGAAACTTAAAGATGATCCATATGTTTTATTAAAAGGAAGCTTGGATGGAATTAAGAATAGAGTGTTAACTGTTTTTTGTGGCATTGATGTTAATTTCGCTAACGGTAGACTTAGTTGGTATTTGCAGGATAAATTGAGTTTATCATCGAAGGATGTAAAATATTTAGACAATAAATTTATAGAGAAATATGTACCGCGAGTATCAACTGAAAATGAATTTCTTAAAGTGACATATTTTTTAAAGGATACTGATAAAAAGCCATATTATAAAACTGATAACGGTAAATGTAGCGTAATAACAAAGTGTGAAATAACAGGGACAGCTGATTTGATATTAAACCTTTTCTTAGATTATTGGCCACAAAAAATATCGCTCGGTGGATACAAACAAGGAGAAATCGCCCATTTCCAGTTCATGGGTGATAGAGTCTCACTTTATGGAGTTTCTCCTCCTAATATTTATAAAATATTAATCACAGCGGATAATATTAGTATGGATTATTACGAAACATTCAAAATAAAATAAAAAGCAGCAGCCAACAAGCCTTTAAAACCAATGCTGATAATGGTTTCCGCTTAGCGAAGGTTATAATGGCACCTGGTTTTACAGGCAAAGCGTTAGGCCGCATTAATTTTATGAACAACACTTGACTTTTCTGAAAAATATACTTACCTTTGGCGTTAGTATCGTAAAACGTTTCTATGATTAAATCTTTTAATTCAAAAGAGACCGAAAAAATCTGGCAAGGCATTAGGTCAACTAAATTACCGAATGAAATTCAAGAAGTTGCACGGAGGAAGCTACGAATGCTTAATAACTCAGATGATTTAAAAGACCTTAGTATCCCTCCATCTAATCGATTGGAAAAGCTTAAGGGGAACTTCAAAGATTATCATTGTATTCGGATTAATGATCAATGGAGAATAATTTTTAAATGGGATAAAGGTCATTCAAAAAACGTTGAAATAATTGATTACCATTAAAATATAACGCTATGTTCAAGCTTAAAAACATACACCCAGGAGAAGTTCTTCAAGAAGAATTTTTAATTCCAATGAACATCTCTGCTTATCGTCTTGCAAAAGATATTGGGATTCCTCAAACAAGGGTAAGTGAGATTATTAAAGGGAATCGTAGAATCTCAGCTGATACTGCCATAAGATTGAGTAATTATTTTGGGAATTCAGCCAAATTCTGGCTCGGGCTCCAAAATGATTATGACATAGAGGAGGAAATAGGAAAAAAGCAGAAAGAATTCGACTCAATTAAGAATTATAAAATTCACGCGGCCTAACATGCCTGCAACCGCAACAAAAATACCATATTGTTGCTTTGCAAAGGTTTCACCTTTGCTGCGTTTAGCGATCGAACGTTAGGCCCGATGCAATTTTATCCAAACCTCAAACTTTTTTCGCTTTTTATGCACTTTTTTTGTACCTTAGCTCTATGAGACGCAAAACTGAGACAGGTCTTGATTTTCTGATTGATAAGCTCACCAACTCAATTGAGAATGTAATTACTGGTGATAGTTTTCAAACAGAAATTTCTGTTGTCACCTTAAATGACTTAAAACTGATTACCAAAAAGAATGGTTGGCTTTTTAATTGGAAAGATGAGTTTATAGAACCAGCTCGCGAGATTTATAAGCTGACCATTATCAATAACTTAAAAATTATTCAAGGTTTAATAAGTCTTGAAGTCAAATCTGATTGTGTATATATGCATCTTGTTGAAAGTGCCCCTTTCAATAAAGGTAGATCAAAAATGTACTCTGGAGTTCCTGGAAACCTTGTCGCTTTTGCTTGTAAACTTTCATTTCAAAGAGGACATGAAGGCAATGTTTCTTTTCAATCAAAATCGCAGCTTATAGATCATTATGAGAAATCACTTGGTGCTATACATTTTGGGAACAGAATTATGATAATAAATACTCAAGCAGCACTTCAACTAATCAATCGATATTTCTAAAAAGATAACTATGACAACAAAAAAGGTTGAATTGGAAGTTGATTTTATTGGTGGTTTAGGTCCTTTATCCCCTGAAGAGGAAAAAGCTCTCAGTGAATATTTCAAAAGTCAAAAAAAATCCTCTAAGCAAAATTCGACCCCTAAAAGATCTTTATCTCACAAAAGGTCTAACTCAACCGTATAAATTTATCAATTGCACCGGGCCTAACAAGCCGCTAACTCGCAACAATGCAATGCATCGTTGCTATGCAAAGGTTTTCACCTTTGCTGCGTTTAGCGATCGAACGTTAGCACCAAACCGGTTTATTACGCTACTATTCAATATAAAAGTTTTGTACCTTTGTATAAAGCAATCCCGAACATGAATATTTCAACCGAAAAATTAGATATTATTCAAAGAATCTGTGAGATTCAAGATAATGACCTCATTGACCTGATTAAAAATATCGTTGACATTCCCAAGAAGTCAAAGTCAGATTGGTGGAATCAAATTTCTATGGAAGAAAAAGAATCTATTAATCGGGGTCTTCATGATCTTGAACAAGGGAAAGTCTATTCCCACGATCAGATAAGAAAAAAATATGAAAAATGGCTTAAAGATTAGGTGGACAGAAGAAGCCACTAAGAATCTTGAGAGTATTATTATTTATCTGGAATCCAACTGGACAGAAAAAGAATTAAAAAGATTCTTTCAAAAGTTTGAAAAACAAATTCTCATACTATCAAATTTTCCTGAAGCCTATCCCCATTCTCAAAATAAGAAAGGAATTCACCAATGTGTTCTCTCAAAGAATTTGACGATTTATTATAGCATAAAAGAGGATTCAATTGTTTTAATTTCAATTTTTGATACCAGGCAGGATCCAGACAAATTAAGAATCTAATTCGGTCTGGTGCTAACGAGCCGTCAACCGCAATGCGGGTTGTCGTGTTAAGGAGACTGGTTGGAGCTACTAAACATGGGAACGAAAATCGAAAATTCAACCTGCTATCGCCCGCACATGCGGCTGCCGGCGGGGCGTTAGCACCCATTAAAATTATTTTGCACCAGATTGGATAAAATTCGTCTTTTGTACTTATATTTGTACTTTATTTTGTACAGAAAGGAGTAATGCTATGTTAACAACAACAATATCAGATTTTAGAAAGGACATTAAAAAATATCTTGATAATATCGTTGAAAATTTTGAAACCCTAATCATTAATAGAGGAAAAGACAATGGCGTTGTAATTATGTCATTAGAAGAATATAATTCTTTAAGCGCTACAGCTCATGAACTTTCTTCTAAAACAAATGAAAAACGTTTAGATTCGGCTATTGAAAAATTTAAAAAAGGTTCATCGTTTCAAAAAGAATTAATTGAAAAATGAAATATATTTTCGTCGATGAATCCTGGGAGGATTATTTATATTGGCAGAAAACCAATTTAAAAATCGCAATGAAAATTAATGTTCTATTAAAAGACATTGCCCGTAACCCTTTCTCTGGTTTAGGAAAGCCAGAACCACTCAAGTATAAATACAAAGGTTTTTGGTCTCGAAGAATTGATGGTGAGCATCGATTAATTTATCAAGTCAAAGGAGATGAAATCCTCATTGCAAAATGTAGGTTTCATTACGATTAATATTTTTAACGGGTGCTAACATGCCGATAATCGCAACAATGCTAACGATAAGCTGCTTATCAAAGGCTCGGCCTTTGCTGCGTTTAGCGATCAGGCGTTAGAGGCAATGCTATTTTGATAGGTAAATCCCGAATCGATGCTTTTTTATTATCTTTGTGTATATGAATGAGGTAGATAAAAACATTTCTTTAATTCATCATCTATGTGATAATCATGGAGTTGACAAACTTTATTTGTTTGGCTCCATATTGGGAAGTTCCTTTAATGAAAAAAGCGATATTGATTTCCTTGTTAGATTTAAAAACATTGAGTTACTGAAATATGCTGATAACTACTTCGACTTAAAGTTTTCTCTTGAGACCTTACTTAACAGACCTGTCGACCTTTTAGAAGAACAATCTCTAAAGAATCCATTTTTCCTCGATGCTATAAATGAATCAAAAAAATTAATTTATGGATAGAGAAATTAATACATGGTTGTTTGATATTCAAAAAGCAATCGAGGAAATTGAACAATTTCTACCTCAAGGCCAAAGAATTTTTGAGAAGTACAAAGATGATCTCAAAACAAAACGAGCAGTCGAACGAAATCTCGAAATAATTGGTGAGGCCATGACCAGGATTCTTGATAAAGAGGCAGATGTTGAAATATCCCATGCGAAAAAAATTATAAGTCTGAGAAATAGAATTATACATGGATACGATGTAATTTCAGATGAATTAATTTGGGGTATTTTAATAAATGATTTACCAAAATTGAAATCCGAGATTACATTACTTTTAAAATAGCACTGCCTCTAATAAATCGCTAACCGCAACAAAGCTAACGCAATGTCACTTAGCAAAAGGCTTTGCCTTTGCTGCGTTTAGCGATCGGACGTTAGTTGAAATGGAAATTTTGATTTTCCCAAATAGTCAACTATCTTTGTGGCACTTTGCCAATCTGAGTGGGTAAATTTACTGAAACTATAGTAACGAACAACATGTATTGATACAAAAAAATAAAATATTTGACATTTTTCCGGGCATCAATCAATTACCTTATTCGCAAAATTACTGGATGACCA
>CAIJXA010000123.1 GCA_903824515.1 uncultured bacterium
TGCTAAACTAACACAAAAGGATGTAGATGCTGTCGTTAAAGGCATCAATAATCGTCCGAGAAAGCGTCTTGGCTATTTAACTCCCTACGAGGTATTTGTAGAGGGCAAAATTGCAACTCAAGCTAGAATGTAGGACAGGCACTATCAACAGCTTACTCCCTAATCATGCAGTAATGATTCAGACAGAGACATTTTTATGATTTTAAAATAACCTTTCCATCTCTAATCATATTTTCAAGTTATAGCTAAAAACTTACCATCAAAAAATGAAAAAACAAATTAAGAACCATTCTTCGTTGAACTTATTTCTATTGCAGTATTGGCCCTGACTAGATAATAAATAGCATTAATACCCCAGGCAAACGCTGGACCCTTTGGGCTCACGCAACCCGTCTCGTCCGAGGCTCGCTGAGGCTGATAAACTGCATAGTCAAAACAACCTCTATTAGTGTCGTTTCCTCCAAGGGCGGACGGGCTGCTCGAAAATGAAAGCTTACTTTCATTTCATTCACTTCGCTAGATAATAACAAGCGCTACAAATAACTTCCAAACCGAATGTAATGGCACGTGTACCCCTTGGGATTTTTTTGCAAATAATCCTGATGATAATCATCAGCCGGATAAAATTTTTCCAGTGGCTCCAATGTCGTAACCACTTGATTTTTCCAGCGTCCAGATTTATTGACAATTTCAATTATTTTTTCCGCTTCTTTTTTTTCCTCACTATTATTATAAAAAATAGCCGAGCGATAAGATGAGCCTCGATCATTTCCTTGTTGATTTAAAGTTGTTGAGTCATGGACTTGAAAGAAAAAATCCAAGATTTTTTGAAGTGAGGCTTTGGCTAAGTCATATTCAATTTCCACCGCCTCAGCATGACCCTCATGATTTTCATAGGTTGGATTTTTCACTTCACCACCAGCATAGCCAACTTGGGTGCTTACAACTCCAAATTGTTTTCTGATAAGTTCCTGCATCCCCCAAAAGCAGCCTCCTGCTAAAACTATTTTTTTATTCATTCATTTTTTCCTGGAACAAACTTCATTGAAATTGAATTCACACAATGACGAATATTCTTGGCCGTTAAGTGCTCACCTTCAAAAATGTGTCCCAAGTGCCCGCCACAATTGGCGCACGTAATTTCTGTTCGCCGTCCATCAACATCTGGAGTCCTTTTAACCGAATCAGGGATCTCCTCATCAAAACTTGGCCAGCCGCAAGAAGACTGAAATTTGTCTTTAGAGTCGTAAAGAGGTTCTCCGCATTGCCTGCAGACATACACGCCAGCCTCTTTGTTGCTGACATATTCACCATAAAAAGGCGCCTCCGTGCCCTTACCAAGAATAACTCTTTTTTCTTCCAAGGTTAATTCTTTCAGTTTCATACTCATTATTTTAAATTTTTTTATTGCCTCAATTTATCAATTTCTTTGGAAACAAAATCTTTAAAAGCGGTAATATCTTCATCTGATTTATGCGCCACTCCGTTGATAACCAAGGGTTTTAAAAATTCCAACTGACAAAGATTGGCTGCCTGCTCAAATGGCCTTAGTAGTTCCTCGATTGTAAAGTTGTTGTATCCACCTTTTTGATAGGCCTCCTCGGGACCAAAAGTTGAAAGAACAAATTGCAATTTTTTTCCTTTCAATTTGCCGCCTCCCTCACCATAAGCAAAACCAACTTGTAGAACCTTATCTTCCCATTCCTTGAACAACCCCGGAGTTGAATACCAATAAAAGGGCGCCTGAACAACGATAATATCTGAATCCAATAAGCTTTTCTTTTCTTTTTCCACGTCAATTTTCCAATCCGGATAAGTTTCATAGAGCATCCTTGTTTCTATGCCTGCTTTTCCTGCAAAAGCTTTCAAGACTTCCTTGTTAACCCTGGATTTCTCTAAATTTGGGTGAGTGAAAATATGATATACCTTTTTCATTTGAATTATGCTTTTAAAAAATTACACTGCCGCACAAAAAACTTCACATAAGCTACTACGCTTTTACTTTAAAACTATTTCCTTTGAAAAACTTTTTCAATACTGCAATGAAGAACAAGAGCTAGGGCTTATCTGCCGATGAGGCAGGAAACTAATATGCTGGAAAGTTAGGAGTCAGTTGAAGTGAGATTGGAGCGAGCGGTGGTGTTGCTCAAAATTTAATCTTTCAGCTTGTAATAAGTAGCTCTTCCCTTGCCAACTTTAACAATCATTCCAAGGTCAATGAGTTTTCGAAAGTCCAAATTCCTCGTCGGCTTGGCACGCTTTGTCAATCCTGCGTAATCCTTGTCTGCAATGAAACCCCTCTTTTTAATAAAATCAATTATTTTCTTATGATATTCTCTCAGAACATCTTCGGGTTTTATTGTTTCTTTTTCCAATTCCTTTGTCACCCGCAATAGTTCATCTATGATTCCATCGGTGAAATATTCCAACCAACTCGTGAAATCAATTTGACTAGCAAGGTCATAATAGTTCCCCAGCAGTCCGACTTCTGCAAAATATTTGGTTACATTGCTATTGTAATAATTTTCAAAACTGAACAAATTGAAAGTATCCAGTCCCATTTTTGCCAGCAACACTTTGGTTGCAAGTCTGGCTGTGCGACCATTGCCATCCACAAAAGGATGAACAATCACAAATTGTCTGTGAAATATTCCAGCCAAAACCAAAGGATCAATTGTCCGATTATTTTTCTCCAAAAATTCAAACAACTCCTTGAGCATCGGAATCACCTCTTGATGATCTGGTGGCAAATAAATGGTTTTTCCAGCCCTCGGGTCATTAACAAAAACCGGCTCTTGCCTGATGTGCCCACAATTATGCTTTGCGACAAGTCCATCAGCAACCATTTGCTGAATCTTCTCGAGCCAATCGAGATCCAAAGAAATTTTTTCCGTTTTTATCAGCCCATCCAATTCAACCAAGGCTTTGTTATAATTCAATACTTCTTTCTCACTGTCACGAACAAACTCCGGCTTATTTTTGAGAATTCTTTTAACATCAGTCAGTGGCAAAGGATTACCCTCAATGCTAGTTGAAGAATAGGCTGAAACTGCGCGAGCACGACGTTCCATCTCCAAAAGCACAACTCTTGGAAAACTGCGACTATTAAGATCAGTAACAATCTCAGCTATGCGTTTTATGTTACCTAGAAGTCTATTGGTTATGGTATATTTTGGATTAAACATAAAGTTTTTTAACTAACACTTATAGACGTATTTTAGACGATAATTAGACGATTGTCAATGGCCCATTTTCTAATTTTTATTTTTTCAAAAACGTAAAGAATGCTTTAAATAAGCGTTTTTAGGCTGTTTGCACGGGCCAGGGCTTGCCTGCCGATGAGGCAGGAAACTAATATATTGAAAAGTTAGGAGTCAGTTGAAGTAAGATTGGAGCGTGCGGATGCATTGATAAAAAAACTATTTCAACACATAGGCTGAAGCTGGTCCTTTGCCAACTTGCTTAATAGTGCCTATTTTTTTAAGCCTTTGCAAATGAAACTGGGCAGTTCTTTTTGGACAACCCAAAATATCCACGACTCTTTCTGCACGAAAAAGATAATCGCGCAATAATCGCGCAAGATATCGCGCAAAGATTTACAAATTTTCATTTTAGACTAACCTTAATGAAAAACGCTTTGAATAAGGGCTTTTAGGCTGTTTGCACGGGCTAGGGCTTGTCTGCCGATGAGGCAGGAA
>CAIJXA010000124.1 GCA_903824515.1 uncultured bacterium
ACAATAAGAGGTTTGACATTCGGGTCGAGCACAGGAGGACTAGCTGGAAGATTTGTTGGAGCAGCTTGCGCCCAGGTAAGCATTGGCAACAAGCTGATAGTGACAAGTAAAGACCCGAATAGTTTGCGAGACATAGCTTTTGTTTTAAGATTTATTTTAAGTTAAAAGTGTTTTAATTATATCACAGAAAAACAGAAAAAGCTATGCACAGGGAAGACAGTAACATTCAAACAGGAAAACAAAAATGCAAGCGCAAACCAATTAAACTATGCTAGCAATACGACGACAAGCCCATAGAAATAGGTTTATTTTTTTGTAAACAAAAAAAAGACTAGGATTAATTCTAGTCTTTTTTAAATTAAATTCAATTGATTTTTTTGCTCCATGTTTCATGCTTCATGTTTCAGGAAAATTATTTCTTAGCGTTCCATCTTCCTTCGGATAAAAGCAGGAATCTCCAATTCATCATCTTCTTCAACTGATCTTGTTTCAACAACAGGCGCAACTGGACGAGGTTGAATTTTTTCTTCAATAATCATATCCGGCTTAAGAATTTTTCTGGAAGGAAAAGTTGTTTCCCTGAATTCATCGTCTTCCTTTTTTACCTCTTCTTTGGTCGTAACGGCAGAGCCATAAGCATTTGAAATAGTCGGAATCGGAGTCGATACACCTGCGCGACGAATTAATGGATTGTCCTTGAAACCTCTTTCGGCATCAAAACCAGTTGCTACAACTGTCACAATAATTTCACCTTTTTTGACTTGATCATCAACCACGGCGCCAAAAATAACTTTTGCATTTGGATCAATGCTCTCAGTGATAATATTTGCAGCCTCACTTATTTCCAACATGGTCAAGTCGCTAGAGCCAGAGATATTAAAGAGTACGCCCTTGGCCCCATCGATGGAAATCTCCAAAAGCGGACTGTTGATGGCGGCTTTGGCAGCTTCAGCGGCGCGATTTTCGCCAGCTGCAATTCCAATTCCCATCAGGGCGCTTCCACTATCAGACATAATTGCGCGCACATCAGCAAAGTCAACATTAACAATTCCAGGTTTTGTAATTAAATCAGAAATTCCCTGCACGCCTTGTCTCAAAACATCATCCACGATTCTAAAAGCATTAATTAGGGTTGTTTTTCGATCAATAATTGCAAGTAATTTATCATTTGGTATCGTAATTAGCGAATCAACTCTGTCTTTAAGATTTTGCAAGGCTTCTTCGGCAATTGTTCGACGTTGCGCACCTTCAAAAGAAAAAGGTTTTGTCACAACCGCAATTGTGAGTGCTCCAAGTTCTTTGGCTGCTTCCGCCACGACATGCGAAGCTCCAGATCCAGTGCCGCCACCAAGTCCGCAAGTCACAAAAACCATATCAGCACCCTTGAGCACATCCTGAATTTCATCTCGATTTTCCTCTGCGGCTTGTCTACCAATTTCTGGATTCATTCCTGCGCCAAGTCCTTTGGATAAATTTTTTCCAATATGCACTTTTTCGCTTGCCTTGGAATGATGAAGGGCTTGCGCATCAGTGTTGATCGCAACAAATTCAACGCCCTTTATCTTTGCATCGATCATTCGAGTAATGGCATTATTTCCGCCACCTCCAACACCAACAACTTTAATTCTAGCAAATGTTTCAATATCAGGTTTGATTTCTGCCATACTTTTTCAATCTTCAATTAAAAAAATTATTTTTCCGGAATTGCACCCATTTTGTTTTGATATTTTTGTTTTACTATTAAAATCTACTTAATCTAAACTTTTAATGAAACGAGTTTCAAATTTCTCAGTACTTAAATCTATCATATTCACAAACCCCATGTCAAGCACCCTTGCTGCATTATTAAGAACGATTTAAGGCAAAAATCGTTTAAATATATTTTTAACTTTATCAAATGTTCCTCCAGTTTGATGCGAAAAAAGATCAAAGGCCTTGATATTGCGTAAACCTTCCCTTTTTTCATCCACCTGATGCTGATGTCCCCATAAGACCAAGCCGGCAACAGTTGCAAATGAAGGGTCGTCAACCTTGTCCAGGATACCACCAAAACCAGTCGGAAATCCGACCTGGATTGGCAAACCAAGTACTTCTTTTGCGAGCTCATTGATGTGCATCATCTTTGCACCCCCACCAACAAGCACTCCCCCTGCGGGCAGCAGACCGGCCTTGCCTATTAATTTTAATTCTTTTTGAACTAACATGAAAATTTCCTCCAATCTTGCTTCAATAATTTCAGCCACGTGATACCGAGAGACTATCCCATCCTCCCTCGAATCTATAAGGGAAAGATTAATCCCGTCCTTTTTGTCAATGTCCCTGATAACAGCGCTTCCATATTCAAGTTTTATTCGTTCAGCAACTTCCACTGATGTTCGAAGTCCGATGGCAATGTCATTAGTAATGTGTCCGGCGCCCAGGGGAAGAATTGCAGTGTGCAGCAGCTCGCCTTCTTCATAGACGGCAAGTGAAGTTGTTCCACCTCCAATATTTATCATCACAACCCCAAGTTCTTTTTGTTTTTTTGTCAAAACTGAAACTCCAGCGGCAAGAGGTTCCAAAACCAAATCATCAATCTCAATTCCCGCCTGATAGGCTGCTTTGCTGATATTCTTTACTTGGGCGGAAGAACTTTCAATTACCATTGTGTCAACTTCCAGCCTGACCCCCTTCATACCTAAGGGATCTTTGATATTATCTTGATCATCAAGCCGATATTTTTTTGCAATAACGTGCACAATTTCCTTGTTCATTGGAAGCTGAATTGTTTGCGACTCTGTTATGACTCTATTGATGTCATCCTCACAAACTTCTCCGTCAGCTCTCCCGATTGCAATAACGCCCTTAGAATTTGCAAATTCAATATCTGAGCCGCCAATATTAAATATCGCATTTTTAATTGGAATTCCAGCCATTCTTTCAGCAACTTCAACTGCAGAAATTATTGTCTTGGCTATATCTTCCACATCAGTAATTACGCCACGCCTAATCCCAGCCGAAGGAATTGAACTAACCCCAATTACGCGAAGATTCTCCTCGCCCTTTATTTGTTGAGCTATAATAGTCCGCGTGTTTGACGTTCCAATGTCAATACTAGCCAAAATAAAATCTTTAGACATATTTTAAAAAAGGGGATGCTTGGGATTTTCCCAATTATTTTCCTATTAATATTTTTATTTTAAACTCAAATGTAAACCAAAATTGAACAACACTTAGGCTTCTTAGAAATTGCAACAAGCTAAATTGCGTGGTTCGTGCTGAGATTTGTGTCAGGTTTGTCTTAAAAAAAGCTGAAAGCTATCGAGATAACTTGAAGATTCTTTTAAACAAAGGTGGTGCGGCGATGAGTTAGAAATGGATGAGTTATCTTGCAGCAAAGACTCAGTCAATTATATATGAAATTCGGTTTTATCGCAAAAATCAAAATTATTAATCCTATAATGCATTTAAAAAACCCGTCAAGTCCCTGAAATATGGGTAGAAGATAATTACTCCAACCGCAATTGCCACCACCGATGAAATCAAGACAGCCCCAGCCATTAAGTCCTTTATTAGGTGAGCATATGGGTGAATACGTGGTTTTAAAATATCCATCACTCTTTCAAGCACAGTGTTTATGAGTTCAGCAATCAGCACCCACATAATCATCAAAATCAAAACAATCGCTTCCCAATTCTTAACCTTAAAAACAAAAATCAGAAACAAGACTAGTATTGCAACAAAAAGTTCAATCCGAAAATTTCTCTCATGCGCCACAGCATAAGTCAATCCGTCAATGGCATGCTTTAAACTTTTTAAAAATTTTTTTAATTCATTTCTCATAATGTTTTATCCTATCAAAGATTATTTTTTGCATTCAACTATTTTTCCACTTAATTCATCTGCAACAGATTGCTGCAAACAAAACATTTTCTTTCCATGAGGAAATCCCAACAGGTGAAGTATACCATGCGAAATAATATAAGTCATGGCATATTCAAAAGACTGGCCATCCTCAGTGGCATTTTTCCTCACATAAGCCGGACAAACAATCAGCTCCCCCAAGAAAGTTTCGCTTCCTTGCGTTTTTAAATTTTTCAAAAGCAATGATTGCCTGCCTTCATATTCCGCAAAAGAAAGCACGTCAGTAGCGGCATCCTTCTTGCGATATTGGTTATTCAAGGTTTTAATTTCCTCTTCAGTCACCATGGCCAAGCTAAGCTCAAATTTTTTTCCTTCAAAGGATTCACTCAAAGCCAAAGCAATCGTTTTTTCAAAAACAGCCTGGACTTTCCGCTTGGAGAATTTATCCTTGGTTTTATTGTTTATTTCGACGAGATATTTCATATTTTTCTGATTTTTCATTAAATTTACTACTAATTAAATAATAAATATTAACCTAAAATAAGCTATTTTTTTCAAAAACTTCATCTAATTTCATCTAATTTCATCGCCCTCAGACAATGACCACCATCCGCCCCTATCAGATCCTGCATGTTTTATTTTCCTGATTTTGTTCGGTTGCAATTTTTGCAGAGCATTTGGCAATTTTTGGAAATCGTCTTTCCGCCTTCGTGCCAAGGGGTGATGTGGTCAGCTTCCATTTCTTGGATTTCAAAATGCTTTTTGCATTTTTTGCAAATTCCTTTTTGCTTTTCTTTGGCGCCTCTCTTTTTCCATTCATCCGTAAGCTCCTCACGAATTGCAATCCCGCGCATTCGCTTCTCAATCCAATCTTCGCTATAGCCTTTCAGTTTATATAGCACCCTTGTTCGCTTGGTCGCTAACGCTGGATCTTCAATTTCTTGCACTCGCTCGAAGCCAACTCTTGCCAACCAAAGCTTGATTGGCTCGGCTTTTTTACTTGGGACGGACTGAATCAAGCGCAAAATTGTTTCCACATTTGCCACATCTGTTTCTCGCATTTTCCCGTCTTGAGCAATCATTTTCAACCGGTCACAATTTGTGACCACCTCACTTCCCTCACTTTTTAAGCGATTTTTAAGTGTAGTCTAATATGTTTTAGCTCTGTCATAATTTAATTGCTCAGTAAGTGCCGCGACAATATCAATCACTGAAAAATACCAAGTTTCAGTTTTTTCATCGTAGTGGCGACGAATCTTGAAATTTTCAAAAATAGCCAGTGAGTTATTTTTCATATTACGCAAAATTGTTGATTCAAACTATCCTCATCTTATCACCAAGTCGGCAATAACTCAAGGTTTTTACTCATAAAAAACGAATCAACACCGAGATTGATTCGCTTAGGGACAACAAGAATAAATCATATTTTACGACCTGCTTTCAAGCTGGCTTTTCACAATTTCGCGCACAAGATTGCCATCGGCTTTGCCCTTAAGGCTAGCCATAGCCTGACCCATGATTTTTCCAAGGTCAGCTAGGGTTGGATTTTCACTAGTGGCCAAAATTTCAGTCACCACTTTTTCAATTTCTTGCTGCGAAAGTTGCGCCGGCAAATATGGCAAAATTATTTCAAGTTCAATTTTTTCTTTTTCAGCTAAATCAGGTCGCCCACCCGCTTCAAATTGGCGGATGCTATCTTGACGCTGCTTAACGGCACGCGCAATAACTTCTAGAATTTCTTCCTCCGTCAGTCCAACCTCGCGTTTATTTCTTTCAATTTCAACATTTTTAATTGCGCTATCAATTAAACGCAAAGTATCCCGACGAATGGCGTCGCCAGCTTTCATCGCAGTTTTAAGATCTGAAGTAATTTGTTCTTTTAATGTCATAGCTGCTGTGCTAATCCGCAAATAAATACTAATCCACGAATTACGAATAAAAAATTTACATTAATCAACTTGGAGATAGAAACAAACAAATCGATACCAACCTGATTTAGCGAATATTCGCGATTAGCAGATTGGCATGAGATTCGCAAATTTGCATCACGTTTCTACATTTTGCGTCTGATGTTTTTCAAAGCTTCATCATCAAATTTTCCAAGCTTTTTGAGCTTGTCAATTTCTTTGCGAATTTTAACTTTATATAATGCTTCGTCGCGTTTTTCAGTTTTGCTTTTTTCATCTTTCAAAAATCTCGTTCTTCGAGCACGAACAAGCACACCGCTTTGTTGCATCTTGCGTGAAAATCGTCGCATCAGACTTTCCGTTGTTTCCTTTTCTTTTTTTCTTACTTCAATCATATGAAAAACCTCCTTTCTCAAATTTTATCAAAATCTATGATTTTGCCAAAAAATTTAGAGTCCCGTAAAATTCTGCCCTCAAGCTCTATCTTTCAAGAAGACGAGCTGCAGGCGAAACACTCACGCCAGTTAAATTCCATCATCTTGCATTCTTGAGAATTTTTACTGGGACTACGTTGATTAAAAAATGCTGCACATCTGTGTTAAAAATAATTTCAAATATTGAGCGAGCATGCTTTTTCTTTTTTCGCTTGAAATTGGCTTACCTTGGTGTCAAAAAGTCCAAGAGCTCAAAAACACTTTCACTGGGATAAAAAGAAAAACGTATGCAAGCGAAATATCTCAATTTACACTTAACTAACTTATTATACGGACAATTTAAGATAAGTCAACCACATAAAATTATTTGTAAAATTATTCGCAAATGTTCATAATCACGTGGCGAGTTTCTGTGTTTTTGTGTTTCCGTGTCATTCTGCTTTATTCTGTGTCATTCTGTGATCGCAGCTCATCACTATGTGAAACCACAACATTGTTCTTTAAAATCTTTTTCACCGCATTAACCAATTTTTCATTGGTAACTGTTTCTTGAGTTCCACTGGTCATATCCTTAATAATAACCGTTTCATCCAAAGCTTCTTTCTGACCGATAATTAAGGTAATTTCAACCCCAAGTCTATCAGCCACTCGAAGCTGTGATTTCAAACTTCCCCGTCCAAAACTTTCAGCCACCAAAATTCCATTCTTTTGCAGCTCAGCAAAAATACGTAAACTTTTTTTCTTTGCCAAATCTCCCAATTGAGCCAAAAAAACTCTCGGTTTTGGTCCAGTATATGATTTCGCATGCACTCTTTTCATTTCTGCTACCAATCTGTCCAAGCCCAACCCAAACCCAATAGCCGAGGTATGTTCACCGCCCAATTGTTCTATCAAATAATCATATCTTCCTCCACCACCAAGCGAGTGCTTCTTGCCATCTTCATCTCCTGACCAAATTTCAAAAACTGTTTTAGTATAGTAACTTAAACCTCTTACTAGGCGTGGATTAATGATGTATGGCAAGTCAAGTTCATCCAAATATTCCAAAATATTCTTAAAATGAACTCGGCATTCCGGACAGAGTCGATCGACTGATTGCGGAGCCATTTCAGCAACTTGAATACATTTGTCCTCCTTACAATCTAAGATTCGCAGTGGATTTGTTTCGAGTCTTCGTTTGCAATTAAGGCACAATTTCTGTTTTTTTGATTCGAAATATGCAACCAATAGCTCCTGATACTCCTTGCGACATTTTGGGCAGCCAAGTGAATTGATTTGAAACTGGATATTCTTAATTCCAAGACTTGTCACCACCCGATGTGCCAATTGAATCAGTTGAGCATCCAAAATTGGATCTTGCTCTCCAAATGCATCGAAATTTGCTTGAAAATGCTCTCGGTAACGGCCTTCTTGCGGACGGTCATAGCGATACACAGGACCAGTTGAAAAAAGCTTAACTGGCTTTGAGAGTACATTCATTCCGTGCTGGATGTAAGCTCTGACAATTCCGGCAGTCATTTCCGGACGTAGCGAAACTTTGTCACCACCCTTGGTGTTGAAAATATACATTTCCTTGTCTACGATATCAGTTCCACCTCCAATTGAACGAATGAACAAATTCGCATACTCAACTACCGGCGTGTCTATTCGCTGAAATCCATATTCAAGTGCCATCCGAGAAATAACTCGACGAATTTGATCCCAATATGGTTGGTCGCCAGGCAAAAGATCGCGCATTCCACGAGGAGGTTGCATCAAAATTTCCTCTTCTAATTGAGGTTTAGTTTTTTCTTTACCTTTCGCAGCAACTAGCTTAGTTATTTTTTTCCCGACAATCGCAGATTTTCTAATAACGGTTTTTTTATCAATTTTCTTCTTAATGATTTTACCTTTGGATTGAGCCATAATCTTACGCAATTTGAAATTTTAAATTTTAAATTAGAAATCTCAGCCAAAGACTGATCCGCCTTGGGCGGAAATTTTTCTAATATTTAAATTTCTTAAAATTCCTAAGTGAGTTTTAAAATTCAATCATTTCAACATTAGAATTTGATTAAAAATTAAAAATTAAAAATTAAAAATTTTTCACAGTATTTCTGCCTTTGAAAGAGGCCACGCTCTGATTAAAACTTTTCCGACAACATCATTTCTAGGCAGGGGTCCCCAAATTCGTGAATCAGAACTATTGGCTCGATTATCTCCTAATACAAAATATTGCTGATCACTGAGCTTTATATCTATTATGCCACCAGTGGATAATCCCTTTGGTAGATAACCGCTTTCATCCAAAACAAAACCATCCGGATTCTCTTTATTAAAAATTTTAACCTTGCCTTCAGCAATTTTGATTTGTTCACCTGGAAGCCCAATCACTCTTTTAATAAAATACTGTTGAGGGTTCCTGGGATAACGGAAAACAACAACCTCCTGCCTCTTCAAATCCTTCATCGTTCCAACCGTAAAAAAATGCTTACCGACAAAAGCTATGTCGGTCTGCTTATATCCAAGCTCATTAATCACCAAATAGTCACCGTCCTTAAAATTGGGTTCCATGCTCGCACCTTGCACAAAAAATGGTTGAAAAAGAAAAACCCTAATAGGTAAAATGATCACCAAGGCCCAAATAAAAACTTTCGCCACCTCTAAAAGAAAACTCCCAACACCATAATACGATTCCCCATTTTCAGCCACGGTCTCTTTTTCTTTATTATTGATATTTTTTGGTTTTTCCATGATTTTACAAAATTATAACTTGCTTAGGTTTAGTGCGATTTGACGACTTTAAAGTAAGGTCATCATACCACGTATTTAAGCTTAATGCAAGGGTCATTTTTCGGCTAGATTGAGCCAGAATGCTGATTTTTAGCCAGAGGAAAAATGTCACAGGGAAATGATAATGTCCTAGTAGCGGGAAGTAGAAATGTCCGCTTCAATAGGTTATGATATTAGCTAAACCCTAATATTAACCCAATGGATAATCTCATTATCATGAGCCAAAAAGAAGTCAGTCGCTACGACA
>CAIJXA010000125.1 GCA_903824515.1 uncultured bacterium
CAATAGCCATTTCCAAACTGGCAGGATATGCAATGTTTTTTTACCAATTTTTCTTTCCTCTTCCTGATTTTTAGTTAGCAAATATCCCTCTTTTAAATCAAATTTTTCCATCGCTTCAAGCAAGCCAGCTATTTCTCTTTTTTCAGTTTTAGTGTCCAGTTGCTTGGTAACCTGAATTGCCTGTGAAATTTTTAAACCCTGTTTAATCACGAAATCACATTCATTTTTCCCCTTGGAATAATAGATTTTTTTTCCAGCTTGCAATAATTTTATAAAGACCAAATTTTCCAATAATTTTCCATAATTCTCACTAAAGGCAAACGAAACCGCGTTAATAAAGCCATTATCGATCGCATAAACTTTTTTAGGATAATTCTCTTGTTTTTTTATGGAATATTGATAATTTGAAATTTCAAAAAGCAAAAAGGATTTCTCAAAGAAACTAATGTACTCCTTAATTATTTTATCCTGAATTTTTAAATATTCACCAAGTGAATTATAGCTATAACCATTTCCTATGTTGGAAAAAAGATACAACAATAAATTTTCGATATCCTGAGTTTTTCTAATTTCAAATCTTGGAACAATGTCTTGATACAAAATGTTCTTATAGTAGTTTATCAAAAGCTCTTTTTTGATTTCACTTTTCTGCTCCAAAACAACCTCTGGAAATCCCCCATCCTTAATGTAGCCATTAAAAATTTTCTCAATGGCCAAGGCATTTTGCAAAACATCAAGCTTTTCAAAATGATTCACATTTCTAACCCCCAACAATTCTCCAAAATTAAAAGGAAAAATATTCTTAGCAATAGACCTACCAGAAAGCAATGTGGCCATTTCTTGCGAAAGAAGTTGTGAATTTGAACCTGTGATGAAAAACTTTATTTTTCCTTTTTCATAGGCTGATTTTACAAAAACTTGCCAACCCTTGAAAAATTGAATCTCATCCAAAAAAACAAAAATTTTTCCTTCTGGTTGTATCATCAGTAAATATTGCTCGAAAATCTTTTGCAAATTACTTGGGTCTTCCCTGAGTGCATAAAGAAAGGGATCTTCTAAATTCAAGAAAAGAATATTATGGGGATTTATTCCTTTTTGTATGATAAGATAATTTATCAACTGCTTTGAAACAGTCGACTTTCCGCTTCTGCGTACTCCTAAAATTGCCAAGATTTGACGGGTTGCAATCAACTTTTCAAGCTCTGCAGTCACTTCTCTTAAAAAGCCACTCACAAAAGAACCTTTCTGCCAATGCGTGTTTTGCTCTGTTATATATTTTTCAAACATTCGACTTGTGTTACGAATTAAATGCCTTTTATTCGGAGTATACTCCGAATAAAAGTATAGTCAAGTCGTCATCCTTAAAGTTTACCTCTCAAGCCTATATATTAATAAATAGGTTTGTTAATTAAATGATGCTAAATAAGCTAAAAATTAAATTTTATTTCTCAAACTTATAAATCAAAATGTTGCTATATTTGTCCACCAAGACCAGGCCTTGGGTGCTGAAATATTGATTGTCACGATTAAGCGCTTTGTTGGAGATGATGAGCGCTTTGGGATCATTGCGCAGATCCTCATAGTCTTCCGTGCGTTTAAGCTCGGGTCCAACGGCGGCCCAATAAGCTGGATTATATTGCGGCCAATCATAGTTATACAAAGTCAAACGGTTGGCTCCCAGATAATATTTGGTGATGACATAATCAAAAGCATTTAAGATGTAAAAATTATTGTCTTTGTATTTGTCCATGTGCAAAATCATTTCATTGTAGCCCTTTGAATTGGCCAGCGGAACCGTCAGGGAAATTAGTCCAAGATAGAGCGCCATCACCACAATCACAATCCAAGTTCGCAGCCGCGAAAGCCACAGTCCGATAAAAATGAAAATAAAGTATGCTGCCGGAAGCAGATAGCGCGCCACGAAATATTGTTGATCAGGCATCGTCGCAGAAAGACCGTAGATGATGAACATAAAACCAATTGAAAAAATAAGCAAGCTAACAACTTTTCTCTTTTTTTCCTTGCGCATCAAATAGACAATGCCAATTCCAAACATCATGGCCAACACCATTCGAATTGAAAGATGAGAAATACCCACAAGTTCATTTGGCTGCGGCATTCCAGAAGACATTTCTCCCAATGGTGTGCCAAATAAAAACATTTGGATATTTACCACGATGTCCCCGAAACTTGCAGGCTTGACCCAACTTAAATTGTTGCCCTTGATTGAGATGTGATGCAAAAACATCTTGAGCCAGGGCAAGAAAACCAAAAAGGTCACGCAATAGCCAAGAAAAATTTCTTTGGTTGGCCAAATTTTTCCCACAAGTGCTCTTAGCTGCTGAGAAAAAGATTTCGCTTGATCCCAGTTGATACTCAAGATTCCCCAAGCCACAAAAACGCCATAATGAACAGTAGCAAAAATAACTCCCATATAGTGAGTTAGCATTGATAGTCCAGTGAAAAATCCCCAAAGCGCAAAATATTTTTTTTCTTTGGTTTGCAAACCTTTCACGAAAAAATAGGCACTAATCAAAATCAAGAAAACCAGCATAGTATACATCCTAGCTTCTTGGGAATATTGAATTGCAAACGGCGAAATGGTAGCAACTATGGCGGCATAGAGTCCAACTTTTCGACTGAACAATTCCTTGGCCAGCAAATAGAGCGCCCAGACAGCGGCCACTCCAAAAATCGCCGAGAAAAGCCTGATGCCAAAAACACTATAATCAAAAAAGGATGAAAAAACTTTCAGCGTTGCATAATAGAGTGGCGGATGCACATCATTAATAATCATCCTAATCATATTGCGAAAATCTTCCTTCACTGCCACGCCCGTGAATGCTTCGTCATACCAAAAATCTCGCCTGACCAAACCCGTGAAACGATTAAAAACCGCCACAGCCAAAATCAACCAAATGTAATGGCGCTGATATTGAGCGTGAATTTTCTTTAATTCTCCTTTGCATTTCTGAAGCATATTGTTTTATTTTATATTATCATGCCCCCACAAATCTACAAATTGGCTACAAATAATAGCACTAGGATTTAATCGTTTTTGCATTTTGTATTTATTCCTCTCTCTAGAAAAAAAAGGGGGGGGTTAGGAGGGATTTGAAAAACTTTCCTTGTCTAAGCTAGTCTTTCAAATTCCCCTCGCAAATGCTGCACTCGCTCGCATTTGCCATTTTTCTAAAAGGGGAAGAAGAACATTAGTATTTTCGTGGGGAGATTAACAATGTAACAATTTAGCAATTTAGCAATTTTTGAGCCACTTTCCATACATCCCCTGCACCCATGGTAATCAAAACATCAAAATCACCACTGTGTCGTTTAAAATATTCCACTGCCTCGTCAATCGTCGCCAGATGCTCAGCTTTTCCAAAATGATATTTATTAATCAAGCCAACCAGCTCAGCCGAAGAAACTCCCCCTTGCGCTTCGCGCGCACTGCCATAAATATCAATCACAACCACGGCGTCAGCATCATCAAAACTTTGGGCAAAATCTTGCAAAAATGTTTTGGTCCGCGTGAAAGTATGCGGATGAAAAACTGTCCAGATTTTTTTGTCGCCGTAGCGCTGCCGCGCACCGCTTAGCGTAGCTTTAATTTCGTCAGGGTGATGAGCATAGTCATCAATCAAAACAGCTTGCCCAAAAATACCAACTTGTTGAAATCTTCTTTCAGTTCCACTAAAATCTTTCAAGGCAAGTTTCACTTTTTCCAAGTCCAATCCTATCGCATGGCAAAGTCCAATCACCGAAGCGCAATTAAGTACATTATGCTTGCCTGTGAGCGGCGTCTCAAAAATTCCCAAACTTTTCTCTTTGCAAAAGATTTCAAAAGATTGTAAATCTGTCTGTTGCTTATTGTTTATTGTATTTTGTCTGTTGCCTGATTTTTCTTGATTCATGCTCCATGCTTCATGTTCCATGACCCTGTATTCATTATCTTTTCCAAATCCATAAGTCAAAACGCTGCAATTAGCAGCCCTGGCGACTTCCAGGGTATCCACGCTATCGCCCCAAACCACCAAATGTCCAATCTTGGGAATCTTAGCTACAAAATCTTTGAAGACATTTTTGTATGATTCAAAATCAGGAAAAAAGTCCGGATGGTCCCAATCCACGCTCGTCAAAATCACTGACCAAGGATTATAAAATTTTAATTTGTTTTGGTATTCGTCAGATTCGGCTACGAAATATTGCCCCTTACCAGAAAGGGCACTGCTGTTCCAAGCCAAAACTTTGCTGCCCACAACGGCTGATGGTTGGGCGCCGGCCACCAAAAGAGCCTGAGCCAGAATGGCCGAGGTCGTCGTTTTTCCGTGCGTACCACAAACTGCGATGCCAAGTTTTTCGTCAAACAGCAGTCCCAATATTTCAGGATAACTTAGCAAAGGAATTTTCTTTTCACTAGCCGCTTTTAGTTCGACATTATTTTCGCAGCTATAGGCTGTAGAATATATCACGCAGTCCGCGTCGACCAGAACATGCCCAGCCTCGAACGTTTCAAAAAAGGAAATGCCAACCTTTTTCAAAATCGCATCAGTATAAAAAACCTCACTCGTATCCGAGCCGGAAATCTCAATTCCACGAGACTTTAGAATTTCCGCCACCGCCGTCATCCCCGCCCCCTTGATTCCTATGCAATATACTTTTTTAAGGTCTGAAATTTTCATAATACTATTCAAGCTTAGTGTTTTTAAGTTCAGTTCTTCTCCTACGAATTACGAATTTATAAGAATGTACGAAACCACAAATCTGCAAATTAGCTACAAATCTACAAATCTTTCCTGCTCCCCTCTTTAGAAAAGAGGGGTTGGGGGAGATTTAAAAAACTTTCTCTGTTTAAGCTAGCCTTTCAAACCCACTTCATTCCTCCTTTTCTAAAGGGAGGAGAAAATACTTTGCCAAATGAGCAACCAGCAATTTAACAATACAGCAATTTAACAATTTATCTACATTCTAGCCAATTCAATCACTCCATTAGCAATCACATCGGCAGCATTGGGATGATAAAATGTTTTGATCTGCTCAATCATTTGTTGCCTTAAAACATTATCCGATAAAATCTTTTCAATTTTTTCCAAAAGTAAATGCTGACCCAGGTTTGTTTCATCCAAAACAATTGCCGCTCCAATTTTAGCTAGTGCAAATGCATTCATTCGCTGATGATCATTGGCGCTATTTTCAAGCGGAATCAAAATAGCCGGTTTTCCGTTAGCCGCTATTTCAGCAATGAAATTTGCGCCAGCTCTACTGACTACCAAATCACAAAGCGCAAATGAATCTCTGAGTTGATTGGCATTGAGAAATGGCACGGCGTAGTATCCTTCTCTGCCAGCCTTAACCCCTTGCTGTGCTGCTCCAGCAAGGACTTCATTGAAATTCTTTTCACCGGTCTGGTGGATGATTTGATAGCTATACAACAGTTGAGGCAAAATTTTCACAATTGCATCATTGATAATCTGCGATCCCTGGCTGCCACCCAAAACTAACAAAGTCTTCTTTGAAGTTGTGAAGCCCAGCTGCGTCCTCATCATCACCGCGTCACCCTCTATAACCTGAAACCTGACCGGATTGCCGGTGAGCGCAACTTTTTCTTGCGCAAAATATTGCTCAGCAGAAGGATAGGCCACCGCAACCCGATTGGAAAATTTTGCCAAAAATTGATTTGAAACTCCGGGAATTGAATCAGATTCGTGAATCAAAATTGGAATATGATAAATCCAAGCTGCAATCACAACTGGCACTGCCACATAGCCACCTTTAGAAAAAATTACGTCTGGCACAAATTTGAAAAGAATCCACAATGATTGCAAAAAACCAATTGGAATTTTGAAAATGTCTGTGATATTTTGCAAAGAAAAATATCTGCGCATTTTTCCACCAAGCACGTGCTTGGTTGGAATGCCACTTTCGTTCATGACACTATTTTCCATTTCAACGCCACTGCCAATATACAAAAACTCGGCTTCTGGTCCAATCTTTTCTCTGATTTTGTTGGCAACTGCAATCAGCGGAAACAGATGTCCACCGCTTCCACCACCAGTGAGTACGATACGCATATTGAAATATTTAATATTAATTATTAGAAGTTTTATCTTTTTAAGTTATCAACAAAACTTAATAGTTTTAGTGGAATTGTAAATCCTAATATCTAATGCCCAATGACTAATTAAATCTAAAAACTAAATGTCAAAAATTAGGATTTAGGATTTGGAACTTTATTGGAAATTAGGATTTAGAAATTAGGATTTAAAAGTCTCCCTTTATTTACCGCATTCCATGTTTTCATTCTATCAAAAATACCAATAAAAATCCACATCAAAACTATTATTCACTCAAATCTGAAAATTTTGAAATATTGAGCAAAATTCCAACCGCTGCCATCAAAAAAATAATTGAAGTTCCTCCATAGCTGATAAACGGTAGCGGAATGCCAGTAAATGGAACCAGGGCAATATTAGCACCGATATTGATAAAGGCCTGCATGATTATCCAAGTTGTGATGCCAGTTGCCACGAGGCGACCAAAAACATCCGGGGCATTTTTGGCGACTCGGAAACCTCGCATAGCAAAAACCACAAAGAGTAAAATCAGTGCTATGCTGCCAATTAAACCCAATTCTTCGCCAATCACTGCAAAGATTGAATCCCCAACAGGCTCAGGCAAATAGTTGAATTTCTGGCGACTATGACCAAGTCCAAGTCCCAAAAATCCACCACTGCCAACTGCCAACAAGGCTTGACTGATCTGATATCCGATTCCCTTGGGGTCAGCGCCGGGATCCAAAAATGAAGAAATTCTGTCAAAACGATAGGGCTCCAATTTGACCAAAAGCCACAAGGTAAAAGTCCCAAGTGACCCCATCACGGCCAAATGTTTCAGCTTGGCACCTGAAACAAAAAAGATTGCAAAAGAAGTCAGAATAATCACAAAAAGGGTCCCCATATCCGGTTGTTTGATAATCAAAAATCCAATCAAGCCCATGATTCCCAAAAATGGCAACAAACCCTCCATTACATCTTTGATTTTTTGAGAACCCTTGCTTTCAAACCAAGCAGCTAAATAGATAATGATTACTAATTTCGCCATTTCTGAAGGTTGAAATGAAAATGGTCCAAGTTGAATCCAACGACTGGCGCCATAAACCCTTGAGCCCACCCCCGGTACAAACACAAACATCAGCAAAATAATCGATGCCAAAAAAAACGGCACCGCAAATTTTTTCCAAAAACGATAATCAATTTTTTGAAAAAAATATAGCACAAAAAAACCAGGCAAGACTCCGTAAAAAAGTTGATGCTTGAAAAAATAATAACCATCTCCAAAACGAGTCTGGGAATATATAACGCCCGCGCTTGCAATCATTATCAAGCCAAAAGCCAATAGCGCTAGGACAGTAAACAATAAGGTTTTATCTGGTTGTTTCTCATTATTCATAACCGATACGAAACTACGAATTAAATACGAATCTACAAATGCAAGAACCTACATAATTACAAAATTTTACAAAATTACGAAAGTACAAAAAAATGCTACAATTTTTCGTATTTTTGTAATTTTGTATATTATTTGTACTTTTATAGAAATATTCTAATAAGCTAACACCTATTAAGCTAATTCCTTGAAATTTTCTTTCTTCCTTGTCAATTCAATATCTCCGACTTGAACTGCACTGTTCTTATTTATATCACCACTATAACTTTGATTTGGCTCATGAATACCAAGCTAGCGTCTTAACAATATAATATCCTTATTCACACATTCGTATTTTTCGTAATTCGTAGTGAAGATCACAATCTAATTCCCACTCCTGGCATTATTTTCCCGCCATTTTTCAATCTCTTTGTGATTGCCACTGAGCAATACCTCGGGAACCTTCCAACCATTGAACTGCTCTGGCTTGGTGTATTGGCCGTGTTCAAGATAGCCCGCTTGGCTATGCGATTCATGCACTGCGCTTTCCTCGTTGCCAAGCACGCCAGACAGCAAACGAGTCACACTGTCGACAACCAACATCGCTGGAATTTCGCCACCAGTCAGCACGAAATCTCCGATTGAAATTTCTTCATCTATCAAGTTTTGCGCCACTCTTTCATCCACGCCCTCATAACGCCCACAAATCAAAATCAACTGATTATACTTTGCCAACCTTTCCGCATCTTTTTGAGTGTATCGCCTACCCTTCGCTGAAAAAAGTATCGTTCGCATGGATGGCTGATTGCTGATGACTGATGACTTTTTAATTGCATTTATGCAATTAAAAATTGGTTCAACTCGCATCACCATTCCCGCTCCTCCACCATAGGGAGTGTCGTCAACATTCCGATGCTTATTCTCAGTATAATCTCTCAGATTATGTGTCTCGATTTCGATAGCACCGCTTTCCTTGGCACGTTTAATAATCGACTCGCCAAAATAGCTATCGAAAATCTCAGGGAAAATTGTCAGGATGTCAAATCGCATAA
>CAIJXA010000126.1 GCA_903824515.1 uncultured bacterium
CATTTTGCCAATTCGAAATTTTGAGCTTCAATTCCGCCGACAATCGGGGGATAGGTGTGGGAAATAAATAGTATTTTCAGCTTTTGCATATAGCTTTATAGTAACTTAAAATCAAATTAATTTCAACTTATTTTTTCAAAAAAGATGCTTTATTTATAGGCATCTTTTTAGCGTAAAATTGAGTTAAAGAATGTTTATTATCTATCGAGGCGAGTGTCCCGATGTGTATCGGGACTGATTCAATGGTGGCAGCAAAAGGTGATTTGCCTACGCAGCTTGCTGCGTGAGCCCAAGTGGGTTCGGGACTTGCCCCGGGGTATTGATACCTATTTATTTTTTGTATTTCTCTGACTTTAATAGATACATCTGTTCTTCTGTCAAATTACGATTTGATTTTATCATATCGGCAATCAGGGCAAAAACAAGAAATTGAATTCCAACCAGCAAAAGAGTGATACCAACCAGCAGAAAATTTCTGTGAGCAGTAATTTTGAAGTCATGAAAATATAAAAAAGCAAAATAAACAAAAAAGCCCATAGAAATAATAATCAAAAGTAAAGCCGGAATTCCAAAAAATTTCATGGGGCGCACGTCACGGACAGCTTTAATGATAATTTTAAAGCCATTATTAACAAACTTAAAAATTGATTTGGTTATTTTTGGTTGGCGACCCTTGAAATAAGTTACTTGAATTGGCACCCATTTCAGTTTAAGATTTTTTCCAATTGCATCAATAATGGTTTCTTGAGTGTAGGTAAAATTAACGTTAGTAAGATTGAAGCGAAGAAGCGTCTCACGATTGTGAGCGCGAAATCCGCAAGTAAGATCTTCGGCCTTACAATTAAGAAAAAAGCTTACGACTGACGCTGCAAAACGATTTAAAAAACTTCGAATCCATGGGATGTCTTTTGCCGTAAGGTGGCTAAATCTGTTTGCAATGACCATGTCAAAATTTCCTTCCAGGATTGGAGTTAAGAGTTTGGGGATGTCATTTGGATTAAATTGTCCATCAGCATCAATGTTAACCATCAAATCAGCTCCATTTTCAAGGCAGCTCTCCACCGCTCGCTTAAAAGAATAGGCGAGTTTTCGATTTGGTTTATAGGAAACGACAATATCTGCTCCGGCTGATTTTGCAACTGAGGCAGTTTTATCAGTTGAGCCATCATCTATGACTTGAATAAGTTTTTCTGTTATTACCGAGCCAGTTTTTGAATAAAAATCTAAATTAAAACTTTCCTTGATTTTTGCTATTGTTGCTGAAATTTCATTTTCCTCGTTATATGCTGGAATATTTACAATTAATTTCATATTTCTGTAAATTAAAATTTATCGTTTTTTGAAAATTAACCCCGAGTTGACACACCTGAGATTGCAATTTTCACTTTTTGTTCCTTTATTGATAATATTTTTCGAACAATCATTAAAGATCTTTTGGCACTGGCTAGCGCTCTCATTGAAATAATTTGTATTCACTGCATAACCAAATAAGGGAAGCGCAAAGTATACTATTACAGCGACTCCGGCAAACCAAATTATAAACTTTAAAAAATGAAACATGAATTCATGGATCATGGAACATGGATCATGGAGCAAAAAATCCAAACCCACATTGCATGTTATATGTTTTAAAATCTCAGCGCCCAATCCCTTTATACAGTATACCATTGTTTTCAATTTCGAGTTTGTCTAGACAGTTTTTTCCATCGACAATAATTTTGACATCGTGTTTTTTGAACAAAGTGGGTTCAATTGCCTGGAATTGTGCGTGATCAGTTGCAATAATTATGGCCGTTGATTTTTCCAAGAGATCTTCAAGACTTTTTTCACTTGATTTGTCTGGGGTGTGAGGATCAAAAGTAATGACATTGGCCCCGTGTTTTTTCAGGTGTTTGATAATTTGAAAAGAAGGAGACTCTCGCAAATCAGCAACATTGGCTTTGTAAGAAATCCCTAAAAGTCCCACAGTTGTTCCATTGAGGGGCAATTTTATAGTGTTCAGGGCATCCTGCATCAATTCCACTGTATATTCAGGCATTGAATTGTTAATCTTGCGCGCAATTTTCAGAAACTCATGATCAAAACCTGAGGCCTTGGCTCGTTCAATCAAATAATATGGGTCAACAGGGATACAATGTCCGCCAACTCCACAACTTGGCCAATGAGCCATGAAGGCATAGGGTTTTGTCGAAGCCCCCTTGATTACGTTGGTAATGTTGATGCCGAGTCTGTCAAAGGATTTGGCAAGTTCATTTACAAAGGCAATATTGATGTCACGAAAAGAATTTTCCACAATTTTGACCGCCTCAGCTTCGCGAATTGTTTCCATTGGCATTATTTTTGCATCAATAATATCCTCATAAAATTCAACTGCCCGAGCTAGGCCTTTTTTTGTGAAAGAGCCAACAACCCGAGGGATATTTGTCACGTTCCAAATGGGATCGCCAGGATTGATGCGTTCAGGTGAGTGGGCAAGTTCATAATCTTTGCCAACAATAAACCCTGCCTTGGCGAAAATAGGTTCAACGATTTCTTCGCAAACTCCAGGATTGATCGTAGATTCGATCACAACCAATTGCCCAAGCTTTAGGTTTGCGGCAATTGTTGCGGCAGCGGTTTTGACTGGTTCTAAATCAGGCATATACATTTCATCAATTGGAGTTGGAACGCAGACAATCACAATATCTGCTTGTTTAATAGCACTAGGATCATTGGTTGCAACCAGTTTTACCTTTGGAAGGTTTGTTTCCAAAAATTCTTCTTTGATGGGACTTTTACCACTATTGATAAGTTCATTTTTTTGCGTGTCATTTTCAAGGCCCAAAACAGTATATCCTTTTAGCGCACTTTGAACAGCCAAGGGCAGACCAACATAACCAAGACCTATAATACAAACGGATTGTTTTGATACATTCATAGAGATAATAGTATAAAATCTTAAGAAGAATACTAGGTAATTTTACTTCATTTTAATGAATTGCACAAGCTAGTGTTAATATTAGTGTTAATATTAACTGCTCTGTTGAGGCCAAATAGGATAATTGAATTGTTAGTAGTTAAGCTGTTTAGATAAATTGAATTAATCAAAAATGAAAGCCTTGACAAAAAGATTGTTTAGTGATATGATGCTTAGTTAACTTATTAAGCTCATATCTATGGAAAAAATGCCAAAAAGTGAGATTGCGGTGTATCTTATCGTTCCAGCCACGATGCTAATCATGACGGCTGTGATTGCATATTGTATGCTGGCATTTTCACTGAATATTTTGAAAAATATCTAAAACATAAAAAGGTTCATAAAACACCAGTTGATTTAAATCAGCTGGTGTTTTTATATTTTTAATTTTAGGGTATAATGTAAATATGGTATAAACCTATAATATAATTAAAGTATTGAGTCAAATCTTTAAACAAAAACGTATGCTAAAAATTGGAATTGATGTTTCATTTTTGAGAAAGCAGGATACTGGCATAGGACAGGTAACTGTTAATTTCCTAAACAAATTAATAGAATTTCCAATTTCAAGTTTCCAACTCCCAAACAAAGAAAAGATTGAATTTTTTTTGTATCTCGAAAAAGATGTGAAGTTGAAGCTGCCGAAAAATACAGCTGCCTCGGCAATTAAATTCCACAAACGAGTTTTTTTGCCGCTTTATAAAAGAGACGATTTGATTCGAAAGATTTGGTGGGAAAAATATTTGTTGCCGAAAAAAGTTAAGCAAGATGGTTGCGACGTTTTTTTGAGTCTTTATCAATCAACCACGATTTTGCCCAAAAAAGTCAAGCATATCATGCTAGTGCATGACATTATCCCGAAGCTTTTTCCTGAGTATCTCAATAATTTTCGCAAAAAACTTTATCAAGAATTGGTTGAAGATGCAATTAGGGCTGCTGCGAAAATTGTCACAGTTTCTCATCGAAGTGAAAAAGACCTAATTCAACATTTAGGAATTGATCCAAAGAAAATAACCGTTTCCTATATAGATGTAGCTGAAATTTATAAGAAAAAAGTTAGTCAAGCGGAAAATGCAAGAGTTTTGAAAAGATATAAACTTGAGGCCGGTTATATTTATAGTGGTGGCGGTTTGGAAGTTCGAAAAAACATTGAGAGTGTTGTTCGAGCTTACAAGCTATTGCTTGAAAAAAGTTCTGCGGATAAAAAGATTCCGAAGTTAGTAATTTCAGGCCGACTATTGCCTCAACTTGCTCCATTGGTAACTGATATTGAAAAATTGGTTAGCCAGCTTGATTTAAAAAAACAGGTGGTTGTATTAGGCTGGGTGCCCCAGGCGGATCTGCCAGCTCTTTATAATAGTGCTTCACTTTTTGTGTACCCATCGCTATATGAAGGTTTTGGGCTGCCGATACTTGAGGCCATGAGTCAAGCCACAGCTGTTATTACAGCGAAAACATCTTCATTGCCAGAAGTTGGCAGTGATAGTGTACTTTATTGCAATCCTGGTGATATTGAAGATATCGCTATGGTGATGAAAAATGTTCTCAGCAATAGTCATTTGAAAATTGCCTTGTCGCTGAAAGGCAAGGAGCGTGCAGCGCACTTCTCCTGGAAGAAATTTACGCAAAAAATGATTAATATTATCGGAGAAATTAAATAGAACTTATCGGAAAATAAGTATAAGATATTTAATATATAATTATATTTTCTTTTCCGCAAAGATTTTTGTAGTCAAAAATTCGTGGCTGTCCAGTCCGCAAGCTGGCGGATTAGCAACATGCTAAATTGCTTTGCTTATCAATTGATTGACTTATTAGGATAAAAATATGGAGATATACTTCGAAAAGTTATTTGACCAACTTTCCAAAAATACAATCAAGTTGTATCTTATTTTGGCTAATGTGACTTTGACGGTTTTCGCGATTTGGTTTTTCAACGTGGGACTTTTGCCGTTTAAAAGCGGAGGGGACTTTATATTTTTTGTAATTTTAATTTTGGTTTTTGCAATATATCGCCCTGGCTGGGCATTCGTTCTTTTTATTGGCTTGCTGGCTTTGGAAAACATCAATCTGGCACCAGCCGGTTTGGGCCTGGCTGTGAGACCCTATCAATTGCTGGGAGCGTTGACTTTGTTGGCAGTGGCGGTGCAATTTTTGGCTGGCAGAAAAGTCGTAACGCTGCCGAAAATGCGATGGTATGACGGTCTGCCAATTGTTTTTGCGTTGGGCGGATTTGTCAGCGCTTTGGCTGCTAGTAACAAAGGCAGCAGTTTGAAACAGGCAATCGTCGCAGCTTCATTTGTGGCTTTGTATTTTCTGGTGCGCCTTTATATTCAATCATTGGACGACCTGAAAAGAATTACGCCTTTCTTTTTGAGCAGTGGCTGCGTAGTTGCAGTTTATGCGATTTGGCAAAATGCTCGCTTTGCTTTTGGCAAAACTTCTTTCGAGGTGATGGCAGGCAGACCCAATGGAACCTTCACTGAACCAGACTGGCTAGGAATCTATTTGGTATTTTTATTTTCGATAATTTTAACGATTATCTATTATCAAAACAAAAAAAACAAATCAAACAGAATTTTGCTAGTTACTAGTTACTTGTTACTGATTACTATTTTGGTTGCCTTGATTTTAACTGTGAGTCGCAGTGCTTGGTTGGGGGCATTTTTGATTGTTTTGGGATTTTTGAAAATAAACTTGCTTTATAGTGAAAAGATTGTTCAAGGCGCGTTGAAAAAGACAAAATTTTGGGAGGGAATTTTGCAGGTAATTAAGCGACCGTGGAATTGGAAACAATTTTTAGTTGCATTAAAGAATATTTTAATCGTTGGGGCGGTTAGTCTTGGAATTGTTTTTATTTTCAGACTCACGAATTTTCAATTGGCTAGTCGGGCGCAATCAACAAATGGTATGCAGAAAATTACCATTGCTTGCAACAGCCCAGTTTTGTTTGTCAATGATAAAATAGGGAGCCTCTCTGATCTTGCTCAGCACAATTGTTGGCATATTAATTTGGAAGAAATAGTGGGGCAAAAAGCTGAGGGAAAGTTCATTCAAGAAGTTTATCGACCTGATCCCAATGTGGGAATTCGCGCCAAGATTTATGGCGTGGCTTTCGAGCAAATCAAACAGCATCCGCTCTTGGGAATTGGCTGGGGAAGCATTTCAAATATCCTAGGAACAGATGAAAGAGGTTCAGGGCTCAATGCAAGCAATATCTTTTTGGAAATTTGGTTGGGTAGTGGTCTGCTGGGATTTTTGTCCTTTGTGATTTTGCTGGGATATATTTTTGTCAGTTCTTGCGGCAGGTTCGTTGCAACAAATGGCAGCGATGTGGCGGCCACTTTCATTTTGCTCGGTTTGTTTGCAATCTTTGTGCCTAATCTTTTTAATTCTGGGATATTTCTGGGATTTGTCTGGGTCTTTTTGGCTATTGCCGTTGGTTTGTCGGGAAAGAAAAAGGCGATGCAGGTTTTGTAATGTAATGAAAAAAATCATTGAGTTTGGAATTTATGTTTTGATTTTGCTGCTGCCTTGGCAAACAAGGTGGATTATTGAGACTGGAAAAATCAATGGTGGCGTTAGTGAATATCTGACATACAGTCTTTATGGGGTTGATATTTTGCTGGTTGGGTTGTTGTTTTTGGCCTCACTATATTTTTTCTTGGGGACTAAGTCCCCAACTGGGGACTTAGTCCCCAAGAAAACTTTCATATATCCATTTATGGAAGTGAAATTACTTTTGATTTTTTTGATATTAAGCTTGGTCTCGATTTTTTGGGCGCAGGATAAAACGCTAGCGTTATTTCGAGATTGGCAGCTTGTTTTAGCGCTTGGTTTTTTCTGGCTGGTTGCTAATTTCGCAAGAGTATCAAAGTTGGCATTCTTTTTTGTGACCAGTTTAATTTTGCCAACCCTGCTGGGGCTGTGGCAATTTTTTTCGCAGACAGCTTTTGTAGACAAATGGTTGGGCTTGGCTCAACACAAGCCCGATTTGGGTGGCACATCGGTGGTGGAAACATTCTCCAATGGGATTGTTTCTGGCAGATGGCTGAGAGCATATGGCAGCTTTGATCATCCAAATATTTTTGCTGGAGTTATTGCAGTTGGTATCCTGGTTACTTTAATTTTACTTTGTCATTTTAGCTTAAATGGAAAATTCTTGGGGACTAAGTCCCCAATTGGGGACTTAGTCCCCAAGAATAAGTTTATTTTTCAAGGGCAAGCTTATTTCTTGTGTTTATTTTTGCATTTTTGCTTGGCGCTTTTTTCAGCTGGACTTTTTGCCAGTTTGAGTCGTAGTGCTTGGCTTGCACTAGCATTAGGAATAATTTTTGTTGGAACGTTTTTGTTTTTGCAAAAGAATTTTGCTGCGTTGAAGAATTTGATTTATGGATCATTTATTATTGCCGCAGTATTTCTGGTGATGTTTTCAGAATATCAAAATTTGGTAAATGTTCGAGTGGAAGGCGGCACCAGGTTGGAAAATCTTTCACTTGATCAACGAGAAGTTTATTTGCAGCAAGCGAAAACTTTAATTTTGCAAAAGCCTATTACTGGAGTAGGCATTGGAAATTA
Organism: uncultured bacterium; assembly: GCA_903824515.1. Taxonomy (GTDB): domain Bacteria; phylum Patescibacteriota; class Minisyncoccia; order Moranbacterales; family GWC2-37-73; genus CAIPMZ01. Next base: position 7,535 of record CAIJXA010000126.1, read on the forward strand.
TATTGGGTCGCTTGCAAAATTAAAGCCAAACAATCAGGCTTGGACTTATCAACCCGTGCACAATGTCTTGCTTTTGATTTGGGCAGAACTCGGAATTTTTGGCTTGCTGGCTTTTGTCGGATTTTTGGCAAGTTTGTTTTGGAAATTAGGCAGAAAAAATGAATTGTCCGGCGCGCTTTTGGTTGCGCTGTTGCCAACGTTGCTGCTTGATCACTGGCTTTGGAGTTTTCATTTCGGTTTGATCTTCCTTGCTCTCGTCATCGCTTTAGCGGCTGGCTTTTCTGGGGAAAAGAAGGTAATATAAAGATAGGTTTTTTGAAAAATGGTAAAATAAAAAACTCATCTTTTTTAAGGATGGGTGTAACGGTGCTACTGATGAATGATACTTAGACATTTGAGATGGGGATAACCTCCCATTCTAGGTATTCATTTTGGTTTGTAAACTTATGCATTTCTCCAGTGTTTGGAGATTGTGCATATTTTTGTGAATCGATGACGACACATCTGTAAAGTTCTACATTGCGTCCGTTTTTCATCTCAATTCGAGCGGCATAAATAAAATATTCGCCATGCTCTAAATTCTTTAATTTTTTCATTACCACTCTAGTCTCCGTTTTGTTTAAGGTAATATTATTGAAAAAGTATATTGATTTTCACTAAAACATTAAATTATACTCCCAAATCACCAATTTGTCAATAGTTCGAAATTCTTGTCATGTTTGTGGCTTGATTGAGAGGTGTATAGGAGAGGGAGGTTGAAGGGAAAATATACCTTACGAATTTATTAATCTTTTAGAATATACTAATGTGGTAATAGCAAATAATATTAAATCAAATTGATCACTGGTGTCATCCTGAACTTGTTTCAGGATCTCGGTTACAGGCAGTATTATGAAATAAAGGAAATAGATGCTGAAACAAGTTCAGCATGACATGCATCTGTTCGTAGATTTGTTTTTAATTCGCCCGTCTGCCGACGAGGCAGGTAAATTCGTAGGCTTATGAGAATTGGCATTGACATTAGATTAATAGGCAAAAAAAGAACCGGCGACGAAGTGGTTTTTTTTAACTTGGTCAAAAACTTAGCACGGATTGACACGAAACACGGATTTGAATTACTGACGGATATCACAGATAAACATATCCTACAGGAAATCAGTGAAAGCTTAGGGATTGCTGGAAAAAATAACTTCAAAATTGTTTCTTTGCCGGACCCTCACTTGTCAGGAGTACCTGACATTCTCTCCCAGAGGGAGAAAATAATTGGAAGAATTCTCCATAATAAATTTGCTTGGAATTTTTGGACTTTGCCAAAATATCTGAAGGCTAATCCGGTGGATGTGTATCTTACACAATATATCACGCCCTTTTTTGTTCCTCGTTCAACAAAGATAGTCACAATAATCCATGATATTTCTTTCAACTTTCTTCCGCAGTTTATCAAATTTGCTGACTTGTTTTTTTTGAAAACCTTGATTCCATTGAGCTTGAAACGCGCAGACAAGGTTATTGGTGTGTCTCAATTCACGAGAGATGAAATCATCAAGTTTTACAAGATAGCTCCTGAGAAAGTTGACTATATGCACAATGCAATAAGTGAGAATTTCATCGGAAAGCCCGTCTCCTTGGAAGAAAAGGAATTGGTGTCCGAAAAATATGCGTTGCCAAAAAAATTCATCTTGTATCTCGGAACACTGCAGCCAAGAAAAAACATCCCGCACCTTATTGAAGCATTCGCTCGTATTAAAGATGAGCTCGGTGGAATAAAACTGGTTGTTTGTGGCAATATTGAAGCTCACAACTCCGATGCGCGAATCAAGAAAAGCGTGGAAGCTCATGGTTTGGAAAGTGATGTTGTTTTCCCGGGCTTCATTGATGAAAGAGACAAGGTCGCGATTTTCTCTTTGGCGCATGTTTTTGTTTTCCCTTCGCTATATGAAGGTTTTGGATTCCCGCCACTTGAAGCAATGAGTCAGGGCGTTCCAACTCTTTGCAGCGATATTCCAAGCTTGAGGGAAGTCGCCGGAGATGGAGCTTTGTTTTTTGACTTGGAAAGTCTGGATGATTTTTCAAGAAAACTGCATAGTATCGCCACGGATGAAAACCTTCGAAGTGAGCTAATTCAATTAGGGAGAGAACGAATTAACTTTTTTTCTTGGGAAAAATCAGCAGAAAAAATCCTTGCCATATTTGAAAAAATGTATTAAAATTGAACGTATTGGTTTTAATTTATAAAAAAGTATTTCTATGAAAAATGAGAGAATTTTGAAGCCTGAATCAAAAAATAGATTTGTTGCTTTTATGCAAAAGAAATGGGTTAAGATCTTGCTGATTGTTTTGGCGATTTTGTTGATCGTTGGTGGTTTTTTTGCCTGGAAGGCTGGAAGTTTGCTGAATAAGATATCTTCAAACGGAAATATTCTTGGCAGTATTGGACATATGATTCCTGGTGCGCAAAGCGAACTTGTCGGTGAAAAGGAGGGGCGAGTGAATGTGCTTCTGCTTGGAATGCGAGGCGCTGATGATCCAGCAGGCGGCAATTTGGCTGACAGTATTATGGTGGCCAGTTTGAACCTGGATCCAAAAAGTTCAAAAATATCCCTTATTTCAATTCCACGCGACTTTTATGTGAAAGATATTCAAAATGATGGGAGCAGCAAGCTGAACGCAATTTATGCTCAAGGATATTCAAAGGGTGGCCCCAAACAAGCACTCAAGGACATGGAGCAAAAAGTTTCTGAAATATCAGGAGTTCCGATTAACTATGCTGTCATGATCAATCACCAAGGCTTCAAGGATTTGGTGACTGCGCTTGGTGGAGTTGAAGTTACATTGAGTCAGCCATTTGAAGAAAATGCTCAATTTAATCAAGAAGGGGTATGTGATGGGGAGGTGTTCACTGTTCCAACAGGAAAATGGGAGAATAAGATATTTACGCATACTAAAACAAACAGCGCTGGTGTAAAGATTGAAGTTAAAACCAAGAAGCCAGTGTATCCATTGTGCCTCAACGCAAAACCAGAATGTGGAGGAACTTTCAAATTGCCAGCCGGAAAACAGACGCTTAATGCTGATCAAGCGCTTTGCTTTGCCAGAGCCCGTGATAATTCAAGTGATTTTCAACGCGCAAAACGTCAGCAAATCATTCTTCAACAAATCAAGGTCAAAGCTTTATCAATTGGAACTCTTACAGACTTTAACAAGGTTAATGGCATGATTAATGCGCTGGGTAACAATGTCCAAACAGACATGGAGGCTTGGCAAATCAAGAAATTGTATGACATTGAGCAGGGAATGAATACGCCGGAAGTTGTTCAGCGAGTGCTTGAAAATTCCGAAGAAGGACTATTGTATACACCTGAACAAACAAAAGAAACTGGGTATATTTTATCACCCATTGGCGATAATTATGACAAGATACAGCAGCTTTTCCAGAATACTTTTACCGCACCGGCGCAAAAGGATATCTCCATAATTCAATAAGACAAAAGTAATATACTTTCAAACGAAATGGATTTATCTATAATCATCACAAGTTATAAGAATCCTCAACTGCTTAAGGTGTGTCTTGATTCGGTTAAGAAAAATATTGGCAAGCTTTCTTTTGAAATAATAGTTGTTGATAGCCAAACGCAAGAAGACACCGAGATGATAATGCGTGAAGATTATCCTGAAATAAAGTTTTTTCCTTTTAGCGAAAATGTGGGTTTTCAAGCTTTAATAAAGAAAGGTATTAAAGAAAGCAGCGGAAAATATTTGCTGTTGCTAAATGGTGATATTATTGTTACTCCCAGTTCAGTTGAAAAAATGTTAGCATTCATAAGCAGTGATTCATCAGTTGGAATGGTTGGACCCAAACTGCTTAATTTTGATGGGTCGCTTCAATATTCATGTTTTCGTTTCTATCATCCAATCACAATCGTTTATCGCAGAACATTTTTGGGTCACTTTGCTTTTGCCAAGAAGCATCTGGATTGGTTCTTGATGAAAGATCGCAATCATGATGAAATTATGGATGTTGACTGGCTAATGGGAAGTTCCCTGATGATTTCTCGCAGTGTAGTTCAAAAAGTCGGATTGATGGATGCTGGATACTTTATGTATATGGAAGATGTTGATTGGTGTCGCCGTTTTTGGGAAAATGGCTATCGGGTGGTATATTATCCATTGGCAACAATGCATCACTATCATGGAAAAGTTAGCGATAAAGGCAGTGTTATAAAATCCCTGTTTTTAAACAAGATGACCTGGGTGCACATTTTTAGTGCGGTAAGATATTTTAAAAAATTCTGGAATAAACAAGTTCCTAATCATCAGTAAATCAAAAAATATTATGGAAATGGATAACATCGAAGAGAAAAAAGACAAAACAGAACAAGTAGATAAGAAAACCAATAAAATTTTGTTTCCAGCTCTGTTGTCCCTTGCTTTTCACAGAATAAAGAGTTTCTTTACTTCAACTTCTTTGTCTGGAAAAAAAATCAGCAAAAAGAATTTTAACATGGTAATAGTGATCTTGATGATTTCACTATCTTTTTGGTTTGGTTTTGAAAGAGGAAAACAAAGTAGTCAAATTGTAAATACGCCAATTAAAATTGGCGATGTAGTGCTTGAAAACAAAACTAGCAGCACCGACAATACTATTGATTTTTCTTTGTTTTGGAGCACCTGGGATCTTTTAAGAAATAAATATGTAAATTCTGATCAGCTCGATGCTCGCAAGCTCGTGTATGGCGCAATCAAGGGAATGCTGCAAGCAACAGGAGACCCATATACGACTTTTTTTGATCCGGAAGAAAATAAAAAATTCAATGAAGATATTTCTGGCAATTTTGAAGGAATTGGGGCTGAATTGGGTGTTAAAACTGGAATTTTGACTGTGGTTGCGCCGCTGCAAGGTGCGCCGGCTGAAAAAGCTGGTCTGCGAGCCGGAGATAAAATTATAAAAATTGATGGAAAGGCTGCTAGCGATATGAGCGTTGAAGATGCGGTGAATCACATCAGAGGACCAAAAAACACAACTGTAGTTTTAACAATCTTCCGAGAAGGCAGTAAGGACACCCAAGAGCTTTCCATTGTTCGAAATATTATTAATGTAAAAAGCGTCACCCTCTCATTTAAGGAGAATAACATTGCTGATATAACTGTAACTAAGTTTGGCGATGATACTGAAAAAGGTTTTTCTGATGCGATTACTAAAGTCGTTGCTAGCCATCCCAGGGGGCTTATAATTGACTTGCGAAATAATCCTGGTGGCTATTTGGAAACCGCGGTGACTGTGGCTAGTAAACTAATTCCGAAAGGAAAAATTGTTGTTATTGAAGAAGGCCCAAGTAAAAAACAAGATAAGATGTATACCAGAGGCGGCGATGTAGCTAGCGGCTTGGAAACTGTTGTTTTGATTAATGAAGGAAGCGCCAGTGCTTCAGAAATTTTAGCCGGTGCTTTGAGGGAGAATCGAACAAATGTAACGTTGGTTGGAAAAAAATCATTCGGAAAGGGTTCGGTTCAAGAGTTTATTGAAACTCCGCAGAAAACAGCTGCAAAGATCACGGTCGCGCATTGGCTCACTCCTAATGGTAATCAAATAAACGAGCTTGGTATTAAACCGGATATTGAAGTTGAGCTTACGGGAGATGATTATATTGCTGGTCGTGACCCTCAAATGGATGCTGCTATAAAGCAAATTAAGGACAAATTAATCAAGTAGAAAAGCCTTAAACTAAAGTGAAAACACCATCTCTCAAGGATGGTGTTTTTTTGCAACAATCAATTGTACTATTCCTGACTGACCTGTCCTTGAGGGAACCAGGAGGCTAGGATTCAATTTATGACGTCAAATTTCACAGCGCCTCGCAGTTATTTGAGTTTTATACAGTTACCAGCTAAGTTTATCTGATTACTTTACTAGTTCAAACCCATTTTTTTGCCAGCCTTGAATTCCCGTTTTAAGAATAAATGGCTGCACAAGGATCATATCATAAAGCTGGACTGAAGCTTCAAATTCTTGCAGCTCATTGGCGCCAGAAACGATAATTCGCGGAAAAGGCCTAACTTCACTGCGTCTTTTTTCCAGTTCATCAAATGGGATGTTTACTGCACCCTTGATGTGTCCAGTTGCATATTCTTGGGGAGTACGAATATCAAGAATAAACATTTTTACATTTTCTTTGACGGCATTGTTTAGTTGGGCATTTTCAACATAGGAAACTTTTGATTGATCAACAAATGATTTTGGATTTCCAAAATTAACTGTTGCACCGGCCAATTTTTTCCAGCCAACCATTCCACCAGCCAAAACTTGAATATCGTTTATATGTTCATCTTGAAGAGACTTAATATTGGCTTCAATGTTTTGATCAGTCGCATCCTCAGTGATTAGAATAACTGGATTTTTTGAATTAATTTTTGAACTAGCGGGGAATTCGTCACTGGGAACGTTGATAGCGTCGACAATATGTTCAGCAATGTATTCATCAAATTTCCGCACATCCAAAAGGTTTAATTGTTCTCCAGCCGAAATCTTTTTTTGAAGCTGGGAAACGGAAAGAGTTTTAAATTTTTGACCCGGAATTTGTGCTTCATCGGTCGCTTGCTTCGAATTAGAGGCAGTTTGAGTTGAAAAAAAACTACTGCGAAAAAAAGTAATAAGCATAACCACAACTATCAGGCCCAATCCAATCAATAAAGCATTTGTATCTTTTTTGTTTTTCATTTACCCTTTTTAAATATGATTATAATTTTTGCAAAAAAATTAATCCTATTTGTTTTAAATTAAATTATAGCCGTTTAAACGTTAGAAATTATTGATAAATTTAAAAAAATATTTTTGTGAAATTGTTTTAAACCAAAACGCTACCGATAAATTTGGGATGACCGTTGATAAATGAAGAAATATCAGTGGTTTTTTTTCCTTCTTTTTGCAGTTCCTTGACTAATATTATACCCGCAATTGTTTGGATTGCAACATCAGAATTATGTTTGAAAACTTCACCATTTAATTTAATTTTTTCTGAAAATCCTTTTTCAATTTCAATAGAAATTAACTTTAGACGAATCGCAGTGCGGCCATTATTCCAAATGGTAAATATCCCAGGCCAGGGCGTGAGCGCTCGATACTTATTGTAAATAGTTTCGGCAGTGTCTGTCCATGCAATTTGACCGTCGCTGCGTTTAATCATTTGGCAAAAAGATGCGCGGCTGTGGTCCTGCTTGCTGGGTACAATTTTTCTTTCAAGCCATTTTGGCAGGGTTTCCAAGAGTAATTCTGCTCCTTGCGCTGCTAATTTTTGCATAAGTGTGTCGGTGGTGTCAGTTGCGGATATACTTAGTTTTTTTTGAGCCAAAATAGCTCCGGTATCAATACCTTCATCCATGAGCATGATAGTTGTTCCAGTCTCAGTTTCTCCATTGAGCAAAGCATTTTGCACCGGAGATGGTCCGCGATATTTTGGAAGTAAGGAAACATGCACATTGATACACCCAAAGTTCGGAATTTCCAAAACAGCTTTTGGTAAGATTTTTCCATAGGCCGCAACAATGATAAGCTCCGGTCTCAAATTTTGAAGTTGCTCGACTGCGGATGGATTTTTGAAAGTGTCTGGTTGAAACACGGGGAGGTTGTTTTTTTCAGCAAGTAATTTCACTTTTGGAGAGGTCAATTCTTGTTTTCTGCCAATTTTTTTGTCTACCTTCGTGAAAACTCCAACTATACGGTAGTCACTAGCAATAAGCGTTTGGAGGATTTTTTCTGATAAATCAGAAGTACCCATGAAGACGACTCGCGATTTTGCTTGTTTCATATTAATTGGCATGGTTATTTTTTGTTTGGGTCTCTATTTTTTGCTTTTTGATTCGATCAATGAAAAGCACCCCGTCGAGATGATCAATTTCGTGCTGCAATGCTCGAGCCAGTAAGCCCGTCGCTTTGATTTTTTGGGGAGCCCCTGCTTGATCAAGATAGCGAACTTGAACTTCGCTGGCACGAGAAATTGAAAGAAATATTCCAGGAAAACTAAGACATCCCTCATTGGCCGATATTTTTTTTCTTGATTTAGCTGTAATTTTTGGATTTATGAGGGTATAAAAATTATCTTCTGTTTCAATAATGCAAAGACGCAAATTAAAACCAACTTGACTGGCGGCTAGGCCAAGGCCTTGAGCTTTATGCATTGTTTCGGTCATGTTCAAAATGAGCTCCTGAATTTCAGGCGCCAGGGGGTTCTTGATTTTGGCGGTTTTTTCCCGCAAAATCGGGGATGGATATTCTTTGATTTCTAACAACATAATACTTACAAATCTATAAATTAACCACAAGTCTACAAATGAATTCTGACAATCACTTTACAAATAAAAGGAGGGGTAACTATTTATATATTTTAACACAATCACTCAAAATGGACCAATGCGGGCTTTTTTGCTAGAATATGAGTGTAATATAAGTGTATAAAAAATTTGGCAATATTGCAATGCTGAGTACATATTGTCGAAAAAATATTTATGGAAAAAGAATTATTCACAAAATCGATCATCAAAGAAAGAGAACCGGATGAAAAAAGAATTTCTGTGATGTCTCGACACACGAGAGAGGATGGAATCACACCGGATGAAAGAATTGTGGAGGGGCAGGCGTTTGACGAATGGAGGAATGAGTTTGCGCCTCCTGGAAATCAGGTCGGAGCTTATTATCGAAAAGAATTATCATGGGAAGATTTTGAAAGCAAATATATCGAATTTTTGCGGAGTCCGGAAATCAGAACAAAAGTTGAATCTTTCGCCAAAAGATGTACGGAGGAAACAATAACATTGATGTGCATTGAGGATACTGCGGATAAGTGCAATCGTCGACTCTTGGCAGAGGAGCTTCAAAGATATCAACCTCAATTGAGAATTATTCATAAATGAAGTACGATTTGAAAAATTGAAAAATATGCAAAACAAAATTGAAAAATTGAAAAAGGGGAAGTGGTCGGACAAATACTTTTGCAAGTTGTCCCTGCTTGATCATTTGCGAGCGTGTCTGGAAAAAGACAACTTCCTGAAAGCCACTGATGCGGCCAAGGATTCTATCGGATACACAAATCTAGACAAAGAATTGATGGATTTGAAGATAATCTTGGCTTTTTATTTCAATGGTAATGGGGAACTATATAATCAAAGATTGATAAGTTTGTGAAAAATTTGGAAAAATAAATTGTATTAACATTGAAGGGCAAAAACCCGCTTCGCTAGATAATGATCAATTTAGTTTATATAATTAATTTAAAAAATCATATGAAAACTGAAGACAACAAAAGTTTAATGAGGATGGCGAGGGAATCACTGAAGGGCAAATGGGGTTTGGCCATAGGCGGGTTGGTGGTTTATTGTTTGGTCGTGGGAATTGTTGAAGCTGTTCCAAAAGTTGGCGGTCTAGCCTCAATCTTCATTGCGGGCCCAATGATGGGAGGTTTGGCAGTTTTCTCTTTGGCAATCAGCAGAAATCAAGAGGTGAAAATTGAACAACTTTTTCAAGGTTTCAATCGTTTTGGAACCTACTTGGGCGCTTATTGGTTGATGATATTGTTCATAGTTTTGTGGTCGCTGCTACTGATCATTCCTGGAATTATTGCTGCGTATGGATATGCAATGACATTTTTCATTTTGGCAGATGACAGTTCAATTGGAATCAGTGAAGCGCTCAAGAAAAGCAAAGAAATA
>CAIJXA010000127.1 GCA_903824515.1 uncultured bacterium
AAAAAATCAAGATAAAATTATTTTATTTTTTTAAAAAAGATTTTTTAAATTTTTTAAACAGCTAAGCATATTTTTTTTATTAAATTAATTTTTCAAACAGGATTTAATCTTTTCAAATTTAATATTTTTTTCATTGATTTATAATTTCAAATTTCAGCAAATAGCTCAGGTCTCGTATCCCAGATTTTACATCTTATGCTTCATGCTACCTGTCATATACCTTATGCTTTATCCCCTTATTACGCCTAAAAAAGGCCTGTTTGTCTAGTTGACGCTCAAAAATCACTGGGATACAATATATAAAGACTAAAGGAAGAATTTATCGATCCAATGTGGCGTTATCCACCAAGGATTGATAAAGCTTCAACGAAAGCGCCCTTTGACAATTAACCCTAAAAGCACTGGCCATACTTGGTGGTCACACCAAAAGGCACAGAGCACACTAGAAAGGAAGGTGACATAACCATGGAAGAATACACACCACAATCACAAGATGAAAAAAATCAGCAGATTAAAAGATGGTTTCAAGATAATCTTCGCATTATCGTCAGCATTATAATCGTTGTTGCAATCGCGGGTGGCATCTATTCATATTCAAATAGAGGTGCCTCCAATTTAGCAACCGAATCAAAACCTGACCAAACTACACAAGATCAAGGCACTGAGCAAGGTTCTACCGACACTTCAAAGACAACTACAAAACCTGGTTCAACTGACACTGCAAATACTAAAGTTGCCACTGCAACAACAAGCCAGGAAACTGGAAATTCGTTTATTGAAACTGCCGCTAAGGGAGATGGACTAACCGTCCTTGCTCGCCAAGCTGCAGCAAACTATCTTGAAAAAAATCCTGATTCAGCCCTAACTAAAGAGCACAAGATTTATATTGAGGATTATCTCAGAAAAAATATTGCTCACACCGGAGGAGTTCATGTTGGAACATCTGTTGAATTTTCAAAAGATTTGATTCAAAAAGCTGTTGCTCAATCTAAGAATTTAAGCGTGAAACAACTAAAAAATCTTCAGAAATATTCCTCAAGAGTTTCTACACTTTAATTTTTCGCAAGAAAAAACTTAGATCAAAAATCGTTCTTTTTCTCAAAAGAAATTCATTTTTCTTTCGAAACATAAAACCCCGCAACTGCGGGGTTTTATGATATTTGAAAGATATTTTCAATTTCTTTTTGAATTTCATGTCCACGACAATGTTTCAGGGTTCCAAAATAAGACTGAACGACTTGACTAAGTCTTTCTTCGGTTATCTTTCCCTTTTCAAGTTCAATTTTCTCTTTGTAAATTTTTTTCAGTGCCCTGCGCTTCGTTTTAGTTCGGAGAATAGCATAATTTGAAAAAGAGACATATCCCAAAAAATCGACACCTTGATGCCATTTTCTGAAAAATATTTTATTCGGATGTATTTTCAATTTCAGTTTTTCTGCAACAAAAATTTGAATTTCAAGAAGATAATTTTCAAGTAAAATTTTGTCCCGAGAAAGTATCACCATATCATCAGCGTAACGCAAATAATATTTCACGCCTAGTCTTCTTTTGATAAATTGATCCAGGGGATTAAGATAAACATTGGAAAAAAATTGACTCGTCAGATTGCCCAGGGGAATCCCCTTGCCCACAGAAAAATCAAAACTTTTGACGATTTCTTTCAACAAACTAATGACTTTTTCATCAAGAATTTTCTTTTTCAAAAAGGCAACCAGGATTTCATGGTCAATGGAATCGAAAAATTTTTTGATATCAATTTGCAACACCCAGACTGTTTTTGTTTGATTTTGGGAAAGTTTTTGTGCAAATTTCGCAAGACGCTTCACGGCGGCATGCGTTCCTTTTTCTTTTCTGGATGAAAAAGAATCAAAAATGAAACTTTTGTCAAAAAGTGATCCGAGCACGCGATGAACGGCATGATGAAGCACGCGATCACGCACCAAGGCCTTTGCAATTTCACGACGCTTTGGGTCATGAACGCAAAATCTGATATACTGACCATGGACATATGTGCCATTTTTGAGATCAGC
>CAIJXA010000128.1 GCA_903824515.1 uncultured bacterium
CATATCACCCTGATTAAAAATTACTTGACGTAATTTTTAACAGGAATTTTAAATTTTAAGTTTTAAATTTGAATTGAATTTTTAATTTCTAAATTTTAAAATTTAGATTTCACTTAAAATTTCAAATTTCAAATTTCAAATTGATGTACGTTTGGCTTTACACTTTAATATCTGTTCTCATCGTCAGCCTGCTTTCCTTGCTGGGTTTGATTGCTTTTCCGTTTGGAGAAGAAAAAATCAAGAAATTTTTGATTTGGGCGGTGGCTTTTGCCGGGGGGACGCTTTTGGGCGACGCTTTCTTGCACTTGATTCCCGAGGCGTACAAAAGTGGCTCAGGAGTTGGGATTGCCTTTTCCATTCTGGCTGGGATGCTAGCCTTTTTCGTTTTGGAAAAATTCATCCATTGGCATCATTGCCATGACATCAGTTGCCACGAGCACAATGAAACTTTTTCCTATGTGATTATGATTGGGGATGGGGCGCATAATTTTATTGATGGCATGATTATTGCGGCCAGTTTCTTGGTGAGCGTGCCAATTGGAATTGCAACAACTTTGGCCGTGATTTTTCATGAAATCCCGCATGAGATTGGCGATTTTGCTTCGATGCTCTATGGCGGTTTTTCCAAGCGCAAAGCCTTGCTTTACAATTTTTTGGCTGGCATTGTGGCGATTTTTGGAGCATTGCTTGTGCTTATTGTCGGCGAAAGTTTTTCCAACACAACTTATTATCTGATTCCTTTTGCGGCGGGTGGCTTTATCTATGTTGCCAGCGCTGACATTATTCCGGAACTGCACAAATCAACCAAGGTTTTACATTCGTTGCTGCAGTTGATTTGTATTATCGCTGGTATTGGGGTGATGTACGGATTGCTCATTCTCGAATGAGAAACTGATTTGCACGGATTTTTGACGGATATTCACAAATCACGGACTGCAAATAGAAAATCGATTTTCTTATTCGTGATTAGTATTAAATCCGTAATTAATCCGTTTTAATCTGTTAGTTTATATGAAAGAAATCAAAGAGCAACTAGAAGTCATAAAAATTAAGCTCCCGCCCCTGCGGGACTATCTTTGACTTGGCAGGAAAAACAAAAAAGATTGGCCAATTAGAATTGCAAATCACCGAGGAAGGTTTTTGGAATGATCCGAAGCAGGCCGCGCAAATTTCCAAAGAATTGGAAACGCTAAAAAGCGAAGTAGGGGATTTTGAAAAGCTTGAAAAAAAAGTTGCTGATTTGATTGAATTGGTAGAGCTTTTTGAAACACCTAAGAATCAAGAGCGTGGGGATGTCGAAGGGCAATTGCTTGAGATCAAAAAAGAATTCGAGGCTCTGGAGTTTAAAACGTTGCTAAGCGGGCAATATGATCGCAATGATGTTATCTTGGCCATTCGCAGCGGAGCAGGTGGAGTGGATGCACAAGATTGGGCGGAAATGCTTATGCGAATGTATCTTCGTTGGGCAGAAAAAAGTGGTTTCAAAGCGGTGGTTGTCGAGGAAACTTGTGGAACTGAAGCGGGAATCAAAAGCGCTACGCTTGAAATTGATGGCCTCTGGGCCTATGGATATTTGCAAAGTGAAGCTGGCGTTCACCGCTTGGTGCGACTTTCGCCTTTTAATTCTGATAATTTGCGTCAGACCTCTTTTGCGATCGTGGAGGTTTTGCCAATTATTGAAGAAATGGCTGAAGTTATCATAAATTCGCAAGATTTGCTTGTTGATACTTATCGAGCATCCGGGGCGGGCGGTCAACACGTCAACACTACCGATAGCGCAGTGCGCATCACTCATCTGCCAACTGGCATTGTGGTGACTTGTCAGAGTGAGCGTAGCCAACTTCAAAACAGACAACAAGCTATGAAAGTATTGAAAGCTAGAATTCACAAGAATTTTTTGGAGCAGCAGGAAATTGAAAAACAAAAACTCAGAGGGGAGTACAAAAGTGCCGAATGGGGAAGTCAGATTAGGTCTTATGTGGTGCATCCATATAAGCTAGTCAAGGATCATCGCACCAAATTTGAAACAAGCGATGCGGAAAAAGTTTTAGATGGAGACCTCGAAGAATTCATGCAAGCATATTTGCACTTTCGCGCAAATTCAAAATAGTGTATAATAAAAAAGTAGCTAAAATAATGTGTCATAGTTAAGACAATCTTTCATCCTGAACTTGTTTCAGGATCTTCGTTAAAGTAAGTATGGCAAATTAAAGATAGCAGATGCTGAAACGAGTTCAGCATGACAAGTGAATTTTTAAGTCAAAATAAAAAAATGTTAAAGTTTGAAAATGTCTCAAAAATCTATCCTGGTGACTTTGTTGCTTTGGAAGATATTAATCTCACAATCCAGCAAGGGGAGTTTGTTTCAATTGTCGGACACAGTGGGGCAGGAAAATCGACTCTATTGAAATTGTTATACGCAGAAGAGCAACCAACCTCGGGAGTTGTTTCTTTTAATGAACGCTCCCTTGATTCGATCAATCGTAAACATTTGCCGTTTTATCGTCGTAACGTCGGAACGGTTTTTCAGGATTTCAAGCTGCTCCCACAAAAAACAGCCTATGAAAATGTTGCTTATGCGCTTGAGGTAGCAGGAGAAACAGACGAAGATATAGCGCAAAGAGTCCCGGAAATCTTGGATATTGTTGGGATGAGTAATAAAATGGGAAAATATCCACGTCAACTTTCTGGAGGAGAACAACAACGAGTATGTATGGCTCGCGCATTAGTGCATCATCCGCTCATTATTATCGCTGATGAACCGACAGGAAATTTAGACCCAATTTCAACCTGGGAAATAATTCAGTTATTAGTGAAAATAAACAGTCTTGGAACAACAATTTTACTTGCCACTCACAACAAAGTTATTGTTGACAAATTGAGTAAGCGAGTTATTGAAATTGAAAATGGAAAAATTGTACGTGACAATGAAAAAGGGAAATATTCATGTGCAAAAGTTAATGCCTAAAACAAAAAAATATTATGGGAATGAAAATAACAAAACTTCAGAGAACATTTAAAGAGGGTCTTAATAACTTTTATCGAAATGGTTGGCTAAGTTTTGCGACAGTTAGTATCTTGGCTATTTCACTTTATATTATCAGTGTTACGGTTATTCTTGGTCTCGCTGCCTCGATTGTGAGTAAGGATGTCCAAAACAAGATTAATGTTAGCGTTTATTTTAATTCAGATGTACAGGAAAGTAAGATTCAGGAAATTAAAAATAAATTAATCGGATATAAGGAAATAAAATCAATTGAATTTGTTTCAAAAGATCAAGCCTTGGATCAATTGAAAAAAACCATCCCAAACAAGGATATAATTCCGAAGGCGCTGGAAATTATGGGAGGTGAGAATCCGCTTTTGGCAGCATTGGTCATCAATGCAAAAAGCACTGACCAATATAACATTATCGTGAAGGCCATAAATGGCGCATCTTTCGCATCGGATATTAGCTATATCGATTATAACGAAGAGGCAAACAAAGTTGCCATTGAAAGGTTTACTACAATTGCCAGATTGGTTCAGCAGGTTGGTCTAACTCTGGGAATAGTGTTTGTTTTCATCGGAATTTTGATTACATTTAATGCAATCAGACTTACGATGTATGCACACAAGCAGGAGTTTGAAATTATGCGTCTGGTGGGTGCTTCGAACATCTATATTAGGATGCCGTTTATTTTCGAAGGAATTTTTTATGGCGTTGCTTCGGCTTTCGGTGTGATGATTGCGCTTTTTGTCACCTTTAAATTCTTGGTTCAAACCACTTCTAGCAGCATTTCAGAGGTGACCGCCGTAAATTTTTACTTTGCTCACTTGTTTATGGATTTTTATTTGAGTCATTTTTTTATTATCTTGCCGGCTTTATTGGTTTCAGGTGTGGCCCTGGGAACAATCAGTGCTGCAATTGCAATTAGAAGATATCTGAAAATTTAGTATAAAGTATTTTGTATTATGTATAATGTATATAATGTGTAATGCATTAAACCCGCCACATGGGCGGGTTGATTTTTTTCTTAAAGCTGATATACTAGATTCTGGCTGATATTATTTGTATTTCTATACAAGACACACAATACATAATACATGCTACATTACGCATCTTCTGGGAAGTAGCCAAGCGGTAAGGCAACGGGTTCTGGTCCCGTCACCGGGGGTTCGAATCCCTCCTTCCCAACAAATGAGTATTTTAAAAGCACCCTTTTGGGTGCTTTTAAAATATCTTCAGAATTGGGAAGGAGGGATTCGAACCGGCAGAAGTGAGATATGAGCAGCGGCGAATAATCGAACGTAGATGGATGCGACCAAAGGAGCATTCAGCTCTGCCGCGGGCAACAAGCAATCAGCAGATTGTGAGGCGAAAATCCCTCCTCCTGAAATGGGAAGGAGGGATTAAAG
>CAIJXA010000129.1 GCA_903824515.1 uncultured bacterium
TTTTAATTTTAAGAATGTCTTTTTAAAAGTTTGCAATTGGATTGCTTCGAGGAAGAAAATTATTTTCAAGGCTTCCCTAATTTTGCTTGTCACCCTTTTTGCGGCTTTTTTGATTGAATATTTTGGATTTGGCAGGCATTTTAACATATACCGTTTTCGTTTTATTTCGGCCGTGTTGCTCCTGATTGTTTTCATTTTTAAATTTAGAAGGAAAATAGGAGAGAGGCCAGAAGTTGCTTTTCTTGCAATAGCTTTGATTTGTGGGACGCTTTTGATAATATCAGAATCAAAAGAATTTGTTTCATGGGATGAGGGGATTCATTATAAAAGAGTGGAGAGATTGGCGGCTAATGTGGTCCCAGGGATGTATTTTCGGCCTAATTTTGTTCGATATTCGCTTTCTATTGATGATCAGCCAAAGATTGATAAAAAAGTTGATAGTGGATACAAGAAACCCTTGACCAAGAATTCGACTGACAATTTTTCATATAAAGGCGTCGCATATATCCCCTCAGTGATTGGGTTGGCGGTCGGAAATCTTTTTCGTTTGCCGTGTCACATTATTTTTAATCTTGGTCGCTGGTTTAACTTGCTTGCATATGCCATTGTCGTCTTTTTTGCTATTCGTAAACTGAAATCGGGCAAAATGATAATGTCCGTGGTGGCACTTTTTCCAACGTCACTTTTTTTGGCCTCTAATTATACTTATGATAGCTGGGTCACGGCCTTCACGATGCTTGGTTTGGCGTATTTGTTTAGCGAGTTACAACAACCAGAAAAGAAAATTTCAATCAAGAGCATGACAATAATGGTCGGAGCTTTCGTAATAGGAATTGGTCCAAAGGCCATCTATTTTCCACTTATGTTTCTGCTTTTTTTAATAGGGCGTTCAAAATTTGAGTCAGTAAAGGAGTTTTACAAATTTTTATGGGTGAGTGTTTTTGCGATTTTGTTTGTCGCAGGTTCATTTATATTGCCTTTTTTAATCAGCGGAGAGGGAAGTGGTGGTTCTCGTGGAGGTTTTGATGTTGACACATCACGTCAAATTAAATTTATTTTTGCTCAGCCATATGAATATGCTAAGATTCTAGTTAATTTTATTAAAGACTATGTAAATCCTTTAAATGCCTCGGGGTTTACGAATTTTTTAGCATATCTTGGCATGACAAAGGGTTTTTATGTCGTACTTGCGTTGATTGTAATTGTAACATTCATAGACATAAATAATCATGACAAGCAAGCATTTTTAAACTGGAAAATTAAACTAAGCATGCTTTCCGTGTATTTTGTGACAGTGGCCTTGATATCGTCGGCGCTTTATCTTTCTTTTACTCAAGTTGGAAAAAACACAATTGATGGGGTGCAGCCACGCTATTTGATTCCATTGATTTTCCCAATCCTGTTTGTATTTGGTGGAGGTTTGCGAATCAAGGATAAGCTTAATAAAAATATATTTAATGCGCTTATCTTTTGCGCTGTGGCTTTTATTATATTACTTGGGATATGGGAATTAATTATAGTGAAATATTATTAAAATGTTAACAAAATGATTTCAATTATAGTCCCTGTTTACAATGCTCAAGAAACTATTTCAAGATGTCTGGATAGCATTCTGAACAATAATTTCAATAAATATGAAATTATTGCAATTAATGATGGATCACGGGATTATTCTTTGAAAATTTTGAGGGATTACGAGAAAAGATATCCAGAAAAAATAAGAGTTTTTGATCAAGAAAATCAAGGTGTAGCAAGAACAAGAAATAATGGTATCGCATATGCAAAAGGCGCACACGTTATGTTTATCGATAACGATGATTATGTAGACAGTGATTATTTGGAAAAATTTCAAGCTGAAATAGAGACTAAGGATTTAGATATAGTCATTGGTGGATATCGGCGGACAAATGGTGAAAAAGCCTTGTTTGAAATGAGATTACAAGATGTGGAATGGTCAAAATATATGATAATGGCTCCTTGGGCTAAAATTTATCGCAAAAATTTTTTGACAGAGAATAACATTGAATTCTTGGATAATAATATCGGGGAAGATGTATATTTCAATTTGCAGGCTATAAATCTTACTGATAATATTTCTATTGTTGATTATTGCGGGTATAATTGGTTTTACAACGAATTGTCAGTATCTAATTCTTTACAAAAAAACATTAAGAATGAGCTAAATGTTATGTTTTTACTGAATTCTTGCTATGATAAGTTAAAAGGAATCAGTATTTCAAACAAAAATGAAGTGGAATTTTATTTCACTCGATATGTTGTTTGGTACCTTTTGTTTGCTGGGAGAAAATCAAGTTATGCGGAAATATGTTCAGAATTTGAAAAAATATTTATTTGGCTTGAGGAAAAATTTCCAAATTTTCAAAAAAATAAGAATATAAGCATGCTTCTTCCTAAGGGCGAAACATTAAAGAACAGACTTGTGGTGTATGTTTTCATGTATTTGTATAAATTAAGTCTAATTAGAATCTTCCTAAAATTTTATGCAATTAAATAAATTTGCGTATATAAATAAAAAGCATACGTTTGTGGTTTTGGCGTATGGAAAATCACAATATCTGGAAGAATGCATCAAATCAGTCCTTGAACAAAGCATTAAGGGCAATGTCGTCATTGCGACCTCTACCAGGAGTTCTTTTATTGAAAATATGGCTAGAAAATATGGCCTGGAGCTAATTGAAAATACGGATTCTGAAAAGGGGATTGCGCAGGATTTTGAATTTGCTTTATTGTGTTCGAAAACAGATTTTGTTACCATTGCACATCAAGATGATATTTATGAAAAAAGTTATCTGGAGAACGTTTTGGGAAAAATGGACGAAACAACTTTAATAGCCTTTACTGATTATGCTGAAATAAGAAATGATAAAGAGGGCGCCATTAATTTAAATTTATTTATAAAAAACATTCTCTTGTTTCCTCTTAAATTTAAGATGCTGCAAAAAAGGAGATTTTTCAAAAGAGCCTGTTTGGCTGTTGGAAATCCTATTTGTTGTCCATCCGTCACTTTCAACAGACAACTTGTGACTGTGCCCTTGTTTATTTCGAATTTCAGGTCAAATATGGACTGGAATGCTTGGGAAAAATTATCAAATAATAAAGGGGCATTCTCCTATGTGCCAAAAAAACTCCTGTGGCACAGGATTCATGAGGATTCAACAACAAGTGAAATCATAAATGAAAACAAGAGGTCAGCTGAAGATTATGAGATGCTTAAGCTATTCTGGCCTCAGCCTATTGCAAAAATGATTACAAAAATATATAAAAATAGTGAAAAAAATAACAGATAAAGTCTGTTATTTTTTTATCTCATTATAATTATCGTGCCTGCAAAGATGATGGCAGCACCAACTCCTTGTGAAAAATTAAGCCTTTCTCCTAGAAAATAATAATTTGCGGCAATTACAAAGATGGTTGCAAAAGACGTTATAAACATTGTTATAGAAGTTGAGCTGATGGAGAGTGCGGGAATTTTGTAAACAGCGCTGTTTATCATTAAAAAAAGAAGTCTAGATAAGAAAGCAAAAATTGCGCCCAGTATAAATTGCCAACTAAAGATAATTTTTACAATATTGAGGAGGTTCATTTCAATCCCGATTATGCCCCTTCCACCAATCAGGACTATTGATGCTGCTGATGTTATTGAAAATAACAAAATGAGAAATGATATTTGTAACATGATTTTATTGATTAGTTTTTTCTGATATTTCTCTATTAAGCTGTTGTTCTTTTGAGAGCTTGATAACGAGGGTCGTTAGGTTTTTATCAATTGTGTCTATCTTTATATATAATCGAAAAATTAAATAAAATATAAGGATTATAGACAAAAGAAACGCTGCGTCAGCGCCCCTGCCAAGACCTGTTAATTCAGCAATAATGCTTGATAGGTTAGGATCAAAAATAAATAAAAGTGCTAATGCCCAAATGGATGTCCATAGAAAAAAACCCGTTGCTCCAAGCGAGCGATCCTTAAATCTCAGATATGCTCTTGAAATGGCAAAAAAAACAAATATAGATGTTGCTATTCTTAGTATTATCATTGCGTTAGTTTCTTAATTAATATTTTTATGCCTATTTTTGCAAAACCCGAAGTTCTTTGACCTTTTGCTCGAGAGTAGTCAGTATAGATTATTTCCACGGGAACCTCCTTGTAGCGCAGTTTGTTTTTTGTAATCTCATCAATGATATCAGAAGCGTGTTCCATTCCACGATGGGATATGTTAATTTTTTGGATTGCTTTTTTCCCAAGTGCTCGAAAGCCATTATGAGTGTCAGTTAGCTTTATGTTTGAAATGAAATTGGTGAAAATTATCCCAGCCTTTAGGACTATTTTTCTCAAAAGTGGGGCATTGGATTTTTTGTTCAAAAATCGTGAACCAAGAACGATGTCAAACTTTTCTTCGATAAGGGGCTTTATTATTGCGGCAATGTCTTTGGCTTGATGTTGTCCATCGGCATCAAATGTCACTATAATATCAGGAGCATAGACTTCACGAAGATATTCAATGCCCGTTCGCAGTGCTGCACCTTGGCCACGATTGATGATTTGATTTAATACTTCAGCGCCTGCTTCTCTGGCTTTTTCTTCAGTGTAATCATTGCTGCCATCATTAACAACGAGGATATTTTCATAGCCAAAATCTTTGAGATGTGATATGACAGAGGCAATTCCTGTCTCTTCGTTGTATGCCGGAATGACGATATAGATTTTTTTTGAAGTTGTTTCCATTTTTCAAGTATAGTTTAAATTTCAAGAAAAGCAATCCTAAATACAATTTTTTATTATCTATTAACGAATTAACGCAGAGTCATTTAAGCATTTAAGCATGAAAGCTTTTAAACATTAGAACAACTACAACAAATAGAACAAATAGAACTCAATGAGGATTATTTATTAACGCATTAACGGATTAACGAATTGGGAATGCCCTGGATTGCTTCACAACACTGCCCGTAACCGAGATCCTGAAACAAGTTCAGGATGACACACTTTTTTGTTCGTAGATTCGTATTTCATTCGTAGTTTCGCATCGGTGAAACTAAAAGCTAACGAAGCTATCAGCTAATGAAGCTGCTCTCCGCATTAACGGATTAACACAGAGTCATATAAACATTTAAGTATGTAAGCATTTAAACATTAGAACAAATACAACAAATACAACAAATAGAACAAATAGAACTTAATGAGGATTGCGGATTAAAAATGCCCTGGATTGCTTCACAACACTGCCCGTAACCGAGATCCTGAAACCTGCCTACCGGCTTGTCTGCCGTTAGGCAGGTAGGCAGGCAAGTTCCCTCCAAAGGCGGACAGGCAGGATGACACACTTTTTTGTTCGTAGATTCGTATTTCATTCGCCCGCCTGCCGTCGAGGCAGGTAGTTTCGCATCGGTGAAACTAAAAGCTAACGAAGCTATTAGCTAAAGAAGCTGCTCTCCGCCTGTCCTATTCCTTGAACCCATCTGGATGTTTGCTGTGCCAGTTCCAGGCGGTTTCGATGATTTGCTGCATCTCGGGAAAATTTGGTCGCCAATTCAAAATTGTTTTGGCTTTTTGCGAACTGGCAAAAAGATTGGCGGGGTCTCCGTCTCGGCGAGGCTCTTCGATGACTTTGAAATCAATGCCCGTGATTTTTTTGGACATTTCAATGACTTGAAGGACCGAGGTTCCTGTTCCATTTCCAAGATTGAATTTGTTTGAGGTGTTGTCGTTTGTCAGATATTCAAGGGCCAAAACATGAGCATCGGCCAAATCGTTGACATGGACATAGTCGCGGATGCCGGTTCCATCGGGCGTGGGAAAATCCGTTCCAAAAATTTTGATTGCATCGCGTTTTCCGAGGGCGGTCAGCAGAATGAGGGTGAGCAAGTGAGTTTTATTTTTGTGATCGGGTCCAATATCTCCAGATGGATCGGCGCCAGTTGCGTTGAAATATCGCAGGGCAACTGATTTGAGGCCATAGGCATGGTCATAGGCGTCCAAGACTTGTTCAAACATCAATTTGGTCAGTCCGTATACATTGGTGGGATTTTTTGGGTCAGTTTCTTTGATTGGCATTTTTTCAGGCTCGCCATAGACAGCGGCAGAGGATGAAAAAACAATTTTTTTGACATTGTGGGCAAGCATGGCTTCCAAAAGATTGAGGCCGCAGACAAAATTGTTGTCAAAAAATCTTTTCGGGTCAGTCATCGATTCCCCAGCTTCAATACTTCCGGCAAAATGAACCACGCCGTCAAAGGAATTTTCTGAGAAGACTTTTTCCAGGTCTTGTTTGTTTGCCAAATCACCTTCAAAAAGTTCAAAGTCCTTGATGGCATCTTTGTGTCCTGAAGAAAGATTGTCAAAAATGACAATTTCATGGTTGGCTTGTCTAAGTTTTCTGACAGTGTGACTTCCGATATATCCTGCACCGCCGGTAACGAGAATTTTCATAATTGTTTTTAGTTATGATTAATATTTTTTTATGAATTGGGACTCAATATCTTGTTTTTCCTGACTTATTAAGTATACTACCTATGGTGCATCTGTCCATAATATCACTGATTAAGATTCTTCAAGGGTCTTTACTAGCACTAATTTCGTGCTATAATCTAAATACACTAATTATCTGGGGACATAATAATACACTATGAAATCAATTTGCATCCTTGTTCCCGCATATAATGAGGAAAAAAACATCCTTCCGCTTTATGTTGCGCTTAAAAAAGTTTTTGTACCCTTGGAGGATAGGTATTCCTTTGAAATTTTGTTTGTCAATGATGGCAGTAAAGATAATACCATAGGGGAAATTGAAAAATTGGCTGAAAAAGATCAGTGCGTAAAATATCTCGATTTTTCGAGAAATTTTGGCAAAGAAATTGCAACTTCAGCTGGAATTGACAACTGCACTGCGGACGCTTGTATTATGGTTGATGCTGATTTACAACACCCCGTTGAGCTAATTGGCGAATTTATTGCTAAATGGGAAAAAGGTTTTGATGTTGTGATTGGAGTCAGAAATAAAAATAAAAGTGATGGCTGGATGAAAATAGTTGGTTCAAAATTCTTTTATAGTATTATTAATAAAATAGCCGAAATTAAAATTGTTCCAAATGCAACTGACTTTAGACTCATTGATAAAGCTGTTGTGATGGAATTTCGTCGATTTACGGAAAAAAGTCGCATGACCAGAGCGCTCATTGATTGGCTTGGGTTCAGAAGGGACTTTATATATTTTGATGCAAATGAGCGACTCCATGGAACGGCAAGTTATAGTTTTTGGAAACTTTTTTGTTTGGCAATAAACAGTTTCGTTTCTTTGAGTTTGATCCCGCTTCAAATTGCTGGTTATCTTGGAATTATTATCACGCTTTTTTCAGGTATTTCAGGTGCGTATATTCTTTTGGGGAAATATTTTTTGCATACGATTTTCGCTTCGACTTTTTCTGATTCTGAAAATTTGGCAATTTTATTGCTTTTTATGGTGGGGATTATCCTGATGTCGATTGGCTTGCTTGCAATTTATGTTGCCAATATCCATAAGGAGGTCATAAATAGACCAGCTTATGTTATCAGAAAAAAAAGATAGTAAGTGAAAATTTTTCAAGACCTAAATTGCTGTTTTGTAATTTTCCAGGTTTTACTTTTTGTCAAAAATCGGCTAAGCTTAAGGGAGTTATCAATTTAATGTTTTAATCTAAATTATATGAGCGAAAAGATTTATTTGTCAGTTGTTGTTCCATTGTATGATGAAGAAGGTAACGTAAAGCAGCTTCACGAGAGAATTTTGGAGGCATGTCAAGAGATTGGTAAACCATTTGAAATTATTTTTATCGATGATGGCTCAAAAGACAAAACAGTGGAAATCTGTGAAGGACTTTCGCCGCTCACTTTGATCAAATTCCGAAAAAATTTCGGTCAAACAGCTTCTTTTGATGCTGGAATCAAACAAGCGCAAGGTGAAATTATTATCACAATGGATGGAGACCTTCAAAATGATCCAAAGGATATCAAGCTTTTGCTTGAAAAAATGAATGAAGGGTTTGATGTGGTTTCGGGTTGGCGATTTGCCAGAAAAGACACCTTCAGCAAAAAGTTTTTTTCTCGCACTGCCAATCTTTTGCGAAAAGTTCTCATCCAGGACACCATTCACGACAGTGGTTGCAGTTTGAAGGCTTATAGGCGAGCATGTTTTGAGGATGTGGATCTTTTTGGGGAAATGCATCGCTTTATGCCTGCACTTCTGGAGCTGCAAGGATACAGTATCGGAGAAGTGAAAGTGACTCATCATCCACGAACTGCAGGAGTTACGAAGTACAATTGGAAACGTGGCATGAAAGGTTTCGTGGACATGATTTCTATTTGGTTTTGGCGAAAATATTCTAATCGGCCGCTGCATCTTTTTGGTGGAACTGGAATTGTGCTTTCATTTGTTGGTACGCTAGTGCTAGTTTGGATGGCAATTGACAAACTTTTTTTCAAAGCAACATTGTCTGACAAAATTTGGCCACTCGTGGGAATCTTTTTGATTTTAGTCGGGATTCAACTTTTTGTTTTTGGACTTTTGGCAGATATTATCCTTAAAAATTATTATAAGGGGCAAGGGAAAATGAATTATAATATTAAAGAAATTGTCGTCAAATAAGATTATTAATTATGAATTAACGGATTAACGAATTAACGGATTGGAAATGCCCTGGATTGCCACGGATGATTACATCCTCGCAAAGACAGATATACGCGTTGATGGATTGATGCAGAAATTATTAATTATGAATTAACGGATTAACGCATTATGAAAATTCAGAAGTTTGAAAATTTGCCAATTTGGAAATTAAGCCTTGTGGTTACTAAGGAAATTTATGACATCACTTCAAAAAGTAAGTTTTCAAAAGATTTTGGCTTGCGTGATCAGATTTAGACGAGCAATTGTTTCTGTTAGTTCTAATATAGTTGAGGGATTTGAAAAGAATAATAATAATGAATTTGTGCGATTTTTGAAAATTGCAAAAGGATCAGCCGGTGAGACAAGAAATCAATTATACATATCACTTGCAGTCGCATATATCTCACAACATGAGTTTGATGTTATAAACACTAAGCTTGAAGACTTGGCTGGACAGATCGGGGGCTTCATCGTCTATTTGCAGAGAAAAAAAGAAAATAAGGAGTTTTTAAAGAAATAATAATTTTTTTTAACCTGTTCTATTTGAAATTAATTCGTTAATTCGTTAATTCGTTAATTCGTTAATTTTTTAATAATAAATACAAAAAACATATGAAAATTGGCGTTATTGGAACTGGTTATGTTGGGTCTGTTACTGGTGCATGTTTTGCTGAAATGGGTAATACGGTTATTTGTGTTGACAAAGATAAAAATAAAATTGCCCAATTTGAATCGGGAAAAGCACCACTTCACGAAAAAGGTCTGGATGAATTAGTGCTGCGAAATTTGAAAAACAAAACTCTTTCGTTCACTACAGACCTTGCAGATGCGGTTATAAAAAGTGAGATTATTTTCATTGCCGTTGGCACGCCTCCAAATGAAGATGGGAGTGCTGATTTGAGCCATGTGCTCGGAGTGGCAACTTCCATTGGTGAGTCGCTTGATCATGAGCTTATCATTGTGGATAAATCAACTGTGCCGGTTGGTACGGCAGAAAAAGTTCGACAAAACATATCTGAGCAGCTCAAGAAAAGAGGAGTCGAAATTCCTTTTCATGTGGTGAGTAATCCGGAATTTTTGGCCCAAGGAACTGCAGTTAAGGATTTCCTGGAGCCTAGTCGCATTGTAATCGGAGCTGATGAATCAAGGGTTATTGAAACAATGCGGGAACTTTATGAACCTTTTATGCGTCGCGAGGGTAGATTTTTTGCCATGGATCCAAAAACGGCAGAAATTGTGAAATATGCCTCCAATTGTTTTTTGGCTGCCAAAATTTCGGTTAACAATGACCTGGCAAACATTTGCGCAAAAGCAGGTGCTGATTTTGATAACGTGCGCAAAGCGATGGGAGCCGATCCTCGTATTGGCGAACCATTTATGTATGCTGGTCCTGGTTTTGGCGGCTCTTGTTTTCCTAAAGATGTGAAAGCTCTCATCAAAACAGCAAAAGATTTTGGTTATGATGCTGAAATGCTCAAGCAGACTCTGAAAACCAACGAGCGTCAAAAGTTTGTTTTATCTCAAATGGTTGTGGACACAATGGGACAGGATTTGAAAGGTAAGGTTTTTGGTGTGTGGGGGTTGGCTTTCAAGGCTGGAACTGACGATATGCGTGAATCCTCAGCAATGACAATTTTAAGTGAGCTTATCAAAAGAGGAGCTAAAATTCAAGCCCATGATCCAGAATCAATGAAGATGGCTCAAACACCAGAATATTTTGGAGAAAATCCTGCCATAACCTACTTCGAAAACAAATACGAAGCGCTTAGTGGAGCTGATGCCATGCTCATTATTACTGAATGGAAAGAATTCAGGACTCCAGACTTTATTGAAATCAAAAAACTATTGAAAAAGCCAATTATTTTCGACGGACGTTTGCTATATGAACCAAAGAAAATGAAAGAATTTGGCTTCGAATATAAATCAATTGGCAGATAAAAAATCACAAATTACATATCATGAAACATGGAGCAGCTATGGACGAATTAAAATAGCAGCATGCTGAGGTTTTATAACAATTTTTTTAAAAATGAAACCATAGTGGAAATTGGATTATTTGTTCCGTGTTCCACGTTTCATGTTTTGCGAAAAAATGAGAATACTTTTTTTTAATTATGAATTTCCGCCACTAGGTGGAGGGGCAGGTAATGCGTCATATTATTTACTGCGTGAATATGCAAAGAATTCAGAAATTGAAATTGATTTTGTAACTTCGTCCGCTGATGATGATCATCATCTTGCTAAGTTTGGAGATAATATTACTATTCACCGCTTACAGGTTGGGAAAAATCAGACAAATATTCATTTTCAAACAAAAAAAGAACTGCTTAAATATAGTTGGGCAGCGTATAGATATGGAAGGATGCTCGCAAAAAGTAAGCATTATGATCTTTCGCATTCTTTTTTTTCAGTGCCATGCGGATTTATTTCGATGTTACTTAAGTGGGAGTTTAAAATTCCTTATATTGTTTCTCTTCGCGGCTCTGATGTTCCAGGATACAGTGAGAGATTTATGTTTTTGTACAAATTTATTACACCGATAATTAAAACAATCTGGAAGCAGGCATACTTTGTGATTGCAAATAGTCAAGGATTAAAAGAATTAGCCTTAAAATCAGCTTCGCAGCAAAAGATAGGCGTTATTTATAATGGAATTGATATTAATGAATTTTTTCCAGATCATTCAAAGGCCAATCCGAATCAATTTCACATTATTTGTGTTTCAAGGGTAACGCCGAGAAAGGGGATTCGTTTTTTGGTGCAAGCTTTCAAGATTCTGGCTGGTCGTTATAATCAAATTAGACTCGTCATTGCTGGTGATGGAAATGAGAAAAAATCCTTGGAGCAGTTGGTTCAGGGTTTGGGTCTTGAAGACAAGGTTGTTTTTCTTGGAGTTGTTCCGCATGAAAAAGTTTTGGATTATTATCAAAAAGCTAATATTTTTGTCTTGCCATCACTTAATGAAGGAATGAGCAACACAATGCTGGAGGCTTCAGCGGCAGGTTTGCCAATTGTTGCGACAGATACCGGTGGAACTAAGGAACTTGTCAGTGATGGCATAAACGGCTTTGTTATAAAAATGAAAGACTCAAATGATTTGGTTGAAAAAATTGAAAGAATAATTTTAAATCCTAATCTTGAAAAAGCCATGGCGCAAGAGAGTAGAAGACTGGCTGAAAAATTGAATTGGGAAATTGTAGCAAGTCAATATGTGCAACTTTATCGCGAAACCAGTAATGTCGGGAAAATAGCACGGGGCTGATAGCCTTGGGAATATCTTTTCTGATAAAAAATCAATTGCAGTCAATTCGCTAGCGATTGAAAGGTTGAAATTAAAAAATTATTTATGAATTTATTTAAAAGTAAAATCGCTAAATTTCTTGTTAAGCTGATTATAAGCTTGACCTTTATTGCTTGGCTAATTTTAAAAATAAATTGGCAAGATGTGCTTACGCATTGTCGTCAACTGACCGTAGTGAGTATTGTCGTTTATTTAGTAATTCTGCTGATTGGGATGGTCATTTCAGCCTACAAATGGCAACTGCTCGCCGAATTTAAGGGTTTTAATTATTCTTTGAAAAAATATTTCCAATTATATTTGACGGGAACATTTTTGAATAATTTTTTTCCATCTTTTATTGGAGGAGACACTTATCGCGCCTATCAACTTGGCAAAAAGAATGGTCGCTATGTTTCTGCAACTGCTAGTGTTGTAATGGACAGAGTGACTGGCTTGCTTGGCGCTATGATCTTGGCTGTTTTTTTCGCAGCGTTTAATTGGAAAGTCGTGGCCGCACATAGGGTGTTGGTTATAATCATCGGTATCGTTATTTTAGTTTTGATGGGTCTTTTCGTGGGAGAACTTATTGCGAATTTGCCAATTTGGAAAAAACTTTCAAGGTTTATTCCAAAAAAAGTTTCTGAGGTTATCAAGGATTTTGCGCAATATCAAGGAAGTAACGTTTTTTCAAGGTCTATAGCCATTGGAGTTTTGTATAGTTTTGTTGGACTAGCCTGTGTTAATTATGCCCTTTTTTGGGCGCTAGGAATCAAAATCGGAATTTTAAACTATTTGACGGTGATTTTTTTGATTAGCATTGTTTCTTCAATCCCAGTTAGTGTGAACAATCTAGGAATTAAGGAGTGGGCATATGTCACTTTCTTTGGATTTTTTGGTGTGGCTTCTTCGGCAGTTGTAACTGTTGCCTTGGTGAGTCGAATTTTGCAGATGTTGGTCAGCTTTGCGGCGCTCCCAATGTATTTAAATTCTCGAAAAAATATAGACAAATAGGCTTGCTAAGACAACCAATTTGCCATATAATTAGAAACGAAGCTAGTAACTATATTGAAGAATAATCTATGATGAAAATTGCTTTGTTTTCAAGGAATATAGCAAAAAATGAAAAACTTTTGGTAAGGTTTTTGCTGAGTATTTCAATTGTAATATATTTTGTTTTTGGTTTTTATCATTTGGCAAATTTCATTTCGGCAGATGAGCATTTTTGGCTTCCTAACTCTGGCAGTGAGCGCATTCAAGATTATTGGAAAGCGATTTCAGAAAAAAAATGGGAAAACACCAGAATCAACGATAAGCCCGGAATAACCTTGGCATACACTTCGGGAATTGCCATGCTTTTTGAGAAAAATCCCAAGGAGCAATTAATTTCAAATGGCGGTACTGTTAAGCTTTTTAATTCTGAAATAACCAAACGGATCAATTTTCTTTACAGACTTCCAATCCTTCTGATTAGCGGTTTCTTCTCGCTCTTCTTTTTTTGGATTATCAGAAAAATCACAGACAGCAATTGGGCAGCCTTGTTTTCAGCAACTGGAATCCTGCTTTCACCGGTGTTATTGGGAATGTCACAAATTGTCAATCCGGATTCTCTTTTTTGGATTTTTGCTTCGGCTTCGATGTTTTCTTTTTTTGCTTTTTTGCAACATGGTCAAAAAAAATTAGCAGTTTTAAGTTCTATTTTTTTGGGATTTGGATTGGCCAGTAAATATGTTAGTGTGATTTTGTTTCCTTTCTTTTTCTTTATGATAGTTGCTTATTGCTTTTTTGAATATTCCAGATGGGAAGGGAAACAAGCAAAATTTTCAAGAATGGTCATCAGAAATGGATTGAGTTATCTTGGCATTTTGCTTGGTGGTATGCTTATTTTTGCAATTCTCATGCCAGCTTCGTTTGTGGAGCCGAAAGTTTTTTATGAAGGTACGATTGGATTTCCTGGAATGCAGCCGATATTTTGGACAGCAATGCTGCTAAATCTTGTTTTGATACTGGATGCAAAGTTTTTCATCAGCGGGGGATTTATTTGGATGATGAAAAAACTGAGATTACTTGAAAATATATTACCAAAAATTGTCTATGCTATTTTGTTTGGAACAGTTTTCTTTGTTTTGGCAAATTGGCTTTCAAGAAACAGCATCATTGATTTATCAGGAATTCCTTTTAATTTAAAGAGAAGTGATCTTTTCAGTAAGCTCCCATATTACAAAAGACTAATAATGGAATTTGTACCACTGACTTTTGCCTTGACGCCAATAGTTTTGTTGACTTTAATGTTGGCCTGGTTTAGGGGTTTTTTCAATCAAACGAAGGCGAAAACTTTTTTATTTTTGCTATCTTCTTTTTTTCTGATATTTATGGCAGCAGTCATTGAGCAGGGTTTACTGGTGACTGTCAGATATAGTATTATTTTGTTTCCACTTTCAATGGTTATTGGGTCAGTTGCTTTGACGGAATTTTTTTCTGATATTCAGGAAAAGAAATTTGACAGCAAGAAGTTTAGTTTTTTTGCAATTGGATTTTCTTTTATTCTAATATTGTTTGCCAGCATGATAATTCAGCAATATCTGCTCGATGGTGTGTATAAAAATGCCTTTGTGGATAGGCTATACCGCAGTTGGTACGGAATAGCAATTATTATTTTTGCCACAGCAGCCTTTGCATATATTTTACGCAAATTGATTCCTTGGAGTAAGGTTGTTGCAATTCCAATGAAGTTGGTATTTTCTATCTTTTTACTTTTGAACATCGTTAGTATTTTGATGATAACTCCTTTTTATTTCAGTTATACAAATAATCTTTTGCCAAAAAATTATATTATAAGCGGGGCATGGGGCTATGGCGGCTATGAGGCAGCCCAGTATATGAATAATCTGCCGAATGCAAAAAACCTCACTTTATGGGTCGATGTCTATGGGGTGTGTGAGTTTTTTGTTGGTAAATGTATACACAAGGCGAAAGTGGACACGCAAAAATATCCAATCGACTATTATTTTCAATCTTTGCAATCAACAATAGCTATAAATTTTCCCCATTCAATGGAAAAGAATTCAGTTTGGAGGTTGGAAATCGACGGGAGAGAAAAAAGTTTTTTGAAGATCAGAAAGGCAAAGCCATTCGTAGCAAATCAGTTGAATCAAGATGATATTTCCTCGGATGATGATAACTAAAAAATTCAAAATTCAAGCTCAATAAGAATCAAGAACATGAATAATATTGCTGCATATTTCAAAAGACCCTTATTTTTGCTAAGCATTCCCTTGCTTTTATATTTTGCTTTTTCCGTTTATCATTTGACAAAATTTGAAACCGCAGATGAGCATTTCTGGTTTAATGAGCCAGCCCATGACCGAATTCATCAGTATTGGAATGCAGTTGCTCAACACAATTGGATCGCAACTCGAATCAATGATAAGCCGGGAATTTCTCTGGTTTTTATCTCTGGTGCAGGGCTTCTTTTTGAAAAAACTATTTTAAAAGGTTCTGAAATAAATTTTCTAAACGTGGAGCAAATGAATTTTGCTTATCGTTTTCCGCAAGTTGTTTTTACTGCGCTAGCTTCATTATATTTTTTCTGGGCATTGCGAAGAATAACCAAAAGTGACTTCCTGACACTTTTATCAGTTAGTTTGATTTTACTTAGTCCTATTTTGATTGGGATCTCTCAAATTGTTAATCCTGATTCAATGCTTTGGATTTTTTCATTTGCAACTGTGCTAGCATTTTTTCTTTATCTGCAAGAAGAAAAAAAGCTTCATTTATTTTTGGCTACGATATTTTTTGCAATGGCGCTTTTGAGTAAATATGCCGCCCTTATGCTGGTGCCCTTTTTTCTTGCGATGCTGGGATTTCAGATTATTTTCAAAGGCGAAAAATGGAGTATTGAGAAATTAAAAAGAAAAATTTTTAAATTTTCAATGGCGTATTTTGGCTTAATTTTTGGAGGTTTTTTGTTCTTCTCGATCCTGATGCCGGCAGTGTTGGTTGATCCAATGTTGGCCTATAAGGGCACAGTCGGCTTTAAGGGGATGCAATATGTTTTTTGGCCTGTTATTTTGATTAATCTGCTCTTGCTGCTAGATTCGGCGACGTATGGCAGTCAAGGAGCAGCCTATCTGATGAAAAAAAGCGTTTATGTAAAAAAGATATTTCCCGTACTTCTCTATGTTTTTTTGAGTGGAATGTTTTTACTGGTTCTTGTGAATTGGTCAGTTGGTAATAATTTTATGAATGTCCTGAGTGTGGCCTTTGACTCTGCCGAAGGATCAAAATATCAGCATGCTTCTTTGTTTGATCAATTGATGTTGCAATTTAAGCCAATTGTATTTTCGCTTTCGCCGCTCGTACTTGTCAGTGTGCTATTTCTTTGGATAAAAGCAATTTTTAAAAAAATTGAGCATGATTTGCTGGTGTATTTATTTTCGTTGTTTGTTTTGGTATATTATATTGCGGTGATGAGGCAGGGATTACTCATTAGCATTCGTTACGGTATAATTATGTATCCAATATTACTGACTTTAGCGGGATTTGGATTTTTTGAAATGTTTTTATTTGAAAAGAAATCAGCATTGGCAAAAATTGCAATTTTTGCGGGAGTTATTGGAATATCCGTGATAGGTCTTTGGCAAATTAAACCATTTTATTTTAACTATACTAATGTTTTAATGCCAAAAAACAATATTATCACTGGAGCTTGGGGTTATGGTGGCTATGAAGCGGCTCAATATTTAAACAGTCTGCCAGATGCTAAAAACATTGTGGTTTGGTCGGATTATTATGGTGTGTGCCCATTTTTTGTGGGTAAGTGCATGAAATCTTATGCCTTGAATGATTATGTTAAAAAGGACTCGCTGGCATCAGTTGGCTACGTAGTAGCAACGCGGAGGGGGAAAAAGCAAAATATAAATATGTGGAAAAAATTTAACAAATATGAACTTAAGAATACTTGGTCGCTTTTCATTGGGAAGCGTGAAAATAATTTTGTGAGAGTGTATGAAAATAAAGGACTCAACCTATCAAACTAAACAAAGTGAAGTTGTTAATAAGTGTTGGACGTTTAATTATAAATATATGCAAAAAAAGCTTCAATTATTTAAAAATTATTTATTTCAAAACAAGCTACGAGCTAGTGTGATTCTTTTACTGTTGATTGTTGTGTTAGGTGGATCTTTGAGGTTTTATAATCTCGGTAAGAATTCTTTTATTGCGGATGAATATTTGGATATGAATTCTGCCTATGCTTATCGCATGACACACGTTTGGCAGGCTTGGGATTTTAACAATGGCCAGCCAAACACTTCAGATGTCAATCAGGCGAGAGATGTTAGAGCTTGGATGTACAAATGGCAAGTTGCCCAAGTTTTCAAACTCCTGCCGCCAACTGAAGAGGTGGCAAGACTAGTGAGCGTTTTTTGGGGCTTGGTTAGCATCGTTTTGATTTATGCGGTTGCAACCTCCTTTTCAAAAAAAAGACAGATCGGGCTGCTGGCTGCTTTCTTGTTTGCAATAAGCGCCATGGGTATTATGTTTGACAGGAAACTTAGAATGTATGCGATGTTTTATCCAATGTATTTGACATTGTCCTGGACTTTGTTCCTTGCATTCGAGCGGGCCTATGATGGCAGAAATTGGTTTCTGGCTAGGCTACAGCGGTATAGCGGCATCAATATGCTTTATGGTTTTTTGGCCCTTGTTTTTGGCTTTGTAAGTTTGGAATTACAGTTATTGACTGTCAACATTGTGGCGGCATTTTTTGGTTTTGTGTTTGTTCAAACAATTTTGCAATGGAAAAATGAAAAAAAGTTGACCCTTAATAAATATAGTTTTCTAACTTCAGTGATGATTTTTGGCGGTGTTATTGCAATCAAATTTTTTCCTGGAATTACTGGAATTTTTGTAGCTTCAATAAAATGCTTCATTAACAATGGAGGGTATTTTGAAAAAATTCTTTCAGATTATAGCAATTGGATGTTGGGAGTGTTGCTGTTTTTTCTTGGGGGATATTTTTTGTACAAACAAACGGGTCACAAAAAAGAAGCTGTTTGGCTTTTAACTTCATTGTTGGTGCCGCTTTTTATGGCAGCATTTATGTGGAAGAGAACTCAAGGCATCCAGTATGTTTTTTTCTTGCAATCGTTTTTGATTATTCTGATCGCATCTGGAATATATGCAGTCGCTACGTTTTTCGAAAAGCAGCTTGTCAACATTTCAAAAAAAGCTTTTTGGGTGACAATATTTTTGGCTTTATTGCTATTGCCGAATTATGCATATTTTTCCAGTGAAAATAATACTTATCACAGAACGGATGTGGGCGATTATCGAAAGGTATTTTTGTATGTCAAAAAATACTTCAAAGCTGGGGATGTGATTGTTACCCGAAATTTCAGAAATTACTATCTCTCCGGGATGCATACCAAGATTTATGACTTTGGCGGAGAATCAGCCTTGAGCGATTTCTCGGTCGAGCAATTAAAACAAGTTGCGGCGCAAAATTCAAGTGGATGGATAATTCTTTTTGATAATGATACGTTGTTTTTTTCCAAAGAAGCAAAAACATATTTAGAAAATAATTTTTCCAAAGTAGACAACGCTGCAGTCAGGGGTCAGGCCACGGTGTATTTTTGGCGAAGATGATACCTGGCTTAGGCGTGCTGGGGGTTTGAGATATCGAAAATGCTCTTAATCAAAGACGCAGTGTCGCAAAATTGCACGAAAGAATGTGTTTCTTGAAACTAATTACCTAAAACTAGTCAATGAAAAATTTTTACAATACTGTATTAAAAAATAAACATACCACAATCCTGCTACTTATTTTTGTCGTAGGTATTTTTGTTCGAACTTACAATTTTCATGATTGGTTGAGATTTCACAAAGATGAAGCGCGAGATGCTTCAATCATCAGTGATATTGTATTAAATGGTCATGCTATGCCTCTACTTGGTCCAGTGGTGGGAACAACTGATTTCAAACTTGGTCCGATTTTCTATTATTTTCAGTATATGTCGGCAAAAATATTTGGTCTTGCTCCTGATGTTCTAGCTTATCCTGATTTATTGTTCTCAATTTTGAGCATTCCGTTTTTGTATTTGCTACTCAAAAGATTTTTTTCAAAAAATATTTCATTATTGTTGGTGGCAATATATGCAGTTGATTTTTTTGCCATCAGATATGCCAGATTTGCCTGGAATCCGAATTCTCAACCATTTTTTTTGATGTTGTTTTTGTATGCTTTTTTGGAAATTGTTTCAGCCAGGACCGATAAGTTTAGGTGGTTTTGGACAGCAGTGGCCGGCATCGCTCTGGGAGTGGGGGTTCAACTGCACATTTTATTTTTGTTGTCGATGCCAATCGTGACGCTCATTTTTTTCTTTTATTTGAAAAAGAGAGAAAAAATGAATTGGAAAATGTTGTTTTGGATAGTATCCATTGCTCTTTTTCTCAATTTACCGCAGGTTTTTTCCGAAATTGGAAGTGGCGGAAAGAATACGAAAGAGTTTATCAAAGTTGTTTTTTTTGAGCCACCGCAATTCGGAACGCCAATAACCACCTTGCAATGTCTTTCTCACGTCAACACCTATATTTTAACTTCAGTAGGTGAAGATAATTATTGCAAATCTGTGGCCAGGAATGACGGAAAAATTTTGATTGATTTCTTCACAAGCAATATGAAAAATATTTCAACTGCAGCTGTTGTGTTCATTAGTCTGCTTTTTACCCTGGGCGGCTATGTCTTGTTGGGCTATTTCATTAAGCGAGAAATTGATATTGAAAGGAAAATTTTTTTGCAGTTCATTTTGATTTTCTTTGTAGTTATTTTCATTGTTTGTTTGTTAGTTCTTAACCCAATGACTATGAGATATTTTGTCATAGTTGAAATGGTCCCATTCATATTTTTGGGATTCTGGCTTAAGTATATTTTAGCATTTAAGCGGTTTTGGAAGTACTTGATCGTCTCCGCTATTTTTTTGTTTTTATTTGCAATGAGTTTCCAATCTATTGCGGCAGAAATTGAGTATCTTAACGGCAGGGCACCGGAAATGCCTTATGGCGTGATAAATCTGACGCTTGGTGAGGCTGAACTTTTTTCCAGGTTTATTGCTGAGCATTCCGATCACGCCAAGCCCGTTTACATTAATGGTCGAAATGTCAGTCTTGAGAATGTACTGGCAGCTTTGGACTACCTACCAGCTTCTGCTGAGTTGAAGATTTCTTCAATCAAAAAGCAACAAACAACGGATGCTACAATTTTTGCTTTTGGCTTGATTGCAAATTCTGATTTGCAAAAGAATCTTACCGAAGAAGAAAAAAACATTTATCAAATAAAAACCGCTGCCTCTGGCGGACGATATTTCATTATGCAGCTTGAGCGCAGGTGATAAATGAGATTATACTAATAGTTAATTTTAAAAAAATTGAACAAAAAAACTCTAAAGAATTTTCTGAATACACTGCTGAAATCTAAACTCCTAAAAAAAACAATTGTGTTTTTTTTAGTGTTTGTTGTGATTATTTTGGCGGTGAGATTTAGGAGATATCCATTCAGGCTTGTCTGCGAAAATCAGCAAAGATATCTTTCAATAATGTCACAAATAAATAAACCCCAGATACCCCAAAGACAATGTAATATTTTGGACTATGGTGCAATAGGCGATGGTAAAACAAAAAATACTCAAGCAATTAGTCAGGCCATAGCCGATTGCTCTCAAAAAGGTGGCGGAAAGGTTATTTTTCCAGCCGGAAAGTGGTTTACGGGCCCGATCCACTTTTTGGACAACATTGAACTTACATTGTTAGCGGGCGCTGAAATCAATTTCAGCGATAATCGAAGTGACTATTTGCCGCTAGTCCTTTCACGTTATCAGGGCATGGATTATTACAATTATTCTCCGCTTATTTATGCCCGCGATTGTCAAAATATTGCAATAACAGGAAAGGGAAAAATTGTTGGAAATGGCGAAAAATGGCGAGTTTGGAGTGACAAACCCCAAGATCCTGATGCTGGGGCTGAACTTGTAGCTATGGTTAAATCAGGGGTGCCAGCCGAGGAGAGAATTTTTGGTGAGCCATATGGCCTGAGGCCATCATTTGTTCAGTTCGTAAATTGCAAAAATATTTTAGTGCAAGGAATTTCAATCGAGGATGGACCAATGTGGACGATTCATCCAATTTATTCTGAAAATGTTACTATTGATAATGTTAAAATCAACACCTACGGAATAAACACGGACGGAATTGATGTCGATTCTTCCAAAAATGTCCTGATTAAAAATTCGGATATATCTGCTGGTGATGATGCCATTTCTATAAAGTCTGGCTTGGGAATTGACAAACTTAGCCCTAATAGACCATCGGAAAATGTGGTGATTGAGAATTGTCAAATGAAAAAAGGACATAGCGGTATTTCAATTGGAAGCGAGCTGACAGGGGGTATAAAGAATATCATTATGAAAAATAATATATTCAGTTCTACCAATGATGGTTTTAAGATAAAATCATCGGCTGATCGCGGGGGAACGGTGGAGAACATTTGGCTTGATAAAACTCAAATGTCAGTAAATGCACATGCTATCTTCTTGGATATGTTTTATGATTCACATGTTCATGCTGATAGTAATCTGGCATCAGTTGTTAAGAATATTCTTATTTCTAATACTAATATAACTAAAGCTCAAAATGCTTTTATGATAAATTCAACGGACAAAGAGCATGTCTTTAATATAATTGTAACCAATTTTAATGCTGTCTCTGGAAGAGGAATTCAGGTTGACAATGTAGGCAGATTTGAAATTGATAGAATTAGTGTTAAGTCAAAGCGCTAATAAAAGGGTATTAATACTTCAGGGGCAAGCCCAGTACCCTATGAGCAGCGCAGCAAGACATGTCACTCGTGAGCGACGTGTCAAGCCTCGTAGGCAAATCATCTCTTGTTGCCTCCATTGAATCGGTCCCGACACACATCGGGACTCTCACTTCGCTAGATAATAAATAACAAACCTAGGATATTTTCAAAAAAAATGATAAACGCTATATTTGATAGAATAAAAAAAACACAAAAACAAAAAATAGGCGTTCTTTTGATTATTGTTGCCTTGGGTATTTTTTTGCGTGGCTATAATTTTCGAGGTTTGCAGCGGTTTGATGAAGATGAAGTGCGCGATGTTGTAATCGTAGAGCAGCTACAGCAAGACCACAATTTTTTAATAATGGGACCGCATGCAGGTGGAACAATTTTTGATTTGGGTCCGGCTTATTATTATATGGAATATATTGCACTTATAATTTTTGGCAATGATCCTGGCAATTTGGCATATCCGACCCTGCTATTTTCTGTATTAGCAATACCGCTGCTGTATGTTTTTTTGAAGAAATTTTTTACTGAAAATATTTCTTTGGCAGTTACGGCTTTGTACGGCGTTTCCTTTTATGCTATTAAATATGCCAGGTTTGCGTGGAATCCAAATCCTCTGCCTTTTTTCATTTTAGCCTTCCTGCTCATACTTGGCATATTAGTCAAAGATAAGAAGGAGCCGCAAATTTATTGGTCAGTTCTGTTGGGAATTGTTATTGGAATAGGAATTCAACTGCATACTTTTATTATTGTTATTTTTTTGCCGATTGCAGCTCTTTATTATGGCTATTTTCTTTGGAAAAAATATCCGCTGGGTAAAAGCTTTGTCATCGCCGTATTTTGTGTAGCTTTTTTGAACATTCCCCAGTTTATACATGAGGTTCGCACTGGAGGGGAAAATAGTAGGGCATTTGTGGTTGGTTTTGTTACTAAAACCAGTAATTCCGAACCAGTTCAGAAATATATCTTAAAGGATCTTGAGTGTTACGCTCAAGGAAGCTCCTATATGTTATCTGCAATGAACGATGATAGTAATTGTTTACTTTTTCATGAACTAAAGAGGCATTTATTTGCTTTTTACAGCAACTTGATTTTAACGTTGACATTTCTTTTCGGCGGATTGATTTTAGCAGTGATTAAGCTAAAAAAAGAAAAGGATGAAACAAAAAAAGTCCTTTTAGCTCTGAGCCTTATTTATGCTGCATCATCTTTTCTTGTTTTTTTGCCCATAGCCTTGAAATTTGACGCTAGATATTGCATTATAATCTTTTTTGTCCCATTTTTACTATTGGGTTTTTGGATGGATTTTTTTGTGGAAAAGTTTAAAATCATTGGCTTACTTTTTGTCATCGTTATTTTGGGATGGCTTGCTGTTTCAAACATTGTGCCAGTGGGAAAGACTTATTTTTCTGGTCTTAATCCAAATCATTCTGGCGGCGGAGATTTTAACGGCATTGTTTTGACCGATGCCGAACGAATCTCAAAATTCATTGCTTTAAGGAGTTTGGAATACCCAGAAAATAGACTCTATCTTCTGGCTTCTCAACATAAGTATCTTTATGCCATGAATTATTTTTTAAGTAAACAGTCAAATTTTAAGGCTTCAGAATTAACCAAGGAAAGGATTGTAGAAAAAAATTCAATACTATTTTCTATAGTGGATAATCCAAATAGTAGAAATTATGCTTTGCAGGGATACTCTGAAATTGACGCTGGTGAAGTTGGTACGTATGATATATTCATTATGCGTAAGGAGTAATCCGTTTCAATAGTATTCTGGGCTAGGGGAGATCCTCCCCTGAGGTTTCAGGCGTATTTGATATTTCTGATTCGTCCGAGATTGTTTGCTGGGAAATTGGCCTGGCAAGCTTGTTCCAAGTCATTAATCCGAGTATTTGCTGCTGCTGAGTTGTGATTGTTGGCGTTTGCTTGGCTAAATTATCTTTTCCGTTTTTTGGCGCAAGATAGAAGGCAGTAAGTGAACCAAATTTCTTTTTTTCAATAATCGAAAAATTATCAGAAAAATTACTGACATCTTTTTGGCTGATTTGATTTGTTCGATAAATTAAAAAGTAGTTAGCTTTAGCATAGGCAGCTTCTTTTTCGGGAGAAATAAAAAATTCATCGAAATACTGGATTCCTTGTTGACTTAGGAGATACCACAAGGATGGAGCGTATTCATGATCAGAAAAAAAATATACAGGGTATTGATTAGAAGAGTATTTTGATGCCATATAATTTGCAACCAGCTGTTCTTGTTCCAGTGTTACCCTTTTGTTATTTGGAAAAACGTCCTTCATTTTAGCTGAAGTTTCTGTGGTGGCAGCATTCCCAAGGTCACTGAAGTGATTGAAAATTTTTGTGGTGTTTGAATAGGCAAGCCCTGCAATTATTAACGAAAATATTGCCAAGCTAGCCTTATTCTTTTGGGGACAGATGGTTTCCAAAATCAGGCCAAGCAGGATAATGGGAAGGGGGCTAACTATGAGAAAAAATCTTGGAAATAAAATATTGGAGGAGTATATTGCATAAAAATACAGAAAAGAAAAAATAAACCAGAGTGATGAAAGTATAAGGAAATCTTTTTTCTCACCGAAGAATTCTCGTTTTGTTCTTCGAAATAAAAGAAAAACTCCAATAAAAAAATATATCAAGACCGGAATTCGAATTGGAAGACGAGAAAGGCAGGTTGATTTGCAAGCAATGCCAAGAGAATATCCATCTGGATTTGAAAATCCGTTGATTTGATCATTCCCGCTCAGGATTAGAAAATATTCGTAGGCGTTATATTGCGTCACAAGGAATGTTTTTTCTAAAAAATTCTTTCGATGCGATGCATTTTTGTCTAGTTTTTCAACAAAATATTTTAAATCTTCGCCGCGAGTTTTGATTTCATTTATAATAACCGGTGAATACAAAACGAACATAATAAATATTGCAGCTCCCCAGGTTTTAAGCTCAAATTTTGGACGCTTGATGATTAAAAATGTGATTATAATTGCTGGAAAAGTAAAAAAGGCGTTGAAGTGGATTTGAGTGCTGATTCCAGCAGCTAAAACCATAATTAAAAACCAAATTCTTGGGTGCTTTTCGCTTTTTGAAACGCTCCTAAGTAAGGCATAGAAGGTCAAAAGAGCGAAAAATGGCAGGACGTTTGGACTCCAAGAAAAACGAGCATACAAAACAAGATAAAGCGAAGTCGAAAATGTCAGCAGTAGCCCAGCGGAAATTAGCACGGAAAAATAGCGTCTGACAAAAATGTAAAAGAGTGGCAGGGACAGAATGGACAAAATTAGAACTGTCATGGAGTGTCCAGCCGGAGTATTGCCGAACAATAGGGCGCTGACGTATTCCATATAGTAAAAAGCTGGTCCAAGACGAAGTGAGCGACCGCCTCCCGCAGTCGGTCCAAGTAGAGGAAGGTTTCCAATCCCGCCAGTTATAGCATTGGAAACTATATGATAATCCCAAGTTTGATCAACTTCAAAATGAAGCCATTTATTGTGATTATATGTGCGAAACATTATGCCGATGGCACAAATTACGACAAGAAAAAACAATTCCCATTTGTGACGGGCTATTTTTTGAAAAAAATTCATTTAAGTTTATGTAAAAAATTAAATAATAGAACTTTGCTCATTGGTTGTCATCTCGCAATGCTCACATTGTATATTTATACGCAAATGACAAAGGTTTATTTTCAAATCAAAATTCATTTAAGTAAGCAGCTATAAAGTTGTTATTTATTCTTAAAGCCCGGAATCATATGTTTAAATATTACAAAATCATCTTTGGTTAATTCTTTCAGCAGATATAGGATACCGAAATATACTAGAAATAAAAATGCCCCAGAAAAAATAAATAAGATTTTTGTACTAGGTAAGAATAATGAAAGAATATAGATTATAATCGCCGAGCCTGTTATTTTCAGGCCGCTTGAAGTTTTTAGTTGGGCGGAAAAGGTTGTTTTAAGAAAATAGAAAAGCGCGATGGTGACAAAAATTGCCGTGATGCTAGTAGCAATGCCTGCACCAATAAGACCATAGTTTTTGACAAAAATAATGTTAAGAATAACGTTTGTCAGCATTCCGAAGAAAGCAATTTTGAGGGGTAATTTAACAAGCCCAGCCCCCTGAAAAGCAAAACTCATTACGTAAAAAAGCGTCAGCAGGCCAACGCCAAAAGCCAGCAATTGAAGAGCGCTTGCTCCTTCAGCATACTGCGAACCAAAAAAGAAAACTATGAGTGGTTGAGCATAACTAATAATCAGTGCAATTGTTGGAAGCAGTAACATTGTCATCATGCGAAGTGCCATATTGATTGCATTGGTTGTCTTTTGCTGGTGTTCATTGGCCGTAGAATGTGAAATAACAGGTAAAAGTACGATAGTAAGGGCATAGAAAATATAGTTTGGAATTTGAGAAATTGTGAAAGCTCCGTTAAAAAGACCAGTTGCATAGTCATCTTGCAGAATTGCTTTGACCACAAAAAGATCAAGTGAAATCATGGTTTGATACAAAACCAAAAAACCAGTAATTGGTAGTGCATATAAAAGTAATTTTTTAACTGAGAAGTCTTCATCGCTGGAAAGTTTGCTTTTTGGAAAGCGTTTGGCGTATACAAGCTTATCAATGACAAGTGCAATGAGAAATACAGCCAGTGAGACATAGATATAACCTGTGATGAAACCTTCTAGGGATAAAAAGTATCCAAGTCCGACAATTATGGCTACTCGCAGGACTGCTCGGAAAGCTTTTAAAATAGACTGCATGTTGAATTGATGAATTCCGGTATAATAGTAAAAATAAAATGAATCAGCAGCGTAGCAGGGAATTATAAAAGCTGAAATTCTTAACAATTTTTCCAAGGATGGATCATGTAGCATGATGGCAATGACTGGTGCTCCAAAGAAAAATATAGTAGTTACTGCTACCATCAAGACTAGCTGAGCAAGAGCAGCCTTATTTTTGATGATTGAAATAAGGTGGGGTTTTTTGCTAAGGTCGGCGCTCAGAAATTTGCTCATAGCAATTGGGATGCCATTACCGATTAGGGAGGCAATAAGAATGGTTAGGGTGATTATGAGTCCGTAAACTCCATAATCTGCTGGTCCTAAGATGCGACCGGCAGCCGCATGAACAATGAACCCAGAAACATAAAAAAGCATTTCAGCTAATCCTAGCCAAAAAATATATGCAGTAACGGCCATAAGGTTAAATGATTTTTATAAAATTATGCGCATAATTCGGATCATGCACTATTTAGGGTCTTGAATGATTCAAAAGTAACTCGGAATTTTTACGAACTTGCATTCTTTTTTGGCCATGGAAGCCAACAGTGACTCCGAGCGCTCAGCCATAGTTTTGGGCGAAGCGTGTGCTCAAAAAAGGATGTAAGTTCGTAAAAATGTTTTCAGGGACAAATGCTATTTTCCAAAACCATGCTTTGCGGATGACCGCTTAATTCACTGCTGCATGACCTTAGGGGTGGTTTTTTATAACTTTTTGTAAATTTCTTTAAAACCCTTAGACGTTGAAATCTTTATTGTCATTTTTTTGTCAATCATATCCTGAGCTGACTGGACTGAAATTAATTTTTTCTCCCCGAGTCCGATAGTCGCATCACCTTGCGAAATAAGCGCTTTGTCCGAAGACAGCTCCCAGTGAAATGCTTTTTCTTTGCTATGATTTTCAATCGCAAATGATAGGTTAGCATCTTTCGGGTCGTTGAAATAGGTGGTCCACCAAGATTCACCGTAATTATAATCTTGTTGCTGCATTTCAGCGTGCGCAAGATATGACAAACAAAGAATGAAGAAAACTACCAACGCTGCTACAGTTGTTTTTGAATGTGTCATAGGCTTATTGAGCATTCCTATAATAAATAGTTATTTCATTGTTGGAATATATTTGCCAAAAGGAAAGATTCTTTTGAAATTGGGCAGAATCATTCTTACTGACCATGATATATTTCACATTTAAATCAGAGAAACATTTTTGGCTATCTGTATCGTTGGGGAGCGAGATCATATTAAGGGTGCATTTTTCATTTCTGTCGATTCCATTTTCATAGCGATCAAAGTTGGCCCTATACATCGGAAAATTGTAGTCTTTCATTAAAAATATCTTCGTCCATGAGTCTGCCTTGATATAAACATGATCACTTTCAACTTGTTCATTACCAGTAATATTTTTGGCTAAAAATTCAGAAGCGTTAAAAGTCTGGTTAATTTTTTGAGGAGCTATGGTTTGAGCTAAATTCTGTCCATTATCATAAAATCCAGATACGATAAGAAACATAAACAGCAAAATAAATGTATAAAAAAATAAATAATGCTTGAGAAAAAAATCATTATTACTATTTCTATTTCTTTTTGAAAACAAAGAGGCTATGCAAAAGGAAGCTGCAATTGAAAATGGATAGGTTCCATAGTTTGCAACCCTTGCAGAAGGAATTCCAATTTTAATTAGTTGGGGATAAAGCGAAATTATTGAAATTACCACAATCCAGCCAGCTAAAATGAAAATGTCAAAAGATATTTTTTCATATGAAAAACTTTTTTCTTTAGAGCGAATTTGTTTCAGTAGGCTTGACGATAAAATCAAAATTCCAAAGATTGCTAAAGCCAGTCTTGGCTCTCCAAGAGTATCCTTAAATTGAGTAAGCGAAAGTCCTGTGTGCTCAATTTTTTTTGGAGCACCTATGACAGTTTTAATGGCCTGATTCGTGATATAGGTTGGGGTGTAAATCAAGAAAGCGAAGCTTGCTGAAAAAATCAGAAAAAGTATTACTGGCATGGAAAAGAAAATCTTTAGC
Organism: uncultured bacterium; assembly: GCA_903824515.1. Classification (GTDB taxonomy): domain Bacteria; phylum Patescibacteriota; class Minisyncoccia; order Moranbacterales; family GWC2-37-73; genus CAIPMZ01. Next base: position 28,619 of record CAIJXA010000129.1, read on the forward strand.
CAATTTTTCAATATTTCGATACGGTTTTTAAAATTAAAAACTAAAATTAAAAACAGGGAAAGCATCAGCGAGAGGATGAATATTAAGGCTGTTAGATGATGAGTATAAAAGAGATTCATGGAAAAAATCAAACCAAGCATGAGCAAGACCTTATTTTTTTCGCGCATGGATCTCAAAAAGAAATATAGCGCCAAAGGTAAGAGGAGATTCCCGATGATGTTTCCGATAACTCCACCGCTAATGAATTTTGCTTGTGGTGGAGCTATGGCAAAAAGTGGCCCAAGCAAAAAGAGCGTAATTATTGAAATGTTGATGTTTTCTTTGTAGTTTTCAAATAAGCGCAAAGAAAAAACAAAAATTGCTAGCAGTGAAAATATATTAATGACAAAAAGGGTTAAGACTGGAAAATATGAAATCACGCTTATTCCTGAGATTAACGAGATTGCCGCGAATATTAAATGTTCGCCAATAATAAAATCACTAATATTTTGAGGTTCACTGATGGTATATTTTTCGCTATCTACAATAACATTTCGTTGTTGATAATTAGGAATTTTTCCACTGCTAGCTATGACATTTGTCCAATACATATGGTGTCCTAAGTCAGTGGCCGAGGGAAGGATAGAATTTTTGAGATATATTGTTCGAATGAATATTGAGAGGCCAAGAATGATGCATATTAGCAGTGTTTGCTTTTTTGAAAAAGAAAACTTTTCTTTTGCTGTTGAAGCTTTATTTTTCAAGCCATATTTTTCAAGTAGAAAACAAAGTAATGAAAAAAATATAATTGCAATTAAAATGCTAAATTTTGTAATTAAGATGCCAAGCGCACCCAAAATAAGCATAAGCACATTTGAAAAAAAGATGCTGAAACCTACTGAAAAAACTATTTCCTCAAGTTTTGTGAAAAAACCAAATTTTGCGTTAAGCATTCTAGTCAAAAAATAACCTGGCCAAAAAAGCACTATGAGGAGTGAAAAGTAAAAAGCAAATTGTGAAAAAATAAAACTAAGCATTCTGGTAGCGCGTTACTAATTACTGATTACTGATTACTTTCTCTATTTCTGTCAAATAATGTTGGGCAATTTTTTTCCATTGATAATTTTCAACCACGTAGTCTCGAGTAGCTTGGCCGAAAATTTCGCGGGGACTGCCGTTGGCAAAAAGCTGCGTGATTTTTTCGGCAAAAGCCTGTGAATTTTCCGATTCAACTAAAAATCCATTTTTGCCATCTTTAATAGCATCCTTGAGACCTTCAAGATCAGAAGCCAGCACTGGCAAGCGACAGGCCCCAGCTTCAATCACAGAAATGCCAAATCCTTCCATGTCGCCAGCTATTTTGATGTTAGGTTGAACGAACAAATCGCAAGTGGCCCAAAGCATGTTGCGAACTTCATCAGTGACATAGCCCAACACTAAAACTCGCTGCTCTAGTTTCTTTTCGGTTATTGCCTGGAGGACACTCTCTTTGTCTTTGCCATCACCTGCAATCACATAGAGATATTTTGTTGGTAGTTTTGGAAAAACATTGCGGATGAACCAAGCAACGCCTTTTCTTTTGGCTAGTCTTCCTGAGGTTAGCAATATTTTTTTGTCGGCAACGGAAATACCAAGAATTTTTTCAAGATCTGTTTTGGTTTTTTCAACCAAATTTTTTTCCGTGTCTACGCCATTGGGAATGAAGACGATTTTTTCTTTGGGAATTCCTCTTTCAATTGCAACTTTGATAGTCTCATTGCCAACGGCAATAAGTTTGTCAGCGCTTTTGAGAAAAATTCCGACCCATAGTTTTTGATAAATGGTAACAAGAATTTTTTCGCCCCGGACTCCCAGCGAAGCCGAGCCATAGTTAATATCCAGACCATGAATGACGGAAATGACAGGTTTTTTGGAAAATAATTTGATGATCCAACCATCAATAGCTAAAATGCCACTGCCGAAAATTACGACATCATATTTTGGCAGCAGCCATAAAGCTTTTAGCAGAGCAAGCGGCGCAAAAAATGGCAGAAACCAACGGCCCTTGGTGTTGGCGATAACCTTAACTTGCGCAATTTTGCCTAGCCATTTTGCCAATTCGAAATTTTGAGCTTCAATTCCGCCGACAATCGGGGGATAGGTGTGGGAAATAAATAGTATTTTCAGCTTTTGCATATAGCTTTATAGTAACTTAAAATCAAATTAATTTCAACTTATTTTTTCAAAA
>CAIJXA010000130.1 GCA_903824515.1 uncultured bacterium
CCTGCGCCATTACGAAGCGCGTTTCAAAATTACAAGCGGATGAGCGTAAAAAATTTCAAGCGAGCTTTTTCAGCAGAAAAAGTGCAGCGGGAATTTTTAGCGAAATAGCTTAGGAATTTTGACAGCGCGAGGTAGGCGCGATTTTCTTTTGTAACTTTTCTTTCCTAAAAAGAAAAGTTAAACCCATGAATCTTATTAAATTAATCAATTAAAAAATAATCATAATTCGTCATATCCTGCCTCCATGGCTTGGATATTTTTTTCCGTCAGCTCCTTGCCAATCTTCTCCAAAAATACTCCGCGAAAAATTTCCGCTGCACTTTCCAGAGAAACTACCTCGGTAATCTTAATTAATTGTCCAACTAAAACCATATTCGGATTTGAACTACCGGTTGTTTGACTTGCCAGACCATTTGCATCAATCGCATAAATTTTTCCCTTAAAATGTGCCACATCCTTTCTGATTTCCTCAATATCCCTTTTTGAATTTATAATCAAAACTTCGTGCCGATCAAGATTTTTGGCAACATCCTGACTTCCAATAACAGTTTCGTCCATAATCACAACTGCGTCTGGATCAGTGACTGGCTCTTGCGTTCGAAGCGGCTTGTCAGAAATGCGCAAAAACATTTTTGTTGGAGCGCCAGATCTTTCCGGTCCAAAAAAAGGAAAGGCTTTCACAAATTTTCCTTCATTGACAGCCGCATGCGCCACGAGTTCAGAGGCAGTCTTAGCGCCTTGTCCTCCACGGGCAAAAAAGATTATTTCAAATGTATCTTTGTTTAGTTTCATCCAGTAGCAGAAATTCAAATGAGCTTTGCTCAAGAAAAATTTCAGTGTTTATTTTTATTTTTTAATATTAACCTAAATCACTGTCACAATAGTAAGTTCTTTTTTTGAATTCTCACTACTGGATTCATTTTTGTTTTTGAAGTTTAAATGGTTTTTAACTTCCTTAATTTTAGCACATTTCAAAACTATAGCAACAAAAATTACCAAAAAAACGAGGTTCAAATCACCTCGTTTTTATACTATTCTTCCATAAGATAGTGAAGCTAACGCCTATAAGTTATTTCAGCTGATTATCCAAAACTTTCTTCACGTCATCATAGGTAGCAGTGGGTAGTTGCAGGTCACTGCCAATAAACATTGCGGGAGTCATTTGAATGCCAAAATCTTGACCTTCTTTCTGCGTAGCGTCAACCTGATCCTTAAATTGCTTGCTGTCAAAGCATTTGTTAAAATCAACAACGTTCAGTTTGAGATTAGCGGCATAACCCTTGAAAATAGTGCTATCATCTTTCACTTTGCTCCAGGCATCTTGAGTTGCAAAAAGCTTGTCACTATAGGCCAAGAATTTTCCCTGCGCATTGGCGCATTGGCCAGCCATTGCAGCTTGAGCTCCTTGAACTGAAGATGCTGGAAAATAGTTCTTGAACACTAATTGAATTTTATCTCCATAATCTTTAATAACTGGAGTTATAACATTCTGATAATACTTCTTGTCATCAGGGTTTTGAAAATAACCAAATAAAACAATTTTGACTTTTGCATCATCGTTGCCGATTTTAATATCCTTTTCAGAAACTGTCGGCGCTACGAGATATTTCCCAACTGGAAATCCAGCTTCAGCTGATTTAATAGCATAGGCATCACCTTGTTGGTCCAAAAATGGTTGGGCCTTGGCAAACAATTCAGTTTTTTCAATTTCTTTGGAAAAAATAAACGCTGGAATTGTTTTAAGTTTAAATTGTGCAACTAGTTTTTTGCCCTCGGCTGAGTTTACATCAATTTTTTCAGTTATCATAGTCGGGAGCGCTCCTTTTAATCCAACCAAGACCTCGTCTGGCTTGCAAGCAGCTCCACATGAATCGTCACTGACGACTTTGATTGTTACCATAGGTTCAGTATAGGCCACCCAGGTCTTGCCCGCTGACTGAAAAACATCAGCGCTGCTGAGGGCCTTTTGAGAAAAACCTCCTCCACGCACAAGCTGCACAATATCAACAAACAAACTTCCAACAAACAAACCCGCCAACAAAATTACCATCGAAATCAAATTTTTGATTTTGTGATTTTTTTCATCAATTGAATCAATCAACACCTCTTCCACTGATTGATCCTTTTCAACAAAAATTTCTTCTTCGGGGTTGCCAAGCTCTTCTTTTAAGATTTCAGCTTCCCTAATTTCTTTTTCATCCATATTTTTTAAATTAAAATTATACTTATTAGACTACTGCATATTAATTAAAGTTACTAGTTACTCATTACTAGTTGCTATTTGTTGCTGGTTATTGATTCTGAATAGCCCCTTGCGCTGCTTGTTGCTGCGCTGCTTGTTGCAAAAGATTTCTTTTTAACTCTGCCAAATCATATCGCTCGAGTTTAGCAGGAATTTGATAGTCATTAAAACCAATGGTAATTTTCTTGACTGCTTCAGTTTTAGCAGTGATGCCAATCAAAATTCCGAGAATGAAAAACAAAGTCAATTCAAAAAATAAATCTTTCTTTTTCTTTTTTTCCAAATCTTCCACGTTTTGCATTTTTTCCACTTTTATTTCAACCTGCTGAATTTCTTCAGTTTTTTCTTTTTCATTTTCAGTTTCAAAAATCATTTCGGAAGACTGCTGCTCCTCAGATGACTCTTGATTATATTCGTTTTCTAATTCAAATTCCATTTTCTCCAATTGCTCTTCCCTTTTTTTATCCAAGTGCATAGGCCTATATTTAATGGTTATTTATCAAGGTTATCTTATCATAACCCTATGAAACCTACAACTTGCGCAGGTTTTTAAATTATTGTCTAATAAATAATACGATTTACTCTACTTTAATAAAAAAATATAAAAAATGGCTGTCCCGATATTGATTCCAGGACAGCCAAAGGCATTAAACTAAATAACTTCCTCATTCCTCTTAAAAAACGTTTAGAGTCGATATCTCCAGCTTGAAACTCTTCTTAAGTCAGCATTTGAAATAAGATCAGTGTAACGCTCTGTTGCTTTAGCAAGCTGATTCTGATGATATAAGCATTTTTCTTGATATTTGCATTCAAAACAGTTTTCTCCATATCTGAGCCTATTTATTAATTCCGGTGCTATTCTTTTCTCAGCGCTTCCATCGGAGAAAGTTGAGAAGCCTTGTAGGCAGGATAAAAGCCAAAGATAATGCCAGTGGCCATAGAAAAACCAGTAGCAAGAACAATAGAACCAATAGTAACTGGAAAATTAATACTGAAAGCAAAAAAATTAGTAATAAAATATGATGCCCCGAAAGAAATGAGGTAACCCAAGATGATGCCGGCGATTCCGCCAATTAAAGTAATGAAAACTGCTTCAAACAAAAATTGATTTCGAATGTCGCTCGCTGTTGCGCCTACTGCCTTGCGAAGTCCGATTTCAAAAGTTCGCTCCACCACAGCCACATACATCACATTCATAATTCCAACTCCACCAACAATCAAGGAGATGGATGTAAGAGCTAGCAGCAAAATGTTAATCGTGCCAAAAACATCTCCAATAATTTTTTGCGCTTCTTGAATTGTGGAAACTGAAAAATCCTCCTGATCAGCTTTAAATGTTTTGTGCTGACGCCTAAGTACATCAACAACGTCTGCCGCAGTCACATCAATCAGGCTCGCATCTTTCACCTTCAGCGTAATCATTCGCACATAGTCAATGCCAAGAATTTTTTTCTGCAATGTTTGCGCCGGCATATAGATTAACTCGTCATAGTTGAAAAAAGTCACTGCGCCTCTTTTTTGGAGTACACCAATAACTCGGAAATTCATACCTTTAATTTTGATTGTTTTTCCAATCGCATCATCACTGCCAAACAAGGAATTTTTAATGTCACTGCCAATTACAACAACTTGAGCTAGACCATTATCGTCTCCTTGAGAATAAAAGGTTCCCTCCCCAACTTTTGTAGCACTGTCAATGAAGGGATAATCAGCCCCAACTCCGAAAATCATCGCTTGCTTATTCTGATCTTGATAGCTTGTCAATCCTTGCCCGATGTTTGCTACTGCAAATTTGTCGACGTTGGGAATTTTTTTGATTGCCTCCCCATCTGAAATTTTCAAAGTCGTGATTTGAATTCCCTGCGCTTGTCCTGTGGCATTGGCAGAAGAAGTTTTGCCAGTGGCTGGAACTTTTGTTTCAACTTGAATAATGTCAGTTCCAAAACTGCCGATTTGTCCCAAAATATATTCTTTCACCCCTTGCCCACTGGAAGTCACCACAATCACTGACAAAATGCCAATAATGATGCCAACCAAAGTCAAAACCGTTCGACCTTTGTTGATGGTCAAACTTCGAAGTGCTAATTTAATTGAAAGTAATAATCGTTTAAACATAAAAAACACAGTTTAAATCCAAAATCCTAATTTCCAATAAAGTTCAAAGGTCTAAAAGAACTTTCTTCCTCCTTTAGAAAAGGAGGACTGAGGTGAATTTGAAAGATAGACTTATGCAAAGAAAACTTTTCAAATCCCTCCTAACCTCCCTTTTACAAGGGAAGGAAAAATCTTTTTGAAATTTGGATTTTAGATTTCATTAGTCATTAGACATTTAGATTTAGGATTTTTATTCGTATCTCAGCGCTTCCATCGGAGAAATTTGCGAAGCCTTCCGGGCAGGATACAGTCCAAACAAAACTCCGATCAAAACTGAAACTGAGGTGGCAACCACAATTGAACTCAAGGATATAATAAACTCCCAGCTATATCCCAACGCATTAATGATTACTGACGCCAAAAATGATACCAAGATTCCAAAAATGATTCCGACAATTCCGCCTAACATGGTCAAAAAAACCGATTCAATCAAAAATTGCAAAATGATGTGCCTGGATCGGGCGCCAACTGCTTTGCGAAGTCCAATTTCTCGAATACGTTGATTGACTGAAATAAGCATAATATTCATGATTCCAATTCCCCCAACCAAAAGCGAAATCCCGGCTATGCCAGTCAAAAAATATTTCAAAATATTAGTTATGTTCGTAATAGTAGCAATCGCTTGCGCAGTATTGCGAACAGAAAAATCATCGTCAACTGAACTTTTAATCCTATGCTGGACTCGCAGCGTATACTCAACGTCAGCAGCAGCTCTATCCATATTATCAGCAGAATCAACCTTGATTCGCATAAAATTAACGTAACCTATTCCTAACAAAATTTTCTGGGCAGTTTCAAGGGGTATGTAAATCAAATTATCCGTGTTTGTTATTCCACTAGCACCTCTTTTTTCAAGAAGTCCAATTACGGTAAAATTTGTATCCTTCAAAGAAAAAACTTTTCCAATCGGATCATCACTGCCAAAAAGCAAGGTTGCTTGATCAGGACCCAAGACAGCCACTCGAGCAAGCCCTGCCTCTTCTTCTTTTGTGAAAAATCTGCCGGTCTTAAGTGTGACGCTTTCCACATTTGGGAAACTCGCCGAAACCCCTTGAAAACTGGCTTCATTTGAATTGTTCTTATATTTTGCTGCCGAAACTCCACTAACATAAGCGCATCCATCAGCTGCATTGGCTACATTCTTTTTTTGCAAAATTGCTTGCAAATCCGATTCTTTTAAGGTTGTAATTACAATTCCCAAAGCTGAGGCTGGCGGCCCTTTGCTGTCAGATGCTCCTGGCAAAACGCCAATCAAATTTGAACCAATCCCAGAAACCTGATTCAAAATTAACTGTTGAGCACTCGCCCCAATAGCCATCACCACAATCACCGATGCAATCCCGATTATGATTCCCAGAATCGTCAAAAAACTACGGAACTTGGAAGCCAGCAGGTTGTTATAGGAAATTTTAATTGGGGAAGATAGCTTCATGTTAAACAATGGGCAACAGACAACAGACAAAAAACAATGCTCGACTGAACTTTTTTTATTGTATTTTGTATATTGTATATTGTTATTTCAAAAGTGTGCCTTCTCCATCAGCAATCAACCTTTCTTTGACGAGCTCATCTGAAACAATCACTCCGTCTTTCATGTTCAAAATGCGTTTAGCATGCTGCGCGGTGTAGGTTTCATGGGTTACTAAAATCACAGTGTGGCCAGCATCATTGAGTTTTTGCAAAATTTTCATCACAGCCAAACCAGACCTTGAGTCCAAATTTCCAGTTGGTTCATCCGCAAAAATAACTTCCGGATCATTTACCAGGGCCCTGGCAATTGCCACTCTTTGTTTTTCTCCACCAGAAAGTTGATTAGAAAGATAATCGGTACGATGACTCATGTCAACCGCCGCCAAAGCTTTGGTGATTTTTTTTTCGTTATCCAACTCCAAATGGTCTTCATCATACAAAAGCGGCAACTCTATGTTTTCATAGACTGAAGTTCTCGGCAAAAGATTGAATGATTGGAAAACAAATCCGATTTTTTTGTTGCGAATTTTCGCCAGTTCATCGTCCGTATATTGAGTAATATTTTTGCCTTCAAACAAATATGCTCCCTCGGTTGGACGATCAAGCATGCCCAAGATCTGCATCAGGGTTGATTTGCCTGAGCCGGATGGACCCATGATGGAAATAAATTCGCCTTTTTTGATCTCAAAACTAAGCCCATGCAAGACAGGAGTCTGCACACCCTCAGAATCATAGGTCTTACTAAGGTTTTTAATTGAAATTAGAGGCATAAGTAATATGATTAGATTTTATTCTGAATATTGGCAAAATTTAATTTTGAAATTAAAATGTTGACATTTTTAATATTTTGGAGTAAAATAAACTATCGTAGTTCATTTCAGTATTCAACAACTTAAAGGCTCAATGAAGCCAAGGGAGAAAATAAAGATGAAAGTTTCAAGCAAGCGTTGGTCAATTGTCAAAATGTGTTTTTTCATGGGACTATCAATAGGTTCTTTAGCCTTCGGATTTTCCACGAACTATCCAGTTGGCGGCTCAATGTTTGCCCTGGCTGTTTTTATCTATGGCCTCGTGGGACATTTCCGTAGATGCCGTTCCTGCAATTCCTGGGACATTCCTATGGAAACATTTGGCAGAAGACCAACTTGCCCGAACTGCGGAGGCTACCGATAAAAAAATGAGCAAGCCAATTCCTCGCATTTCTCTGACTGTGAATATTCCAGTCATGAGAACGTGTGGGGTTTTTTATTCTCAAAATTTTCAGCCCATCCACCTTCCACATTTTTAAATCATACCGTTCGTCATTATAAACTTGCCTGTCTGCCGATAGGCAGGTTTCGGAATCAACTTTCTTTGCTTCACAACACTGCTTGTAATCGAGATACTGAAACAAGTTCAGCATGACAATTCTTTTCTTCGTACATTCGTACAAGTTCGTAATTCGTAGTGATAACAACCTATTTCGTTACCACAAACGTCACCACTTTCTCGCCACCCTTGAGTCCTGAGGTAATTTCAACCATACCATCATCCCCCTCCAAGCCAGTTTGAACTTTGATTGTTTTCACGGCGCCATCTGCTTGCAAAACGTCAACTGTTTTATTGTTCCCCGAATCAGTTTTAATCCCGCGCACAGGAACGCTAAGTACATCATTTTTTTCCGCAGTTTTAATGTCAATATTTGCGCTCATACCCGGCTTAATGCGAACATCAACATCATTTAATTTCAATTTAATCTGATAATAAACCACGTCCTGAATAGTTGTGGAGGCTGGATCGATTTCAATCACTTCTCCATCATAAATATCATCAGCAGTCAAAGAGTCAAAGGTTACTTTTGAGTGTTGTCCGAGTTTAAGCTTAACGATGTCTGATTCAGGAACTTTTGACTGGATAATCATATCCAACGACATCACTCGAGAAAATGCTTCCTTGATAACTCCGGTTCCCAAGATTTCCCCAGGTTTATTGTTGACTTCAGTGATAATTCCATTAACCGGAGAAACCAGGGTTGCTTTTGCAAGATTAAGCATTGCTTGATCATAAGTTGCTCGCGCACTAGCCACAGCAGCATCTCTTGAGGCTTTGGCAAAATCAGATTCAACCGTTTTAACCTTAGCACTGGCACTGTCAATTGTGTTTTGAGCATTTATTTTTGAAAGGTCAGCTTGCTCCTGAACTGTTTTCAAGGACTCCTTAGCTGAATTTAAACTGTTTTCGGCTGCAGTCAGGGTTGGCTTTGTTTGGAGCTTGATTGAACCATCACTCAAACTATCATAGTATGCCAACATATCATCATAATATTTTTGAGCATTATCCACTCCCTTTTTTGCAGCTGAAATACTTTGATCATTCAAAGATTTTGTCTGATTAAGAGTATCCTCGGCATTATTTTTTGCAATTTTTGCTTCTCGAAGAGTATCACTACTCGATCCTGCACTGGCAATTGCCTGATCCAGTCCAGCCTGAGATTGAGCTAATTGTTTTTGAAGCGTTGCATCAGTCAAGGTTGCGATTTTGTCACCTGCCGCCACTTTATCGCTAGTTTTGACAAAAACATTACTTACCCTGCCTCCAAGTTCAAAATTGAGTGTAATCTCATCCTTGGCAACCAAGTCACCCGTGACTGAAACCGTTTTTGCCAAAGCTCCTTTGATTACATCCGCAGTTGTATAGGTGGTGACTGATTTTTTACTTTTAAAATAAAAAACAATTCCAATGATAATGGCGAGGGCTACCACAACCCAGATTATCCACTTTTTTGCTTTTTTCATTTTTATTTCAGGCTTTTGTCATGCTGAACCTGTTTCAGCATCTGCTTCCTTTGCATAAGACAACTTCCTGTATGCAAGATCCTGAACTAAATTCAGGATGACAAAAATATATTATAATTTATTTTCTACAAAAGAAAATTTTGCTTTGCTTGTCCGTCCAGCGCCTCATTGACCAATGCATCAGCAATTTTGTTTTTCTCACGCAGGACATGCGTGAAAGTTACTTTTTCAAATTCCAGCATCAAATTCCAAATCTCAATGAAATATTGTTGGATACGAGGTTCTTTCAATTTGTACTCATGATTAAGCTGTTTGACCACCAACTCGCTATCTAAAAAACAATTGATCGTCGCTTGCTTTGCTGGCACATTGCCCAGTAATTGCTTTATTTTTTTCAGCCCAAAAATCAGCGCTTCATATTCAGCGTCATTGTTTGTCTTTATCCCAATACACTCTCCATATTTTTTTTCCAAAGTCTGGATGTATACCCCAATCCCGGCCGGTCCCGGATTGCCTCTCGACCCACCATCAGTATACATTATTATTTCCTTTGCCATGATTTCAGAATTTATATCTTATATTTTAATCTTAGCATTTCTAAAGATTTGGAGCAAACAAAAAAAATCAATTGCCACTTACCAGATACTTTTATAAAATATTGAAAAACGAAAAACCACCAACGCATCGTCTTTCAAACCAATCTAGCCATAAGATAACCAACTCCGAACGGACCTTCATAACTCAAAAATTTAAAATCGTACTTTTCTTCATGAAGAGCCCCCATTAAAATCAGGATGCTGCGAATGCCGCATTCGGCTACTTCATCAATAAGCTCTTTATGCATATTCATAATACTAAGCATATTGTCTTGTCCAAGGTGATGAACAATTTCGCGATCAAACATTTCCCCATTCGGAGAAAAGCCGGCTGGAGCATTCGGGATGAGTCGATGTGAAAGTTCCCCACTGGCAATAATCGCAATCCGTTTTGAGTTTTTATTCCCTATAATACTTTCAATGATTTGACCATAGCGAAAATGCTGCTGATAACTCATAAGGGAAAAGGAAAGATGTACAATTTTTGGATTTATGTTTCTCGTCAAATGATAAAGCGGAATTAAAGTTCCATAATCAAGGTCGTTTTGACGCAAGCGAGCTGGTAGTTCATCTATGCGACAATTTTGCCTAATTTTATTGGCGATTTCGATGTCATTTTTAAATTCAAAAGTTTTATCTAAACCAAACTCAGCAAAATTTCCCTCTAGTTTCTTGGTAGAATTTATCACAAAATAATATGGCTCAAGTTTCGCATGAGGTGAAATTATTACAATCGTGTCCGGTGCTGCAATTTCCAATTCAACTTTCAACTGCTTGAAAGATGCTAAGGTTTTTTTGATTTTCTCAATATCACCAACCGCCCCTATTCCTGGAATACTCTCTGGCGGATGAGCGACAATAGCAGCAAAGACAATCATAGGATTAGTATATTACAAAATTGTGCACATTTCTTTTTAATACAAATTTTACGTTCAAATATTTTTATCAAAAAAAATTCCAACTATTGCGCAGCATTTGAAACTATAATCTATCCCTTCAGCAAAGTTATTTCAACAATTTCAGAATGTTTTTCAGTGCGCATCGGGGTTCCCCAGGCACCGAGGCCACTTGATGTGTAAATAGAAAAATTACCCTTTCGTTTCAAGCCATAATCATATCCCTTGAACATGAAATGCGTGGCGACTCCAAAGGGAAAAAGTTGACCCTTGTGAGTGTGACCTGAGAGCATCAAGGAAATTCCAAGATTTCTAATCTTTTTAATTTGAGACGGGATGTGCCAAAGCAGCACACTTGGCTTTGAAACATTAAATGTTCCAATCCTCTTGATGGTCTTAACCACGCTAATTTTTTCTGTCGGTTCGGGATATTCAATTCCAATAAATTGAAGCCCATCAACTGTTTTGATTTCATTTCGCAGGCAAGTTATTTTTGTTTTTCCTAGCACTTCAAAAGTTTTTTCAGTTCCAAGATAAGTTTCGTGATTACCCGAAGCATAAAAAATTCCTTTTGATGCCCTGAGTAAATTAAGCGGCTCAATAAATACATCGATGTGACCATCTGTTCCATCAAAAAGATCTCCGGTTATGACGATGACGTCAGGGCTAAGAGAATTTATCTTTTTTGCAATTTCAATCATATAGTCATAGTGATAAATATGACCCAAATGAACATCAGAAATTTGAACAATCTTTTTACCAATCCAAACTTTGGGAAGATTATTAATGGAAACTTCAATCCTTTTCACAATCGGAGTAAAAGCATTAACAATCCCATATAAGGAGTACCCGGCTGCTCCTATGATAGCCAAACTTCCAATCAATTTCTTACTTGAATCAAAGCCAAGCCCTTGACTTACATAATTAGCCAGCCAACCAAAAGCAAAGAAAAGCAAGAGATTTATCATAAAACCAACCCACACACCTGAAAAAAAATAATATTTTCGGTTAAAATGATTGTCCCAGCGATGAGCAAGTAAAGCTGAAATCATAATACTGAATCCCAAAAAAGAACCCAGCAAGATCAAGAGCCAAGATAAAATATCTTTTCCATAAGCACCAGAAAAAGTGAAAAAGTGCACCACGGAAAAATAGACTGCCACATGAGCAGCTATATAGGCAGGAAATACTAGGAAAAAAATTACACTAGATTTTAAAATTCTTCTTATTTTTTTTAACATTCGTCTGTTGTTTTGTGAAATAAATGTCGCGAATTTTATCTGGACCGATTTGTAGCGACAATAAAAGTATACCCCTTATTATAGCAACTAACAAAAAAGCTGCCAAGCCTAACTTGAAACAAGAACTTTTCTTGCTGTTGTGCTTGAGCAGTCAATTTGCTTGAAAACTTGCCCCACAAAATGCGGGGCCAAGAAAAAATTACAAAGCTTTGCGATATTTCTCAGCCAGCTTAGTCTTAGTTAGTGGCCCCACTGAGCCAGTAACGGATAGATTATTTTTCTTTTGAAAATTAATTACAGCTGCTTTAGTTGCCTGATTATAACTGCCAGTAACATCTGCCAACGTGAGTAATTTGAGCTTTAACAACGCCTGCTGAATATTGGTAATGCCAATTTTGGTCAAAGTATCGAAATCACTTTCAGTAAACTTAATAAAAACCATCTGCAAATTAATTTTATTCTTGGCTTTGCTGGAATCAGTATCAGGGTTCGTGACCGTTATTTTTCTAGTTAAGTCAGTTTTAACGTTAAGCAACTTGTCAAAACAAAAGGTGACGCTAATTTCTTTGCTGGATTTTTTGTCAACTGACGAAGCTTTGGTGCTTCCAATTTTGACCTCGGTGTCTTTGATGAAATGTTTGCCCTCAAGGTTAAGTCTGAGTTTGGTGGCGCATTTAGTGCTGCCGCGAAAAAGATATGCGCTCCAAGAGTCAATTTTGGCTTGATCCGGAGCTTGGGCTAGCGCCGGAGTCACGACAACTGCTCCGTCTAATGGCTGGTCTCCAGCAGAATAAGTCGTGGCGTGATCGGTTTGAAAAACGCAAAGTCCGGCAGAGACAAGGCAAGACGGCCCCTTGATCCAAGTCGATTCACCAGCATTTTGATACCAAATATCCAGACGCTGATTATCGTAGGCAGCATCCACTGGAATAGTGACTGAGATGTCATGTGAAAATGAAAGCTTGAGATTAGCAATACCAATACTTACAGCTCCAGCAATTGTTCCAGTGTGCGCACCTCGAAGAGCGGTTGTGATATCCTGCGCTGTCAGGGACGAAAGGTCAAGATTTCCTCCGTCAGTTTTGGTCATTTCAGTTCCAGCTGGAAAGACGATTTCTACATCGCCGGCAGTGATTGTGTACTGCGTGTTAAAGGTTACTTTGGAGGTGCTGGTTGAATTATTGCCCGCAATGGAAAGAAAGCCAGCCAAAACATCTTGCTGAAATTTCTCGGCGGTTGGACCAGGATTTATTGGCTGTGTAATGGAAGCCAAACCAATAAAAAGACCTCCGTCGGCATTGTCTCCAGCGATAAAATAAGAACCATCCGAGCTAAGTGCTGCACTTTTGTACCAACTCATACTAACATTCCCATTTGGCTTTTCTTCAATCCAATTCAAACCCGAGTCAGAAGACACATAGAGAGCGCCACCATCAACTCCTGCGATAAGATGCGTGCCATCAGCACTAATAGCAACCACGTCCCACGCTTGAATACCAGCTGGTCCAACCGAGTGCCAATCCGTTACTCCTCCAATTGAAAGAGGCGAAATATACAAATTTCCATCATACACTGCTGCAATCAAATGATTTCCATCGCCACTAATAGAAACTGAATCCCAATATTCAATTTCACTTGTGCTACCAGGCTGCTGCAGAGTCCAGTGCTGACCAGAGTCAACAGAGGTGTATAGTCCACCACCATCGACTCCGGCAATAAGGTGCGTGCCATCATTACTCGAAGAAAGCGAGTACCAGCTCTGCGACAAATTGCCAACAGGTCCAACTTGAGTCCAATCCGTCACTCCTCCAGTTGAAAGCGGCGAAACATACAAACCATAACCATATTCTCCAGCAATCAAATGAGTTCCATCTCCACTAATTGCAACTGCATCCCAACTCGAATCAGTGGAAATGCCAGGCTGCTGCAAATTCCAATGATCTCCTGAATCAACTGAGGTATACAAGCCACCACCTTCCGAACCAGCAATAAGATGAGTTCCATCACTAGAAATTGAGACAGATGACCAAAAAAGATCAACATCACCAGCTGGCTGCGCCATCTGCCAACTAACACCGGCATCCGAAGAAAGATAAAGGTGTTTGTAGGTTCCAGCAATAAGATGCGAGCCATCGGCATCAGAAGCGGCCGAGGTCCAATCTTGATAAGAACTCAAAACTTGAATATTGCTCCAAGTCCAAGAATGTGTGGCAAAAGAAGCAATATACAAATTTCCCTGGAGAGAGCCCACACCATTGGCAATGCCTCCAGCCAACTTTGAGCCCACTGAATTCATAGCAACCACTGGGGTGTCTCCACCGGAAATCGCCGGTCCCGTTTCTGCCCAATTGGTTCCACCATCGGTTGAACTATACCAACCGAACTCAGAGGCCCCTGCGACAATGTTTTGACCATCACCACTGATTGCTACTGAATGCCAATCATGACTGGTGCCAATCGAAGGTCCCGTTTCCGACCATGTAGTGCCACTATCGGTTGATTTATAAAGTCCAGTCCAAGTTCCAACTAGCATTGTTGACCCGTCAGAATCAATAGCAACGGTTTGTTGATTGCCGGAACCAATTTCTGCATTAGAAACAGTTGGCCAATTCACACCTTCAGTCGACGTAAAAACACCAGATCGAGAAGCAGCAATAAAATGTGAACCATCTGCACTTGCAGAAATCGCTGTCCATGAAGGATTAGCATCTACTAACTCACTCCAAGATAATCCTCCATTAATTGAATTATAAAGATGTTGAGAAGATGTGCCAACGATAATTTTTTCACCATCGGCGCTCATGGCTGCCTTATCCCAACTAATACTACCCTCACCGGCTGGTTTGAGCGGAGTCCAGTGTGCTCCAGTATCCTCAGAAAGAAAAAGTTCGTTTGCAGAACCTCCGACAATCAAATGAGTGCCATCAGCACTGATGCTGGCAACATTCCACAAAATCGTATCACTTCCCACAACTGGAGAAAGCTCAGCCCAGGTGACTCCATTGTCAAGCGAAAGAGAAAGTCCTCCAGTCTTTTTGACCACGACAATGTGCTCAGGTCCATTACTTTTAGAGCTTATGGAAACAGATACTGCTCCTCCAAAATCAAGCTGATATGGATCAAGACTTGCTTGAGTCCAGTCATATGCTGGCGCACTTGCCTTGGCAAAAAAAGTAAAAGCAAAAAGGAAGGAAGAAATTACCAACAACAAAAAGCCCAGTTTGTTTTTATTCATGATGTTTATTTTTTGATTATATATTTGAACTCCTAGATTCGCATATGAATCCGAACACTAGTAGAATAAGAAAGTGGGATTTTTTAAAAAAATAAGCATGAAAAAAAAGAAAGAAATTTTCACATTTCTCTAAAAGTGAAAGGAATGAATTGTCGATTTTAAAAAAGAAAG
>CAIJXA010000131.1 GCA_903824515.1 uncultured bacterium
CCAATTTGTAAACTCATAGAATATTCGAAAAGTAAAAAATTATACACATTATGAACGCTGGAACATTATAACGTTTGTAATGCTCATAATGTAAAGCGTAACGCAAATAAAACAATTAGGCAACTAAAAACGCCTTTACTTTGAAACATTTGCATGTTATCAATAATTAATACAATAATGACGTTATGACTTTATTACCTTATAACTTTCGACTTTTCAACTTTTTTATGCAACCCGACCATATCCTAATCCGCTACGGTGAAATTTCGCTCAAGGGAAAGAACCGCAACTATTTTGAGGCACGTTTGATCAAAAACCTCAAAGACCAGCTCAATGCTTTTGCGCCGAGCAGTTTTGAATTTGTGAAAAAAATCTCCGGCGCTATTTTGGTCAAACTCAATAAAAATGGCCTTGCCAACATTATAGCGGTTGAAGATGCCATCAGGCACACCTTCGGAATCGTCAACTATTCTTTCGCCACCAGCATTGAACAAGACCTGAAAAAAATCAAGAGTTTCTGTTGGGAGTTGATCAAAGAAAAAGATTTTCAAACTTTTCGAGTCACCTGCAAGCGTTCGAACAAAGAGTTTGCACTGAAATCAGCAGAAATTGAGTGTGAAATTGGCGGTTTTATTTTTGAAAAATTTGCAGGCCAGAAAGCTGTCAAACTCAAGAATCCAGACTGCGAAATTTTTCTAGCTATCATTAATGATTATGCGCTGGTTTCACTGGACAAGAAAAAAGGACTTGGAGGTTTGCCAGTTGGCACTGGGGGCAAGGCTCTGGTTTTAATGTCGGGTGGTTTTGATTCGCCAGTGGCGGCTTTCAATATCCTGCGTCGCGGCGTCACTACCCGCTTTGCGCATTTTCACTCCATGCCATACACCTCAAAAGCCAGTGTTGAGAAAGTCACTACCTTAATTAGGGTTCTCAAAGAATATCAATCTTCTGGGATTTTATATTCCATCCCCTTTGCCGATGCTCAAAAAGAAATCATGCTGAATTGCTGCGAATCACTTCGCATCATTCTCTACCGTCGCCTAATGATTAAAGTTGCACAAGAATTAGCCAGAAAAGAAAAAGCTCTTGCCCTGGTGACGGGAGATTCAATTGGGCAAGTTGCTTCTCAAACCCTGGAAAATATTTTTGTAGTGAGCCAAGCTGCACAAATGCCAATTTTCAGACCACTGATTGGCACTGACAAAGAAGACATCATGAACACTGCCAAAGAAATTGGAACCTATGATATTTCAAAGCTTGCTCACGATGATTGTTGCATGCGCCTAATGCCCAAAAAACCCGAGACGCGATCCAAGCTTCCTGCTGTTTTGGAGGCCGAAAAGGCACTTGATATTCCAAGAATAGTTAGCGAAATTTTAGAAAAAACTGAAAAGTTCAAGCTTTAAGGCCGCTGCGAAACTACGGAATAGAAACGAATCTACGAAAAAAAATACACCAAAAAATATCAGGTCATCCGCAAATCATGGTTTTGAAAAATAGCATTTGTCCCTGAAAACATTTTTACGAACTCGCATCCTTTTTGGAGCACACGCTTCGCCCAAGAATATGGCTAAGCGCTCGGAGTTACTGTCGCTTCTATGACCAAAAAAGAACGCGAGTTCGTAAAAATTCCGAGTTACTTTTGAATCATTCAAGACCATAAATTACGCATGATCCAAAAAATCCGCCAACTCGGCGGATTTTTTTCTACTAAATTCCAAATTCAGGATTTGGAATTTTGGATTATATTAGACATTAGACTTTAAGATTTGGGATTTTTATACCTATCCTTCATGCTTAACAATCTCATTGAAGTACAGCGCTACCGTTGCAACCCAACCTGGTGCTCCAGGATCGCCAGCGCAACTTCGGCCACACTTCCAGGTGTCAACCATCTTAGCTGGTGTGCTGTGATTATTGTTAACCAAAATCTCGATTCGATTTCCAACAATTTCAACAGCTTCCTGTGGGCTTCCAAAACAGCTATACCCAGAAACCTCACCCTTTGAACCAATGCCTTTATAGCCCCAGTAGTTGTGACAGTCTTCTCCATTTTTTGAAGGTGAAGCTAAGCCAAAACTACTTTCTTTTTTGGCAATTCCAATCAAGAAGGCTGCGACTCTGCTGTCACGCCTAGCAATAAATGGAACCATCTCAGCTATTGGTGTTCCCTCAACGATACTTGCGAGATTCTTTTCAAATTCGCCCAGCTGAGAATTTTCGCCCTCAGTTATTTTCAAAACTACGCCATTTTCAGCAAAAGCTTCCTCCTTGTTTTTCTGGACATAAGTCGGAAAAATTGCTTTTTTTTCAAACAGTGGTGATTGCAATTGCGCCATGACAATTTCTTCGTTCAAATATGCCTGAGCATATGGAGCCGATTGAAAATTCCAAAATTTTCCAATCAGACTTGTTGCCAAGACCCCAAGTACAACAAAAAGAAATTTATTATTTTTTATTAAAGCTGCTGCTTTTTGCAAATGATTCTTCACAAATTTTCGCAGTTTTTCCCCCCTATTCAATAAGGGATCATTCATATAGTATTTTTAAAAAAATTAATGGTCTTTGCTATTTTTGCCACCAAAGACGCAGGTTCAATGGTATCAAAAAAAGTAAATTCGGTCAAACATTTTATTCACATTCAAAGCATATTTTGCCTTGCTTAAAGCATTTATACGGTTTCTGCAGTTTATTATTTCAGCAAACTTAAAAGCCCCTTTCGGAGCTTATAAAAAATATTTCGCAAAGAGAAAACCTATGTTTTAAGCACTTGAAAAATAGTATCCACATCACTTATCCATTTGTTTGCAGCGGCCTGACCACCCGTTGCAGCACAACTTCCACCACATTTCCAAACCACCATCTTCGCAGCAGTGTCTCGACCATTTTCTTCGGCAAGGGTTTTGATGCGTTTTGCAACAGTATTAACAGCATCCTCCGGATTATCGAAACAAGTATGCCCGCCTGTTCCCATCTTATCTCGTTGTCCTCGATACCCCCAATAATTATAGCAATCCTCTCCATTTAAAACTGGATAATGTTCACCCCAACCACTTTCCTTTCTAGCAATTGCCACAATAAAAGCTGCCACTGTTCGATCTTGCTGGGCAATATATGGAACCATTTTTTCAATTGGATGTCCTTTGACAATTCCGTAAATTTCTTTTTCTAAAGCTGCTTGATCGCTAGCCTTTTGAATTTCTTCAATTTGTTTGGAAAATGATTCTTCGGAATCAGTATTTTGAGCTAATTCACTAGCCATGCCAAGAACTCTACCTTGCTGCGCTGGATCAACTGTTTGTGTTTGCGCTGCAACTTGCTTGATGTTTTCACTGTCCGCCGACGCTCCCTGACCCAAATACCTATAAACATAAGTCATTGTAACCATCCCAAACAAAATTGAACCTACAACAGAAAGATTCCAAAGCCTTAAGAGCGTAAATTGTCCGACAAAATTTTGAGAAGCCTCGGCTGCGCTTTCTTTCATTAAGGCATATCTTTTTTCCAAAAGTTCAATCAACAGGCTTGACTTGCTTGGCTGATATTTGACGAAATTGCTAACCACCCGAGAACTCAAATTGTCCCACCCCTTTGTTTTGCGGTTTAGCGCAATGCCTCTTCGCATCAACTTAGCCTCTCGGGGGGTTATATAAAGTTTTGAATCCTCAGTAAAAAAAGCATTTATTTTTTTGCCACGCGAATAAAGAACAGTCTTGACATTATTGCCATTCAAACTGTTTTCAAAAAAATCCTCTGAATTTTTATTTTTGTTTCTGGATTTAAAATCCAAATAGCGCAAATTTTTTCTTTCTATATTCATGAAAAAAGTTTAACTATTAAAACTCGTTCATTTTTTGAACCTTATTTCTGTCAAATTTATCAGAACATTTAAGACAAATTTATTATAGCACTTTTTTTACTTTTTAAAAATAGCAACCCCAACAAAATTAAGCCTGAAACAATTGACAATATTTGTCCCATGGTTAAGCCAAAAAAAACATATCCCAATTGAGAATCAGGATTGCGAAAAAATTCACAAATAAAACGAACGACGCTATAACTAAAAATATACAAGATTAGCAAGAAACCTTTTTCGAATTTTTGTTGATTTCGCAGTTTCCACAAAACAATAAAAAGCAAGAGTCCTTCGGCAAGTGCTTCAAATATTTGCGATGGATATCTCAGCACAGTTTGACTGCTCACAAAATACATTCCCAACCAGGAGGATGTCTCCCGGCCTACTAATTCTCCATTTAAAAAATTCCCAAGCCTGCCAAAAAAATAACCTAACGGCAAAGCAGGGATAACGAAATCTGCATAGCTCAAAAAATCAACTTGTTTGATTTTTGTATACCCATAGGCACCAAGCAAGGCGCCCAGCAAAGCGCCGTGATAGCTCATCCCATATAAACCCACAAACCCCCCATCGGCGCCATAAGGAGAAATGATTTCCAACGGATGAGTCAAAAAATAAGTTAGGTTATACAAGATGACATACCCGACTCTTCCGCCCACAGTCCCACCCAAAAAGGCAACCAACATCAAATCAAGAATTGTATCTTGCATCAGATATTTTGTATGTTTTATATTGTTCTTTGTTTCTTGTTTCTTGCTTCTTGTTTCTTTGGCATCAGGCATTGGATATTGGACATTGGATATCAACTGTTCTCCCTTTCTTATTCTCCAATTCAGCAGCAGCCACACAATCGCAAATCCAACAACATACATAATTGAATACCAACGCACAACTAAAAATTTGATTGTAAACGCAACCGGACTTATTATTTCTGGAAGATGTTGATAAAAATCATGCATTATATTTCTTCAGCTGACTTTTGAATTCCTTTGCATAAATATCCCAAAGAGCCAAGAAAAGAGCCACAATAACTGGTCCGATGATAAAGCCCAGGAAACCAAACAGGCTTATTCCGCCCAAAGTTGCAAAAAAAACAATTAAGGGATGCATCTGAGTATTTTTACCGACCAATTTGGGTCGCAAAAAATTATCAATTGATGAAAGGATTCCGAAACCAACTATCAAAATAACCCAACCTTGCCAAATGTTTCCAGTTATAAACATCACCAGTGCGGTTGGAACCCAGATAAAACCTGAGCCAACTATCGGAATCAGTGAAAAAAACATCATGGCAATTCCCAAAATAAAGGCTGACGGAATTCCCAGTGCCAAAAATAGCAGCATTCCAATGATTCCCTGAATCAAAGCAATGGTAAGGGCGCCCTTGGCTGTTGCCTTGGATATTGATATAAATTTCGCAATCAAGATTCTTTCGTACGAATCTTTAAGTGGACTCAACTGCATTGTTTGTTCAACCAAATTTTTTCCTTCAATCAGCAAGTAATACAGCGTAAAGAAGATAACGATGATGAAAAATATCCCGCTTGCAACACCCTGATACGTTTTTTGAATAAGGACAAAAGCACCTTGGCCAATCTGAGTTGCAGATTTTCCAATTGTATCTTTAGTAATGACGCTATCAAAACCAAGCGAAACGAGCAGCTTATTTTGATTGACATAGGCAATGACCGGCTCAGCATATTTGTGATAAGCATTGCCGTCTGAAACTGTGCTTTGATACAAAGCACCTGCCTGCTCAGCTACAATTCCGACAATTCCGCCCATAAAAACAACCAGTACAATCACCCCAAAAAGGGAGATGAGCATTGAGCTGAGTCCCTTGCGACCACCAGTAATTTTCACAAAAAACGAATACGGCCGCTGGAGAGCAACCGCCAAGATTCCCGCTAGCATAATTGCCAGAAAAAATGGCTGAAAAATAAAATACGTAATTGCACTTATAGCTGCTAAAATAATCAGGAAAAAATATAAATTGTATCTTTTTTGTTTCATAATTTTCAGGCGCCTAATGACAAAAAATGCATTTAAAAAATATGATTGCTTAAATATGATTGTCTTGCTAAAATTATACCATGTGAAAATACTTTATTCAAACATTTTCAATGCATATAATTTTAAATAAACAACATTTACCAAATGGAATCATACGAATCAAACAGGGGCCAAATCATTGTTACTGCGGATGATTTTGGTCTTAATGAGCAAACAAATCGCAATATTCTCTACTTGCTTAGCCTTGGAAAAATCAATCGAGTTGCAGTTATGGTGCATGGAAAAATATCACCCAATGAAGTTGAAGAACTAATCAAGAGTCATGTGAAATTAGATGTTCATCTGGATATTTTGCATGAATTTGATGAAAGCAAAAAAAGAAGGAGCGGATCTTTTGGCAGAGTTCTTGATTTTTGCCTGAAACTTGCAGCAAGAAAAATCACCATCAAAAAAGTCACTGCTGACTGGGAAAATCAAATTGAAATGTTTCGAAAAATTTTCGGGAAAAATCCCGATGGCCTAAACTCCCATGAGCATGTGCATCTCTTCCCACCTTTTTTCAAAGTTGCACTTGATTTGCGTGAAAAATACACCATCCCCTACATCAGGTTTGGCGACAGCATTTCCATGCCTCATCACAATATGATTTCCTATATCCTGCATCTGCTAAGAAGAATAAACTTGCCTGCTTGCACTAGCCGTAGCTGTGTTTCTTCCGGATCACTTGTAAGCATAGATTGGATCAAGAATGTTGACAATTTTCTCACAAAACTTCCCGATGGAACCACCGAAGTAGCTTGTCACCCTGAGCTTGATGAAGATTTCGTTAAAATCAAAGAATACTTTTAAACGGCCTAGTATCTAGTATCTATAATTTAAAACAATTACAACAGTCCCAACAGCTAGGCCAATTACAACGATTATAATAGCCCGAACACCTGCAACGCACCCCTCCCACTAGCTGCTTTTCTTATCTGTCTTTTTTGCAGCAAGACTGATGATAAATCCGACGATGACAGCCGAAGAAAAAAGCAAGACATTCTTGAAAATCTCAACTCCTGCTATCGTGGTTACTATTTTTTTATGAAAATAGTAACCCAAAATAATAAGTAGCGCAGTGTGCAAAAGAGAAGCAATAGCATTATGCATCACAAATTTTTTTCTTGATGCTCGCAACGAACCCAGGATAACAGGACCAAAAAAACGCACTCCCGCCACAAATTTCAAAAAATACACTGAAAATTCCACATTGTCAGTGACCAAGTGTTCATATTGAATTAACTTGTGTTTCCGCATTTTTCGATTAAACCTTTCGACGTATTTATTTCCAAAAAAACTAAGTCGATACAAAATATTATCCCCAATAATTATGCCAGAAGTAGAAAGGGCTATTACCCCAATCAGATTCATCCCCGTGATTTTTGCCACATAGCCGACCAGGAGCAAAAAAATAGCCTCAGGAATTGGAAAAATATAACTAGCAACAATAGAAAGAAGAAAAATGCCAAAATATGATCCATTCCTTATAAAATGAACTACTGGGCTAATATCTTGAAAATGATGATGGAAATCAGGGGTAATCATAATATTTAAAGTCTACTACAACAAATGCTGATTCACAATGGGGGCTATTTTGTTCAAAAAGAAATAATTTTCAGCTGCGTATGAACAAATGTGCCAGTTAATATTTAAACATAAAATCTATGAAAAAAAACATGCGAAATGCACTTGCAATAAGTGGAATGGCTATTGTGCTCGGAACTTCTGGAATCGTTTTAGATGCCAATGCCAAAACAATTAATGATGGGGGTCTGCGCCATGAACGAGGCCTCAAGGGGAAAAATGTTCTCAAAAATGACCTGATTCAGCGCCACCGAAAGGGACTCAGTGGAACAGTCGCTTCAAAAACGTCTGATTCATTGGACATAACAAAAGGTACAAAAACTTTCACCGTTTCAAACACCCCTACAACCAGAGTCTTTAATAAGGCTTGGAAAAGCATTAACTTCTCAGATATTCAAACGACAGACAAGCTCGTCGTTCATGGAACACTGACCGGTACCAATTTTTCTGCCAGAACAATCCGCGACCTTTCTCTCTAATTTTTCAATAGTCTATCAATCAACAAAAAATCCCGATTCTCATCGGGATTTTTTTACATTGAAATTTTGAATTTTGTTAGGCCTTAGTCATTAGAACTTAGCCATTTTATATCCTAGTTATTACTTTCCCTTTCTTCCAGCCTTAGTTCTGTCCCCTTCTTTCAAAAATTGTTTGCGAAGACGCACTGAGTGCGGAGTTACTTCAAGATATTCATCATCATTGATGATTTCCAAGCCGCGTTCAATTGAAAGCGTGAACGGCGGAATCAAATGAATTGCTTCATCAGTTCCAGAAGAACGCATATTTGAAAGCTGCTTACCCTTGAGAGGATTAACCGTCATTTCTTCCCCCTTAGAAACATTTCCAATAACCTGACCTTCATAAACCTCAGTTGCGGCGCCAATATAAAGCACTCCGCGATCTTGAAGATTTGCCAACGAAAATCCAAGGGCTTTGCCAGTTCCGTTTGAAATCATCGAACCAACTTCGCGCTTTTTTATGTCGCCAACATATGGTCGAAATCCAATCACTCGTGAAGACATGATTCCTTCACCCTTAGTGTCAACCACAAACTGCCCACGATAACCCAACATCCCTCGGGTTGGGGCTTCAAACAAAAGCCTGGTTTGGCTGCCATGCACATGCATATCTGACATGATGCCTTTTCTTTTTCCAAGAGTCTCAATAATTGTGCCAGCCAATTCGCTTGGCACATCCACAGTCACTTCTTCAAAAGGTTCGCTCTTGACGCCATCAATATCTTTGATAATAACGTGTGGCTGCGAAACTTGCATTTCATAACCTTCGCGCCTCATATTTTCCAAAAGCACAGCGATGTGAAGTTCTCCGCGACCAAACACGGTGTAATATTCTGAAGTAGAGAAATCAATTTTAAGACCAACATTAACTTCCAATTCTTTTTCCAGGCGTTCTTTGATTTGTTTGCTGGTTACGAATTTTCCTTCGCGTCCGGCAAAAGGCGAATCATTAACTAGAAATCGAAGGGAAATTGTTGGTTCATCAATGGTAATTGCTGGTAAAGACTGCTGCTCTTCGCTTTCACAAATAGTTTCCCCAATGTCAATTTTTGGGAAACCTGCCACCATCACAATGTCTCCAGCATAAGCCTCGGTAACTTCATCACGTATAGTTCCCTTGAAATTATACAATTTTGTGATGCGTGATTTTTCAAGACTTCCATCAGTTTTTTTGAGTACATAGGTTGAGCCAGCCTTGATTGTACCTTCATGAATTCGCCCCACCGCAAGTCGGCCCAAGAAATTGTCATAACCAAGATTAAACGGCTGCATGCGAAGTTGCGCTCCACGGTCAGCCTTGGCAGCATGAACTTTGAGCAAAATCATATCCAAAAGCGGTTCTAGATTATCAGACTCATCAGTCAAATGCTCTTTGGCAATTCCTTGGCGACCAATAGCATAAATTGTAGTGAAATCGAGTTGCTCATCACTAGCACCCAAATCCATGAAAAGTTCATACACTTGCTCTTGAACCAAGTCTGGATCAGCTGCCGGTTTGTCGATTTTGTTAATCACCACAATCGGCTTGAGTCCCAATTCCAAAGATTTCTTCAAAACAAATCTGGTCTGAGGCATCGGTCCTTCCTGCGCATCCACGATCAAAAGCACACTATCAATTGAGCGAAGCACACGTTCAACTTCTGACCCAAAATCTGCATGGCCTGGGGTGTCCACGATGTTGATTTTTGTCCCGCGATAATCAATTGAAGTGTTTTTAGCATAGATAGTGATTCCGCGCTCTTGTTCAAGTGCGTTATTGTCCATACTAACCCCCTCTTCAACCATTCCTGTTTGACGCATAATGGCATCAGTCAGCGTTGTTTTGCCATGATCCACATGAGCAATGATGGCGATGTTTCGAATTTCCATAAGTCTACA
>CAIJXA010000132.1 GCA_903824515.1 uncultured bacterium
ACATTTCTACAAATCTTGAGTGTCAGTGTTTTTGAGAAAGTCCCTATAAAACAATTAGTTATGAATTCTGTTTGCACAATTCAGGATACCCCAACCTGTAACCAGTTGAATTTATTTGATTTATAACCGGACAGTAGTGACATTGGCGATGTTTTTCAGTGTTTTATAGCATTTATGGATTAGGAATAAAATTATTGAAAGCGTGGAGATTTAACGGGTTTCAGTATTACGAATTGGTGATGATAGCCGTAATTTAATTTGAAAAAGTTATAAATAATGAGTATGGGTAAAATTTTAAAAGTGACTTTTATTATATTTTTGTTTGTCTGTAAAAGTACAATAGGCTTGACAGAAGGCAGTGATATAAATGATTTTACAAAAAGAACAATAATTCATCCGCCTCAAAGAGTCATTAACTCCTGTCTTGGTTTATCGTTTGATATGACAAAAGATGATGCTAAAGCAATTGGGATGATTGATATTTCGAAATTAGATCTACCAAAAAATATTGGTGTGTGGAAAATTTTTAGCATCAAAAAAAATGAATTTTGGACAAATAAAACGATCAAATTTACTTCGCTATCTAACAAAGTATATTCGATAAGTGCAGCAAAAATATATAATGGTAGTGATGCAAATAGCAAATGTATAACGGATTACTATTTGATTCTTGACGAGATAATGCGCAAATATCCATCATTGTATAAAATCCAAATACCTGGCACAAATACTCCTAAGTTAATTAACGATGGATATTTATATACCTGTCTGGCAGAGGGTGTTAGTAAATATAGCTTTTCGCAATCCTATAATTCAGAAGGAAGGACGGTTTCATTGATGAAAATACCCCAAATTGATTCGTCAAAAAATGATATTGCGATACTCACAATTGAGTACTCTGATCACGATCTTTTTAATGTTTATTTTGAAGAAAAAAAGAGCTACATAGAATCTATTCGCGGCGATTTACTCAAGAAAAATAACATTCAACCTAATGATTTATGAAAACATTTAGAGAAGATTTTTTGAGTGATTATTGCTTGTAATAAACCCGTGCCATTTGGTAAACAATTATTGTATTCTAAAGAGTTTTATTGAATAAATCTATAATAGAATAAATGCATTATAAGGATAGTAAAATAAAACATAATAATTGATTCACAATGGGCAGAGCAAAGGAACGGATGATAGAACAGGACGCGCGTGAATACGACAAAAATGATTGCTATATTTGCGCCGATTGCTTGACTGATAAGTTTCTTAAGCGATACATTAAACATCATGCCGTTCAATCAACTTGTGACTATTGCAAGAAAAAATCTAAAAAAAATATTGCGGCAGAGTTTGATGGGGTTATGCGTCTTATAATGGATGGAATTAATTTTTATTGGCATGACCCAGTTAATGAAATAGCTTATGACTCAGGAGAGGATGGTTATCAGGCTGAAACCAAAGACACAGGTGATATTCTCTGTGAGCTTGGTATTACTGAAAATGATAAAGTATTCAAAGCTATAGAAAAGAGTATAACGAATACTCATTGGATTGAGCATGAGTATTACTGTGGAACCGAAGATGAAATATTGCATTATGGATGGACTGCATTTTGCGAAGCTGTACTATATAGGTCTCGATACTTATTTTTAGCATCTATGAAAGATAAGTATGTCTCGGCAGACATTTCTCCCGCCGATTTTCTTGATAGACTTGCATCTATCCTAAACAATAAGCTTGAAGAATTTGTTGTTCAAACAATAACGAAAAACAAAAAAATCTATCGAGTTATAAAAGGTAAAAAGCGTTATACAACAGCGAAAAGTCTTGGGGCGCCACCTAATCAAGATGCAATATTTTCTAATCGAATGAGTCCTGCTGGTATTTCTATGTTTTACGGTGCATTTGATAAAGAGACAGCTATTATAGAATCAGGTACTTCTATAAACGATGATAATATTGTTTCGATTGGTACGTTTTTGCCTCTCCGTCCCCTTAGGCTTTTGAACTTGTATAAGCTACCAGATATTCCCAGCGTATTCGACTTTGAGAGACAACAATTGATCTACCCTTTGCGTTTTTTGAAAGCATTTTCAGATGATATTGCAAAGCCTATTGAACGGGATGGTCGAGAGCATATTGATTATGTTCCAAGTCAAATTGTTACAGAGTATTTCAGGCATATATACAGGACTAACAGTGATAAGCAATTAGATGGTATTCTATATAAAAGTGCAAAAAACGAGTCAAAATCTTCTTGTGTTCTCTTTTTAGAGAACCATCAAGCATGTGACCAAAAAGAAAAATCAAAACCAGAGCACATTTTACGTTTAGTAAAAGTCGAACATATTAATACGAATAAATATCTGTTGATGCTTTATTCCATTGAAAATTAAACCAACAGCCATAAAAGATTTAAAGTTATTCAATCGAAAAGAGGCATACCGATGATTACCACTAGAAAAGCCATGCGTCTTAACCCTCAAGTCATAGAAAAAGGGGGAAAAAAAGAGTTTGTTGTTTTGCCTTATGAAGAATATCAGGCAATAGAAGAGCTGATGGAAGATTATATGGATCTGATTGATTTACGGGAATCTAAAACCGATGGGCAGGATCAACTATCTGTATCTCTCGATGAGGTGATCAAGGAACTAAAGAAAGGCTGATATGCTTATCTGTGGAGAGTGGCAAACTGTTACGCATTTACGTTTATTATCCTGAAGGAGAACAAACATCATGGCAAAAATTGAATTACCCTTGTCACAGTTTACTTATGCTGAAAAACTGGATTTGCTGGAGACAATCTGGGATGATCTTTCAAGGGATGAGACGGCATTTGAATCTCCGGAATGGCATGAGAAGATTCTAAACGAACGGAGAGAAGCCTTTTCTGCCGGAAGGGTGCAACATGCCGACTGGGCAGAAGCCAAAGAGCGCATAAAAAGGAATCTGTCGTGCAGTTGAGGATTTTTGACTCTGCCGAGAGAGATCTTGAAGATGGCTACCATTTCTATGAAAGACAATCTTCAGGTTTGGGAATCTACTTTCTTGATTCTCTCTATTCTGATATTGATTCGCTTTTATTTTTTGCAGGTATACATCGTAAAGTCTTTGGGCATTATCGTCTTCTTGCCAGACGTTTTCCTTTTGCCGTTTATTACGAAATCGTCAAAAACGAGATTTTAGTGTTTGCTGTACTCGATTGCCGAAGAAATCCTGACTGGATCAGGGCAAGATTGCGCGGCTGACTACAGTGAAGTCAGTTAATCCCTCTCTACGCCCCAAACTGCCGCAACATCCGCAAATCATTCTCAAACAACAACCTGATATCATCAATCTTGTACCTGAGCAGCACCGTGCGGTCAACACCCATACCAAAGGCGTAGCCTGACCACTCTTCGGGGTCTATGCCGCAGTTGCGCATGACGTTGGGGTGTACCATGCCGCAGCCCATGATTTCGAGCCAGCCTGATTTTTTGCAGAC
>CAIJXA010000133.1 GCA_903824515.1 uncultured bacterium
CCAGATACCTATGCTGATGCAGCTTCAACAACTGGTTCACCGACCTTCACTAATACTGGTGGCTATAAAATATACAAATGGATCAACGTCGGTTCGGGTTCTATAACCTTTTCTTCGGGTGTTGGCCCTGCGATTGTGACTCCATTTGGTCTAGATGGTCAATCTTCTGCAAAAGCAGGTGCTTCTTGTGCGAGCATCCGGGCTGGGGGATATTCTGTGGGCGATGGTACTTACTGGATTAAACCAGCTCAATATGGAGGTAGTCCTTTTCAAGCATATTGTGATATGACAACAGATGGGGGTGGATATACATATTACGCAATTTCAAGTGGGCTAACAACGTATAGGTCAACTGATAATAATAGTTGCAAAGCTCTTGGGATGGATATCGTCATCCCCAGAACGCAAGCTCACTTTACTGCACTTTATGCTAAATATGGAGCTAGTTATTTTGCTACTGTTCCTGGTGTGTATGGAACAGTCCCAGGAAATTACACTGGTTGTTCAATGAGAAATCCTACCAGCTATGGTTCTGGATGCTCAAATTGGTATGCACTTGATGGTGGAAAATGGTGGCTAAGAGATTCTGCTTATTCTGAGCCTAATGGTAATTATACGGCTTATTGCTGGTTGGGTATGGGTTCTTGGGCTACCCCAGTCATTAGTAGTCTTTCATTTGATGATAATAACTGCTACTATTACACCTCTTCATATATTTGTTCCACAAATGACAAATAATAAATTGGATCGTTAACACTTTTTGGTCTTGTGGTATAATTGACTTAAGAAATATTTTGTCTTGTAGAAATGATAAATTGGATGCATAAATTTAGAATTTATCAAAAATTTAAATTAATAAACATGGAAATTTTTTGAGCCTGGCTCATTTGAATTTCTGCTAGCGAAGATGGACGAACAAGCAAAGTCAAAATTTGAAAAGTTTTATGAGCCAAAATTTTTTTTGGCGGTGGTTGGAATTTTGGCAATCACTGCAGTTGTGGTGGTTTCAATTTTGCGAGATCGCTTTGTGAGTCCTTGGCAAAATCAGGTTTCAATTGTTGGTCAGGGAAAAGTTAGCTATCAACCGGATGTTGCCACGGTGACGTTGGGAATTGCGATTGACAAGGCGCCAACGGCAGATTCTGCGCTTGCGCAACTCAATGGTAAGGCCACGAGAATCATTGCTGCGCTGGATGGATTGGGAATCAAAAAGGATGACATCAAAACCGAAGCCTATGCTTTGAATCCGCAATATGATTATGTGGAAGGTGTTTCAAAAATTGCTGGCTATGGCGCCAATCAAAAACTTTCAATCAAGGTTTCTGACATCATCAACAACGCAGACAAGGTGAGTCAGGTGGTTTCAACGGCTGGGAGTGCAACCGCAAATGAAGTGATGGGAATTGAATTTACAGTTTCAAATATGAACGATTTGAAACAGCAAGCAAAAATCTTGGCAATTGGCGATGCGAAAAAAAAATCTGAGGGACTTGCAAGAGCTGCTGGGGTCAAACTTGGCAAAGTTGAAAATTGGTATGAAAACATTCTTCAAGCTCCAGACTATCGAGTCTCAAATGCTGGTTTCGGTGGAGCAGAAGCACTTTCAGCAAAAGCCGCCATCACTGTTCCTCAGGTTCCTGCTGGCACCCAGGAAATCATTGTTGAAGTCGGTCTGACATATGAAGTGAAATAGGTCCTAATATGGAACATAGAACATAGAAAAAAATACAAGATATAGAAAGTAGAAAGTAATAAAGCATGCCCAGCGATGATCCACTAGCTGGCGGATCGAGCGTGGCAATCCAGACCTTTGTAGAATCTTGGACCGCCACAGCTTTTCGGGTACAAAAATCTTCGCAGAGACGGCTATGTGGTGTCGTTGCGATGTGCTAAAAGTCATGAAGATTGAAATATTTGCTTGATACTTGTGGGAATATGTGCTTAAATATTTGTATGTTTTCAGACTAATTTGTTAATAAATAAGGAAAATATGCTATTATCATACACAAAAAGATTCTTTACGGGACTTGAGCCAGATGACGATGAAGATGAAGATGGCAGTGATTTCGGTTGCTAGTCAAATTCAAAAGTATGAAAAGAACTTGTCGAAAGGCGGGTTCTTTTTTTGTTGAAATAAAATTTAACGGCAAGGCGTAAGAACTTGATGATACCCCTGGAGGGTATAGGTATAAATCCTAAATATTAAATCCTAAATCCTAAATCCTAAACAAATCCAAACGAACAAAATACAAAAGATATGAAACAAGAAACAAAATCCTAATCCGCTTGCTGGCGGACTAGTGACCCAATTTCAAATATTCGGATCTTAAAATCCAAGAGTTAGAGTTTTAAAAAAGTTTTTGCTAAACGGTTCTTTAAAAAAGGAAGTACATTATGACCAAAAAAATAACACGATTATTTTTGAATCCTAATGAAATGGCGTTTCGTAAATATTTTTGGCCACAGCTGGAAAGTCAAACCATCACAAAAGTTTTCAGGCCAGGCAGTCGCTTGGAAGGTGATGAGCGTGGCTACAAGGAAGGTCGAATTGTCGTGGCGAGAGTCATTGATTCAATCGGTTCTGATTGGGCTGGAATTCCGCCGGAATTTTTTGAGGAGTTATCAAAAACAATCAGAATTGAAAAAACGCAAGTGAAAAAAATCGGTGATTTGAAAAGGGAAGATTTTTGTGGTGCGAGCTCTGATGTTCAAGATCAAGAATCTTTGAAAACACAGCTAGGTTTAATCTATAATTTGTTTCCTGCGGACCTTGCCGATGACTTGCCAGTCACTATAATTTCTTTTTCTTATCTTTCTATGGCTAATCATCCAGTTTCATCCAAAAAAACAATTAAGCAGCTTGAAAATGAAGGCATCATTACAATTGCAAAAAAACCAGAAAACAATGCGGTTGGTTTTGCGCATGAAAAATCACATACAATCACTTTTGTGGAAGATGATTATCCTGCCAAAACTCCGGTGATGTGGAATGCGGTTTATGCTGCTTTCCAGTTGCCCTGCAGCCAGGCCATGTTTGTTTCGCAGGTAGAGAATTTGCCTGAGATTTTGGACGGCCTTCGCCGCGATGAAAATTATCGAGGCGGTGGTTTTGGGGTTGGCTTCAAAGATCAAGCTGTTGCCTATCTTGACAAAGTTGATGAAATGGCCAGGAAAATTGGGGCTGTGAATGTGGTAGTGAAGAATTCTGATGGCTTGCTGGTTGGGTACAACACGGATGGCATTGGCTATGCGGAAAGTTTGGCTGAATTTTTCATGAAAAAAAGTCAGCCCTTGGCAGGCAAAAAAGTTGTTTTGATTGGCTCTGGCGGAACTGCTAATGCGATTGCCTTTGCTTTGGCGCTTCGCAAGATGAAAGTTGTGATTTTGAACCGGACGATTGAAAAAGCGCAATTGTTGGCCAGGCGAATCAATGCTCATTTTGGTTTTGCTGAAGATGCAGTTGTGAGATTTGGAGCTGAAACGGAAATTACAAAAGAAGTTGTTGACGCAGATGTTATCCTCAATGTTTCCACCAAGGGAGCTTGCGGACATTTGGAAAAATATTTGCCACTTGCTTCGGCAACACTTCCAGCCACTGAAGAAAACATCAAGGAAAATCATCGAGAGTCTCGAGAAGTTTTTGCAAAAATTCCAGCGCATGCTTTGATTAGTGATGTTATTTTGGGCAGCGGTGACACTGCATTTATCGCAATTGCTAAAGAAAAAAATTTTCAAACCCTAAATGGGGTTCCAATGGTGATTAACCAGGGAATTGAAGCAATGTGGCTTGTGCATGAAGCGGAAATGGAAGCCCTGGGAATTTCTAAAATTGATCTTTACAATGTGATGAAACAGGCTGCCGGTTTCTAGATTTTCTGAAAAACAAAAGGGCTCTTTGCAAAGAGCCCTTTTAATCTTGTTAAAATCGCAACTTTGAAGAAAGCCTGTCAAAGGGTGTAGTATAGGTTGTATGACAATCAATCAACGAAAATCAAGAAGGTATTATTTTTGGCAAATTTTTTTGGGTCTTTTCGATGCGTTTTTAATGATGATAATTTTGATAAGTGGCCTTGTGGCGTGGCTTTATTACAGCGCAACTCCTCCCGCAAGTCAGTTGGCAATGCGTAAGGTTGCACAGACTTCGACGATTTATGATAGCAGTGGGCAACACGTGCTGTATGAACTTTATGGAGAACAAAATCGTAAAATAGTTTCGCATGAACAAATTCCCGAGGTTGTTCGCAGGGCGACAATTGCCACCGAGGATAGTAATTTTTATCATCACATCGGAGTTGATCCAGTGGCAATCTTGCGAGCGCTCAAGATCAATATCCAAAATGATGAGATTCGTCAAGGAGCCTCTACTATCACACAGCAACTTGCTAGGAGTGCCTTTTTGACAAGAGAGCAAACCATTCAGCGAAAAATTATGGAAGCAGTTTTTGCGCTTAAAATTGAAAGAAACTATTCGAAGGATCAAATCCTGGATCAATATTTAAACGAAGTTCCCTATGGTGCCAATACCTATGGAATTGAAACTGCAAGTCAGACATATTTCGGAAAGGCGGCCAAGGATTTGACTTTGGATGAGGCGACCTTTTTGGCAGCGCTTCCTAAGGCGCCATCGTATTATTCTCCTTATGCCACTCATCATAGTGAACTTGTGCTCAGGCAAAAAAATATTTTATTGCGAATGGGTGAACTTAAATTTGCGCCACAAGCTGAAATTGAAAAAGCTCTAAAAATTGATACTTTTTCAAAAGTAAAACCACTCAGTCAACCAATTGAAGCTCCGCATTTTGTTTTTTATGTGCTCAGGCAATTGGAAGAAAAATATGGAAAAGATTTTTTGCAGACCGGCGGGCTGAAAATTTATACTTCTCTCAATTGGGAAATGCAGAAAACGGCTCAGCAAGTCGTTACTAGCGGAGTTCAAAAAAATCTTTCACGCGGAGCCACCAATGCCGCCTTGATTGCAATTGATCCAAAAAATGGAAACATCCTTGCCATGGTTGGCAGTAAGAATTATTTTGATCGATCAATTGATGGTCAAGTTAACGTAACGACAAGTCCTCGGCAGCCCGGCTCATCTTTCAAGCCGTTTGCCTATGCCCATGCTTTTGAACTTGGCTGGCAACCGGAAACAAAAATCCTTGATGCTCAAACAGATTTTGGGCCGGATGGAAGTGGAAAGGACTATATTCCGCGAAATTATGATGGAAAATTTCACGGGCTGCTGACTATGCGCGAAACGCTTTCGCAATCACTCAACATTCCAGCAGTCAAAACGCTGTATCTGGCTAGTATAGATGGCACAATTGAACTTGCCCATCGTATGGGCATCACCACGCTCAATGATCGCAAGCGTTATGGACTTTCGCTGGTGCTGGGCGGCGGTGAAGTCAAACTTGTGGACATGACTAGCGCTTTTTCAGTTTTTGCAACCGAGGGCATTAGAAATCCAGTCCAGTCGGTTGAAAAAATTATCGATAATTCAGGTAAAATTATTCAGCAATTAGAACTGGATTCTGAGAAAGTATTGGATCAGCAAGTTGCCAGAAAAATAAATTCTATTCTTTCTGATAATGCTGCCAGAGCGCCTATTTTTGGTTCAAAAAGCGCGTTAATTTTAGATGACGGTCGAGCTGTGGCTGTCAAAACTGGGACAACTCAAGAATTTCGCGATGCCTGGACAATTGGCTATACGCCCTCAATTGCCGTAGGAGTTTGGGCGGGTAACAATGATAATCATCCGATGAAAGAGGGGGCTGACGGAGTTTTTGTGGCTGCGCCAATATGGAAAGATTTCATGCAAAAAGTCTTACTCAATCAACCGAAAGAAAGTTTCATAGCTTATGACGTTCAATTGGATGATGAAAAACAGGCAGGGGGAATGTCCGCAATTATTACGTATTATAATATAAAATCAGGCAAGAAAATTTCGCAAGAAAAAGCAAACAAAACAGATCAATCAAAAGTTGTGCAACAAATTGAGTATATTCCTAGTGCTGAGGCGCAAAACAATTCTTCTCAAAAATCGTTCAGCATTGCAATGCCACCTATGGCAGATCCAATGTTTGGCCGATGGGCTTCGGCGCAGGATCAACCGTAGGATTAGAAAGAGAAAAAAGCCCCATTGCTTAGGAGATTCGATTGAGAGAAAAAACTAAAAAGAAAAGGCGGGTTCAACCCTTGCCTTTTCTTGAGTTAGGCTGTTAAATTCTTTTTTACTGTGGCGCAACTTCAGTCCAACCACCATTGCGATTTGCCTCAATCGCACAGCCGGGACAATTGACAATAGTGTGAGAGGTTGGGCAAACAATGCCTTTATCTTGACAAACGCTCATGGCCTCATTGTTACCAGTAGC
>CAIJXA010000134.1 GCA_903824515.1 uncultured bacterium
CCTAGGCAACGTGTCCCAAAGCAAATTAAAGGTAAGTCTTTGAAGACCTGCTAATTCTTTGGATTCAATCAGAATGGCCATTTTTTCTTTCCAGGAAACTATCAAAATTTTGTTATTGTAAATGTTTACTTCTGGTGAAAAGGTCATGTCCTCATCTGGCAGAAAACGAACGTCGCGCATTTCTTCTTGATTATGGGTGGTTCTTTCGAGTGATATTTTATTTCTTGGCAAAATTCCGCGAGCGAAAATCTTTTTTTCAACTCGACGCTTGTAATACTCAGGAAAAAAATTTGGCAAACCCTCATGGATTGTCTCTAAGTTAGAATATCCCAAAAGAATTCCATCAGCAGTAAGCGTGTCTTCATAGGCTTCTCGCATTCCCTTTTCACCTTCGAAAAATTGTACTTTCGGCTTGTCGGTAAAAATGTTTTGAAGTGAAATTAATTGTGGCAAAAGCTCGGAGACTTTTTGTTTTTGCTTTTCAATCTTTTTGGATTGTTCTTCTTTTTCGCGATCAAGATAAGTCAGCAAGTGTTTTAGTTCCAAAGCGTTGAAAAATGTCGCTGAGCCTTTTTTAAATTTACTCACCAGCCCTTTCTGCATCAAGACTTCAAAAATATCATACACGGTCGTGCGGTTGAGCCCCGTTTTTTTGGCAATCTCCTGGGCTTTTCCACTTCCAAGTTCAAGCAAGGCCAAATAAACGAGCGATTCTTTTTCGGAAAAGTTAAGAGCTGAAAGGAGGTTTTTTATCATTTATCCCGTCAAATAAGATTTGAGTCTCTTCTTGAGAAACATCTTACCATAATCAGTTTTTAAATATTTTTTAAGATTGTTGTGGAAAATATCTCGACACTTTTATTGTATCATTAAAGCCATAATTTGTCAATATTATTGTAATTACTAGCCACCTACTCCACATAATTTGACAGTTTGTGTTATGCTTTGATGTTGAGATGGAAATATGACTGCAATTTAACAATTCAAACTTTTTCTCCTTTTGATCTTTGTGCTCTCCGGCCGGAAGCATAATAATTAATTTTAATGGAGAAAACTATGAAAAACATTAGCGAAAAATCAGTCCAACACGGACTTGAGCGTCAAAACAATGGGAAACTTCAAACCATGTGGTTGGAGATTCCAGGCATCTGCAATCTTTTTTGCTCCTACTGCTACGCATGTGGCGGCGAAAAACTGGAAACAGAAAAGTTGCTCTCTTGGAAGCAATACGAATCAATTTTGAAACAAGCAAAGAAACTTGGCGTTGATTCAATTGCGATCCCTGGCGCAGGAGAACCGTTGCTTGGAAGAAATCTTGAA
Source organism: uncultured bacterium (assembly GCA_903824515.1). GTDB lineage: Bacteria > Patescibacteriota > Minisyncoccia > Moranbacterales > GWC2-37-73 > CAIPMZ01. The sequence continues at coordinate 1,321 of CAIJXA010000134.1, forward strand.
CTCACGATGAAGATTATCCGCAGATGTGAAAAACTTGGCATCTATGTCACACTTTTCACAACTGGCGAATTCATAACTGAGGAACTCGCAGAGCAATTGCATGAGCTTCCTGTTGAAATCATGCTCAAGGGCAACACGCTTGATGCCGAAAAGCAGGACAAGTTCATTAGTGATCCTGCACGCGGTCTTGTTCGCAAAGGTTATGGAGCCAAACGAAATGAGGCAATCAAGCTTCTGATGCGAAAAGATTTCAACAATGAAATTGAATGCTTGAGAAAGTTTGGTCGCAAAAGTCGGATGGCATTAGTGACAAGTATCATGACCAGCGAAAGCGGAAGACTCAACAACCTGAATGATGTAGTCAAAATCATGCGCTATTGCAGAAAAAACAACATCATTTTCGATTGTGACAGTTTGCTGAAACGTGGACGCGGCACAAGTTGCGAGCTATGTGCTTCCGATCAGGAACTTAAAAAAAAACTTCTTGAACTTCAGAAAATCGATGCTCAAGAATTTGGAAACACCTGGGAATTGTCGCAGAGCTATGTCGGTACCGTGTGTGACCGTTACATGCACCACCTATACATCAATCAATATGGCGAGGTCCGACCCTGCATCGGGGCCATGGATTTAGTACTTGGAAACATGCATAACGTGTCACTCAAGGAAGCCTGGGACTCATGCGAGATGCAAATTATCCGCACTCGCAAATTCTCTGGCAAATGTGGGGATGAGTGTGACAACTTCGCCAAAAACAAATGTAACTCATGCCTCGGTCGCCGCGCAGTCAACTTGACCAATGAAAATTTGTTGGCCAAGGGCAGTGTTGAAACAATCGGCTGCTGGAACTTTCGTCAGAAAGTTTAAGCAGTCAAGGTGGTTAGAGGTGAGACATTAGATATGTCTCACCTCTTTTTTATGAAATGACATTATTAATAATGTGTCATATAATATAAGTATTCACTAGTCCAATGCTAAAAAATTTA
>CAIJXA010000135.1 GCA_903824515.1 uncultured bacterium
CATCAAGCCCTGAGATTTAGGTTTGATAAATAGTACTTTTCTAAAAATCAAAATATCCCAAGACATGAAATTTTCCATGCTTTTCCTGGTACTTTTCCTGGGCTTTGTTGAGGTAAGTGCTCAACAAAAACTTGAGAAAGTAGGGCCTGACAGATATGAATTAAGATTTGCATCATTGAGCCCAGCTGGTGCTCATCTTAGCGCTAATGATTTTGCTCGAGAGGTCGGTAACTTATTAAAAGAACAATATCCGGCAAAAGTGTTGGAGCCAAAAGTTAGCCTAAGCATTGGCACATCTTGGGGGGAAGTTTCTTATCAATTTTCTTGGAGTTGCAGAATAGTAAAGACAACTCCAGAAAAAGCTGATTATTATTTTGATCGGCGTGGAACCATGGGTTACGCAAAAACACTCAAGGAGGCTCAGTTTCAAGTCGATGCTGAAATTGTCAGATCTGGAAAAGTACATCGACTGCAGCAGACTTTTCCAAGGGGAATAATATACAACACTTTTGTTAAAAAAGTTTTTGTATATTCCAAACAGGACAATGATTGGTGGTGCCTGAAAGAATATTTTTTGGTAGCACCAAAATAAGCTATAAGCCGTCAAACTCTAAGGAGTTTGACGGCTTGTTTATTTTCACGATCGTGAAACTTAGCAGTGACGACGGATTATGCTATAATTAAAAAAGTTTGAAGTCTTTATTTTCCTATAACCTTAAAATAAAAACCTATGTCATTTGGGGAAAAAATGCCAACATCAAAAGAAATTTTACAAAAGAGATAAGCTCAACTTTCAGAAAACTCCACTGATGCTGAGCTTATTGAGGGAGGGGCGAGATTAAAATTAAAGGAAAAATTTCGAGAAAATCCTACAGAGGAAAACAATACTTATCTAAAATTAACCAACAGTCAAGTTGAAGACATTCGATTATTTGAAATGGAGAACTTTAGTGAAGATGAGCGTAGATATTACGAGGAGTGTGAGAAAATTTTAGATTTAATGGAAAAAGTAGAAACTCAAAAAAATGAAGCTGTTATTTCATTTGAGGGATATGAAGCAATGATGAATGGTTTAGAAAATATATTGAGGAACGAACAGCACAACTTTGAAGATAAAATGGGGGAAGGGGCTAAAAAAATTAATGCGGTAATTGAAAAAAGAAAGGCGAAGATTTTTCACCAGAAAATAGTTTCTAGTAATTAAATTTTAAATAGTGGCTTTCTTTAATTTCAAATATGCCAAAACAAACATACAATCTAACCAAAGAAGAAGTTTTAGAAAAATTCGAGTCCTCAATTGCTGGCTTGACAACTGAGCAAGCAGGGACAAGGCTCAAACAGGCCGGATTTAATGAAGTCCAAAAAAAACAAAACTGGAGTTGGTTTTCGTTGCTGACCAATCAGTTTAACGACGCCTTGGTTTGGATTTTGCTGGTGGCGGGAGGTTTGGCTTTTCTTTTTCATGAATATCGTGACACAACCATCATTTTGCTGATTGTGGGCATCAATGCTCTGATTGGATTTTTGCAGGAGTATAAAGCGGAAAAAACTTTGGAAAACATTCGTCAGCTGGCCAGTGACAAGGCAGTGGTTTTGCGCGATGGCCAGCGCCAAGAAATTGATGCCAAATTTTTGGTTCCCGGCGACATCATTTACATTGCCTCTGGCGACACTGTGGCGGCGGATTCTTATTTGCTGGAAGGATATGACGTTTATGCCAATGAATTTATTTTCACGGGAGAATCGAAAGCTGGCAAAAAAACGGTTGCTCCGCAAGATGGTGAAAATTTGAACTTAGTTGACATTGATAATATGGTTTTCATGGGAACCTCACTGACACGCGGCACTGCTGTGGCCGTGGTTACGCAAACAGGCATGCAAACTGAGCTTGGCAACATTGCCAACCTAGTGGCTGAAGTGAAAGAAGATGATACACCCCTGCAAAAACAGATGCGCGTGCTTGGCCGAGATGTCACCATTGCGGCCGTTTCAATTGGAACCCTAGTCATGATTGCAGGCTTTTATTCGAAAACTTCGCTTTATGATAACTTTTTGTTTGCGTTGGCACTTTCAGTTTCAGTCGTGCCGGAAGGCTTGCCGGCAGCAATTTCTGTGGCTCTTTCCTTGGGCATGAAACGACTGCTGAAAAAAAATGTGCTGGCCAAAAAATTAAATTCAGTGGAAACCTTGGCATCGGTGGATGTTATATGCACAGACAAAACTGGTACGATCACGCGCAATGAATTGATGGTTACCAATATTTTGTGTGGGGATGATGAGTTTACGGTTGATGGCGAAGGCTATTCAATTAAGGGCAGCTTCTTTTTGTTTGGACGAAAAATTGATCCGGCTGCAAATTCGCATTTGCAGAAATTGTTGCAAATCGGAGTGCTTTGCAATGATGCTGATGTTGTTGAAAAAAATGACATGTGCACAATTGCTGGCGACCCGACTGAAGGAGCACTTTTGGTGGCAGCGAAAAAATTTGAAAATGATTTGGCTTTTTTTCACAAAGATCAGAAAAAAGTGGACGAGTACCCATTTTCTTCAGAAAGAATGCGCATGAGCGTGATTTTCAAGAATAAAAAAGATTCCACCGTCACTTCTTTTGTGAAAGGTTCGCCGGATGTGCTCATTGATTTGTGCAATCAAAAACAAATTGGCGACAAAATCCTGCCATTTTCAAAGCAGGACAAAGAGCGAGCCAGAAATAGCTTTAATGCTATGTCCGAGCAAGCCCTGCGCGTGTTGGCTTTTGCTGTTCGAGATTTGTCAAAATTTTCCAAAGAGCAATATGTCGTGAAGGCTGAAAAAGATTTGATTTGGATGGGCACAATGGGTATGATTGATCCACCGAGATTGGATGTGCACAAAGCTATTGCCCAGTGTGCCAAAAGTGGTATCAAAGTAATCATGATTACTGGAGACTATGAAATCACGGCCAGGGCCATTGCCAGAAAAGTTGGCTTGCTCAAATCTTCCGATGGGGAAGTTATCAATGGCAAAACACTCGACACCCTTTCAGACGCAGAATTGATTGCCAAAATCAAGGAAAAGGAACTTGCTTTCGCCCGCATTGCGCCTGAGCAAAAATTGCGCATCGCCACTGCTCTCAAAAAAAGTGGCTATGTTATTGCTATGACTGGCGATGGCGTCAATGATGCGCCGGCTCTCAAGCGCGCTGACATTGGAATTGCCATGGGAAAAATTGGCACTGATGTGGCCAAAAATGCTTCGGATATGATTTTGCTCAATGATGATTTTGCTTCCATTGTCCAGGCCATTAAGGAAGGCCGAACCATCTATCAAAATTTGCGAAAATTTGTGTATTATGTCTTTACCTCGAATGTTAGTGAATTTTTCACTGTGGTTATCGGGGTTTTGCTTGGATTGCCAGCGCCAATTGCGGCTGTGCAAATTTTGGCCATTGATTTAGGAACTGACATTTTCCCGTCTTTTTCGCTCAGTCTAGAGCCATCAGAACCAGATATCATGCTGCGAAAACCATTCAAATCAAAAGAAAAAGTTATTGACAAAGATGGCATTTTCAGGCTTATTCGGGTAGGGCTCTTGATGGCCGTTGGAGCTGTGATCGCTTTTGTGTTGTCGATGAAAAGAGGCGGCTGGGATTTTGGCAATAAAATTGATTTTGCCAGCGTACTATACATGAGATCGACCACTGCTGCCTATGCTGTTTTGTCGATGACTCAAATGGCCAATCTGTTGCAAGCTCGCAGTGAGCATCTTTCAGTTTTTGCAATTGGATTTTTCAAAAATGTTTATGCGCTGGGGGCGATAGCAATTTCTATTTTCATACTTCTTATGCTGATGTATGTACCCGTGTTGCAACAATATTTGCGAATGCTCCCAATTGATTGGCAAGATTGGATGGTGGTGATTGCCACAACCCTGGCTGTCTTTATTTTTGAAGAATCTCGAAAATCAGAAGGGAATAAAAAAGTAATTGGTAATCGGTAACTAGTAAAGATTAAGAAGCAAATAGAACGTGGAAAATTTGAGCAATTGTTATTGATTAATAATTTCAAATTTCAAATTAAAAATTCAGTCCCAATTCGTTAATAGATAATAAGTAAATTTAAATTCTATGCTAAAAATTCAAGAAAATGTGCCCTTAGCTCCAATGACTTCTTTCCGTTTGGGCGGAGAGGCGAAATATTTTGTTGATGTCAAAACGCTCGAAGAGTTGAAAGAAGCTTTGCAATTTGCCAAAGTAAAAGATTTAAATTTCTATGTGATGGCAGGCGGGACAAATTTGCTCATCAGCGACGCAGGTTTTGATGGTCTCATCATTCGCATGAAAATCAGTCAAGCTGAAGTGCAAGATGGCCTGGTGGAAATATCAGCTGGAACACCCTTGATCAAGGTGGTGAATTTTTCGGCTGAAAATGGATTTGCTGGCATTGAATCTCTGGCTGGCGTGCCAGGGTCTTTTGGCGGTGCAGTGCGGGGCAATGCTGGAGCCTATGGCACTGAAATCGGCAGCCATGTTGATGAGGTGACTGCTTTGAATGGCGACACTTTGGAAATTGTGAAATTCAAAAATCAGCAGTGTGATTTTTCCTATCGTTCAAGTATTTTCAAGAAAAACAAAAAATTGATAGTGCTTTCTGCCACCCTGAAATTGACTCCGGCGGATGTTGCCCAGTGCAAAGCCAAAGTCATGGAAACCGTGATGGGCAGAACCAAAAAGGGTTTACAAGGAGCCAAAAGTGCCGGTTCATATTTCATGAATCCCAAGATTAACAGCCAGGATTTGCTCAAAGAATTTGAAGATGAAAAAGGCGTGCCAGCTCGAGGCGGAGTGGTGCCAGCTGCTTGGATCATTGATAAGGCTGGATTGCGTGGAAAAACTATTGGCGGAATTCAGGTGAGCCAGGAGCATACCAACTATATTATTAACACTGGTGACGGAACCGCAGAAAATGTTATAATGCTAGTAAGCTTAGTCAAGCAGCAAGTTCGCGACCAATTCGGAATTCAATTGGTTGAAGAAGTGAACTATCTTGGGTTTTAAAAAAAGACTATGTCATCCTGAATTTGTTTCAGGATCTCGCACACAGGAAACTTATTTAAACAAAGAAAACAGATGTTGAAATTAATTCAGCATGACAAAGGAAATTGTAAGCGTCTAAAAAATAATCAACTAAACAAAAAAAACTATGAGCACGACAGAAAATCTGAGATTTCTTTTTAAGGGAGTAGTAGTTGATCAGCGAACACGTGAATATATTGAGAAGCGCTTGAGCAGTCTGGACAAAAAATTCATGGAAGAAGTTCTGAAGACTGAGGTTGAAATTGATTTGGACAAAAAAGGGAAATTTCGTGTGGAAGTCATGATCAAAACTCCTCGCAACCTTTTTCGCAGCGAAAATATCACTGAAAGTATTGAAGCTTCAATTGATTTGACTATTGAAGAACTTCAAGAGCAAATCGTGCATCAAAAAGACAAAGTGCGAACCATCAGAAAACGTGGAGCATTGTCGCTCAAGAAAAAACTGGTGATTGATGGAGAAGCAAGATTCTAATTATCACAAAAACAAAATGAACAACATAATAAAAATTATCTTGGGGGTGATTATTTTTCTTGGTCTTGCTTCAGGAGCCTTTCTGCTTCTTGCAAAAAAGAAAACCCCAACCACTGCGTCAAATCAAAAAACTGCCGCTGTCACGCCTGCTCCCACTCAGTCAGAAACCGTCAATCACTTGGAGGTTGTCCAGCCGCCAGCATCTGCTGTTGGCCAGCCTAGTCCCGCCGTCGCAGCTCCAAGCGCACAAACTGCAAAAAATCAGGCAGTCAATGATCAAATGAAAATCGATTGGCAGTTGTGCAATCGCAGAGCAATTCAAGCCAGCAAGGAACTTTATTGGCGGTTCACAATTTCAGAAACGATTCCGCCCGGTGGAACCTATGCCAAAGGGGCAGTCCTTGGTCAACCAGCTTTTCCTGTGCACATCACCATCAAAGCAGCTTCACCTGACATTGCAGCCATCAAAGGTCGCCTTGTCGTCGGCAACAATTTAGTTGGTTTGCGCGGAACTTGCACGGGAATTTCATCCGATGGCTCTGTCAACTTTGAAGCCTATTAAAATTTTTGAAAATCAATCTTCCTAAAAACTCCAACTTTCACGTTGGAGTTTTTTTGACGTCTTTTCCCTGTGGTGATATAATATCATTATAAGTCTTAGCAAAAAAATATGAAACAAAAAATGAAAAACGAGATTTTGATTTTCAAAATTGAAAACAGAGAAATTGAAATCAGAAAAAATATCTACACCAACACGATTTGGGCATCGCAGAGCGACATTGTGAATTTGTATGAAAAAGATCAGTCGATTGTTTCGCGCCACATCAAAGGCATCTTTCAGGATGGAGAAATTGACAGAGAGTGCAACACTCAAAAAATGCGGATTGCAAATTCAGACAAGCCAGTGATTTTCTATAATTTGGACATAGTCTTGGCAGTTGGATATCGAATCAATTCCAAGCGAGCCATTGAATTTCGCAAATGGGCAACCAAAATCCTGCACGAACAAATCGCCAAAGGTTTTTCCATCAATCCCAATGAAGAAATTTCCGCAGAACGGTCCGCCGGAGGAAACTATTCTTTTCCTCAAAAAACTTTTGCACAATGAGATTTGAAATATCACAAACATATGAAAAACAAACCAAACAATGAAATATTGATTTATCAAGCTGACCCATGTCACTCATCCCCGCATTGTCATTCCCTTGAAAAAGGGAATCCAGGCCCGAATTCAGGATTAACTTTTCTTTTCTCCTCCCAAGGCGGACAGACGCAAAGAAGAAGTTACAAAAGCCATCCAGAGGATGGTCACCCTTTGGGTGAAAACCCCTCATTATCCTAACTCGTTGCTGGGGCAAACTCATCTTGTCATTCTGAACTTGTTTCAGAATCTTCTTTCTTTGTTTCAGTGAGTTC
>CAIJXA010000136.1 GCA_903824515.1 uncultured bacterium
ACAACGAAGTGTTTCCTTCACTGATTCCCTACTGCTGGGCTTAAGTGCCTCCAGCCAAACACTCATTTCACTTTTTGTAATGATAATTGGTATTCGCACATTGCCATCTTCTGATGAATAAATCTTCAAACCGCAAACCCTACCTCTCTCTGGCAACAATTCAGCAACCTCAACAAGAAGCATTTTGAAAATAGTCACAAATTCTTTCCTATTCATTTATCCTCCATTTTCTCAAGAAAGTTAATATTTTAAAGAACATATAATTGTACAGTTTACAGCCATAATGTCAATACCATTTGACCTCAAAAAATCCTAAATAATAAATACGGTTTATTCGGTGCCATTCTTTTCGGGTCATATGCAATTCATGGCGCTATAAAGAATAAACAATAGGAGTTGTTTACCTATTAAAATATTAAAAGCAAAATACCCAGAATTTAATCTGGGTATTTTGAGTCTTGAGCGAGCAAACGGAAAGTCTCACACGATCCTTCGTCGCTTTTTCAAACCCCTCGGTTTGAAAAATTCCGCCACAGGGAAAATATTTTTCGCCAACCCCCCTTGGTTCGATTCTGCTTACCAAAGTCTACAAAACAAAAAATTCCCAAATGGGAATTTTGTGTTTCAATGAGCGGGTAAGCAGAATCGAACTGCCGTCTCATCCTTGGCAAGGACGTATAATAGCCACTATACGATACCCGCGAGCGCCCATGCTACGCATGGAATTTCCAATTTCTAATTTCTAAACAAATCAAAATTATCAAATTTCCAAATGTTTTAAAGAATTAATTCATTTGAATATTGAAATTTGTTTGAAAATTATGAATTGAAAATTGAAAATCTCAAAATGCAAAATTATAAAAGTCGTGAGTGAAACGAACACCAACATTATAAATTTTGATTTTTAAATTTTAAACTAATGCCTGTGGGTCCTGCTGGAATCGAACCAGCGACCAAGCGGTTATGAGCCGCCTGCTCTAACCGCTGAGCTAAGGACCCCGGTAAAAACATGTGCCTGGGGAGAGAATTGAACTCACGACACGAGGATTTTCAATCCTCTGCTCTACCACTGAGCTACCCAGGCGTCGCAGCAAAGCTGCTCCTTAAAACCTTGCGGTTTTAATATTTCCACCGCGGGAAAACTACCGTTTTCCCGACCCCTTTCCCATGTGGGTGATACTGGACTCGAACCAGTGACCCCTTCTTTGTAAGAGAAGTGCTCTAGCCAACTGAGCTAATCACCCGTTTGTAAAGTTAAAAATGTAAATCTCAAAATGCAAAATTATTGAGTCACCTTGCGACCAATTTACAAAAAATTGTGAACGCAGTGAACACCAACATTTTAAACTTTGATTTTTAAATTTTTAATTTGATTTTATGTGCCCCAAAGGGGACTTGAACCCCTATGCCGATTAAAGCCATGCACCTCAAGCATGTGTGTATACCAATTCCACCATCGGGGCATCCTTTTTTGATTTCTCAAAAAAGATTTTATCCTCAACCAGTCAACATGCTCTTATCTATGCTACTGCTTCTTCTTTTTTTTCTTGAACCACAACTTCCTCCAAAACTGGCTCAGCAACAACCTCAACGACTGCCTCAACGACTGGAGTTTTCTTTTCATCTTTTGCAAGATTAGCCGCATCAGTAAACTTCATCTTCAAAGATTTAGCACTTCTTTCGCGAACATAATAAAGTTTTGAACTTCGAGTTTTGGCGCGCTTGAGCAATTCAATTTTTTCAATATTTGGAGATTGCACGGGTACAACAATTTCAACTCCAAAACCGTTAGACACTTTTCGTACAGTAATCATAGATGAAGAGCTTTGAGCACCCTTAATTGCTATAATCATCCCTTCGAAAACCTGAATACGTTCTTTTCCTCCCTCAATAATTTTTCTGAACACCTTAACCACATCTCCGGCTCTAAATTTTGGCATTTCTGATGTCTTCTGACTCTTGTTAAATTCTACCAATTTATTGTTCATAACATTATATCCCCCTTCCCGCATTCACTAGCTGCTAGGCAAGCCTAAAATTGGCTATAGGAAACTTCTTTAAGTAAATTAAAAAGCTTTTCCATCATACTAGTAAAAGGGTTTTCCGTCAACCCAGTGCAAAATTGTTAAATTATTAAATTGTTACATTGTTATTTAGTAAGCAGTTGACCCATAAAGTAACGAAACAAACCAGAAAAATAAAGTGCGAGCTTTTTTAACTTTTTTCTTTTAGCCTAGCCAAAAAATCAACAAAATCGGCTGGAATTTTTGCCTCGAATTCATAGCGTTTTCCGCCCAAATCAAATGCCAAGCTTTTTGCATGCAGTAGTTGTCTTTTGACAAAAAATTTATCAAGCATTTTTTGCGCCTTGTTTCCATAAATCAAATCTCCCACAATCGGGTGACCAATTGAAGCCAGATGTACCCTGATCTGATGCATTCTGCCAGTTTTAGGCGAAACCGAAAGCAACGCAAAATTTTCCAATTGCTCAACAACTTCATAGTTTGTCACCGCCTCACGCACCTTAGTTTTGGTATTTTCTCTGGCAATCAATTGCTTGCTAAAGCCAGCTGACCTTGCCAATGGCTTATCAATAATCCCGCTTTCATTTTCCATGTTTCCTTCAACTACAGCTAAATATTTTTTTTCAATGCTTCTATCTTTAAAATTTTTTTTCAGTTGCTCAAATGTTTCCTTGTTTTTCGCAATCACCATCACGCCTGAAGTGTCTTTATCCAGCCGATGCACAATCCCTGGTCTCAAATAAGCATCAACCGTTGCGTCGTGAACTTCAGAAATTTCAGAATACTGAGCAATCAAAGCATTAGTCAAAGTGTCAGTTTGCGCAGCTTCACTTGGATGAACCTGCAATCCTGCTGGCTTATTAATAACGAGGATATTTTTATCTTCAAAAATAATTTCAAACTTGATTTTGTCATTTGGCAAAAGTTTTTTCTGCTGTCCATCAAATTCTATTATTTCAATTTCATCATTTTCCTCCAATTTATAGCTCGGTTTAACTTTTTTTCCACCAACTAAAACCTTTTCTTCTTTTATTTTCTCCACAATTTCACCTCGAGAATACAAAAAAAACTCCTCTGCCAGGAATTTATCAATCCGCTTTCC
>CAIJXA010000137.1 GCA_903824515.1 uncultured bacterium
AAATATCAATGAACTATAACGAGTCATAATACTACGTTTTTGGCAAATCGTCAAAGGTTGCTATACTATTTTAATTTTTAATAGCTATTTTATGCTTTATTTGAGCTATAATATTCTGTCGTAAAATACTTTACAGATATCTTGGAATATGCTATCATTGCAGTATAAAAGTTATGCTATTTTGTCATCCTGAACTTGTTTCAGGATCTCCACTACATAACACTCAATGTGCTAAATCTCAGGATTCCGGATCAAGTCCGGAATGACAATGACTATTATGATTCAAGAAAAACTTCAACAACTAGGCCTGTCTGAAAACGAAATTCTCGTTTATCTCTGCGTGCTGGAAAACGCCAACATTGCCCCATCACGCATCGCAAAAAAGACCGGTCTGAGCCGTCCTACGGTCTATGTGATTGGCAAAAAATTGGCTGAACTGGAACTGATTCTTGAAGAAACTGGCCAAACTGGCCTGCACTTTTTGGCGCTTTCACCTGAGATGATTTTGCGAGACGCCGAAAAAAAAGAGCGAGAGGCCAAAGAGAAACTTGCGATTGCCAAGTCGCTCCTGCCAGAACTGGCACTTCTGCCAAAATCACAAGGCTATTCAATTCCAAAAGTCCGATTCATCGAAGAAGCGCAACTCAATGACTATCTGTATAGCAAAACTCCGGATTGGAATCGCAGCGGACTTGAGCGTGACAAAATTTGGTGGGGCGTGCAAGACAGCTCACTGATCAAAAACTATGGAGATTGGCTGGGATGGTATTGGAAACAAACCAATGGAACCATTGTTTCGAAAATGGTCACCAATGAAAAAGAAGAAGGCCATTCTTTCGAAGGACAGGAGTTGCCAGCGCGACAAATGAAATATTGGCCAGGCGGCGAAAGCATTCGCGTGACCCAAGCTGTTTTCGGTGATTACATCCTCATCGTCAACACCTTTGCCAAGCCACATTCCCTTTTTGAAATTCACGACGCCGTCACCGCCGAAGGCTTGCGTCAAGTTTTCAAAGGGATTTGGGAAACACTCTAATTAGCTTCTCAGCTTTTTAGGCCTTAGCTTTTTAGGAAAATACCATCTAAAAAACACCTCGCGGTGTTTTTTTTATCTAAAATTCTCATTATGAACTAGGAAGCTAAGAAGCTAAAGCCTAAAAAGCTAACTAATCACTTTATCCACAATTCCATATTTCACGGCCTCTTCGGCGCTCATGAAATAGTCACGGTCGGTGTCTTTTTCAACTTTGGAAATTGTCTGACCGGTGTGTTTGGCCAGAATCTTGTTCAAACGATCTTTGGTTTTCAGAATATGTCTAGCGTGAATGTCGATGTCAGAAGCTTGACCACTAGTGCCGCCCAAGACTTGATGAATCATCACTTCAGCATTTGGCAAAATCATCCGCTTACCTTTTTTGCCAGCCGATAAGAGCAGTGACGCGGCTGAAGCAGCCAGCCCCACGCAAATCGTTTGAATGTCAGGCTTGACGTACTGCATCGTA